>QBLX01000082.1 GCA_003241825.1 Alphaproteobacteria bacterium
CGCCGGCTTGTCCCGGCGGATGCGGCTGATCCGGGGAAAGCGCATGGCCACGCCCGACTTGTGCCGGGGCGAGCGCTGCAGACCCTCGAAGGCGATTTCCAGAACCATGCCGAAGTCCGGCTCTGCCCTGACCGAGCGAACCGGCCCGAACCGGTCCACTGTGTTGTCGCGGACAAATTTATCCAGAAGTTTCAGCTCGTCATCCGTGAAGCCGAAATAGGCCTTGCCGACCGGTGTCAGGACCCCCTCCTCGGTCCAGACGCCGAAGGTATAGTCGGAATAGAAGCTGGACCGTTTTCCGTGCCCGCGCTGGGCGTACATCATGACGGCGTCGATGGTGTGGGGGTCGCGTTTCCACTTGAACCAGGGTCCCTTGGGTCGCCCGCCGACATAGGGTGAGTCCCGCCGCTTGAGCATCAACCCTTCGGCCGCGCCTCCCACAGGGGGGTCAGCCCGCAGCCTGGCGAGGGTGTCCCAGTCCGGATAGTCGACGATCGGCGAGAGATGCAGGCGTTCGCTGCCATGGCCTGACACCAAAGCCTCAAGCCTCGCCCGGCGTTCGTTGAACGACAGCGAGCGCAGATCTTCGCCCCGATCGGCCAGCAGATCATAGGCGAGGATGGCTGCCGGATAAGCCGCCATCGTCTTCGCATCGACAGTCTTGCGGTTCAGCCGCTGCTGCAGGTCTCCAAACGGGGCGACAACACCCCCTCCCCCCGGTTCGGCCCGCCAGATCAGCAGTTCGCCGTCGATCGCGCCCTCGAAGGAAAGGCCCGCCATCAGGTCGGGGAAGGCTCCGGAAATCTCGTCTCCCGTCCGGGAATAAAGCCGGGCCACGCCAGCCTCGCGAACGGCCTGAACGCGGATACCGTCCCATTTCCATTCGGCGGCATAGTCCGCCGGGTCCAGCCGGCTGAAGTCCACGGCCTCGTCGATGGCGACCGACAGCATGACCGGTCGAAACCGCCCCGGTGCATCGCCACTGGGGCGGTCGGCACGACCCTCCAGCCAGGCGAACAGGTCGGCATAGGGCGGCGAAAGCGCGTGCCAGACCTCCTCGATCTCGGACACGTCGACGGCGGCCAGGGGGGCGATGACCTCTCCGGTCCCTGCCTCGAGCCCGTCTGTCTGCTCAGGTCGGATCAGGGCCGTCGCGGTCTTGGCCAGTCGGGCGGACAGGCCGACGCGAAGGCCTCCTGTCACCAGTTTCAGCAGGGCCCAGCGCCCCTTCGGTGCCAGCGAATCCAGCCAGCCCTCGATCAGTCCCTGAACCTCGCCCCGCTTGGCCGACATCAGCGCGTCGATCACCTCACCCAGTTCGGGCTCGCGGTTGGCGCGACGGTTGGGATCAACGGGCCAGATCAGGGCCACGGTCTCGGCCAGATCACCGACATAGTCGTAGGACCAGCCGAACAGTACCGGGTCGACCCGCGACTCGACGGCCTTGCGGATCATTGCGGGCTTGGCTGCGGAGAAGCTGAGCTCTCCGGTCAGGGCGGCCAGCGCCCAGCCCCGGTCCGGATCCGGCGCAGCCCGCAGATAGTCTCTCAGCAGGACCAGTTTGGCGTTGCGCGAACTGGTGAGCGACAACCGGTCGAGAAGTTCGGCAAACGCCCGCACCTATTCGGCCTTCCGTTCGTCCCCGATGAAGACCCCGGCGATCCAGCTGACGATGCCGGTCACGATCGCTGCTCCGACCCCGGGCCAGAGCCCGTCCACGACGAAGCCGTCCAGCAACATGGCGACCAGCCCGATGGTTGCAGCGTTCACGACCAGCAGGAACAGACCCAGGGTCAGCACCGTGATCGGGAACGTCAGGATGACCAGAATCGGCCGCACAACGGCATTGACGACGCCCAGCAGGACAGCGGCAATGACCAGCGTCGTCGTGTCGGAAAAGCCGACCCCGTCGATAACCTGCGATGCCAGCCAGAGGCCGAGCGCAGTCACGACGGCCTGAACGATAAAACGCAACATGAAGACCCCTCGATTATTGCCGGTACCGTCCCAATCTAGGGAGCGGCAGCGTGATCAGATCACAAAGCCATACAGGAACCGCAGGGTTCCTCACGCGCTACGACGACACGCCTCCCCGGCTCATTCATTCTGAAAGGGATATCTCATGACTGATCAACGCATCCAGGGCAAAGCCGAAGTCCTCGGCGGTCACCTGCAGGACGGCATCGGCGGCCTGACCGGCAACGACAGACTTCAGGCCGAAGGCAAGCTGAACGAAATCAAGGGCAAGGCCCGCGACGCCTACGGCCGTGTCATCGACGGACTGGATGGCCTCGTCGAGAAGGCCCCGGCCCAGTATCAGGAAACGGCGCGCAAGGGACTGGACTTCGCCCGGGCCAAGCCCCTGCTCACGACCGGTCTGGTCGCCGGACTGGCGCTGATCCTGACGCGCGCCGGTCGCCGCTAGGTCCAGCCGATTTCCAAAATAGAAAGGCCCGGGCATCGCTGCCCGGGCCTTTTTTGTTGCCTGTAAAGACTGCCCTAGACGGCAGCATCCTCGTCAGCGGGTTCCTTCGCAGCCTGTCCACTCGCAGGCTTGATGTCGAAGGTGATCTTGCCGTCCTTCAGCTCGACCTTGACGTGGCCACCGCGCGTCAGACGTCCGAACAGGATGTCGTCGGCGAGCGGCTTCTTGATGCTCTCCTGAATGACCCGGCCGAGCGGGCGCGCGCCATACAGTTCGTCGAAGCCATTCTTGGCCAGCCAGTCGGCTGCATCGTCGGTCAGTTCGATCGTGATGTTCCGGTCTGCAAGCTGGGCTTCCAGTTGCAGGACGAATTTGGTCACGACCAGACGGATGGTCTCTGCAGCCAGCGGCCTGAACGACACGATGGCATCCAGACGGTTCCTGAACTCGGGTGCGAACAGGCGCTGGATGGCCTTCTCGTCCTCGCCCTCCACCTTGCCACGGCCAAAGCCGATTGAGGCACGGGCATTGTCCGCAGCCCCGGCATTGGTGGTCATGATCAGGACGACGTTCCGGAAATCGACCTTCTTGCCGACAGCGTCGGTCAGCTGGCCGTTGTCCATGACCTGCAGCAGGATGTTGTAGACATCCGGGTGAGCCTTCTCGATCTCGTCCAGCAGCACCACGGCATGCGGATGCTGGTCGACAGCGTCGGTCAGCAGGCCGCCCTGGTCATGGCCGACATAACCGGGAGGTGCCCCGATCAGACGGCTGACGGTGTGACGCTCCATATATTCCGACATGTCGAACCGGAGCATCTCGATGCCCAGGGTCGAGGCCAGTTGCTTGGCCACCTCGGTCTTGCCGACACCGGTGGGGCCGGCGAACAGGAACGAACCGATCGGCTTTTGCGGATCGCGCAGACCGGCCCGCGCCAGCTTCATGGCCGAGGCCACCTGTTCGATGGCTGCGTCCTGGCCGAAGACGGCCCGGTTGAGATCCTTCTGCAGCTCGCGCAGGCCCTCGGTGTCGGTCTTGGAGACAGACTTCGGCGGAATGCGCGCCATCTTGGCGACGACGGCCTCCACTTCCTTCTGGCCGATGACCTTCTTGCGCTTCGATTCCGGCAGCAGCATCTGCGATGCCCCCGCTTCGTCGATCACGTCGATCGCCTTGTCCGGCAGTTTGCGGTCGGTCATGTAGCGGGCCGACAGTTCCACGGCAGAACGGATCGCGGCATCAGTGTAGCGCAGCTTGTGATGGCCTTCGTAGGCCGTCTTGAGCCCCTTCAGAATCTTCACAGTGTCTTCGACTGTCGGCTCGTTGACGTCGATCTTCTGGAACCGCCGGACCAGGGCGCGGTCCTTTTCGAAATGCTGGCGGTATTCCTTGTAGGTCGTCGAACCCATGCAGCGCAGCGTGCCCGATGCCAGAGCGGGCTTGAGCAGGTTGGACGCATCCATGGCCCCGCCCGAGGTCGCGCCCGCACCGATCACCGTGTGGATCTCGTCGATGAACAGGATGGCGTTCTCGTGGTTCTCGAGTTCCTTGACGACCTGCTTCAGCCGCTCCTCGAAGTCACCGCGATAACGGGTGCCGGCCAGTAACGCCCCCATGTCGAGGCTGTAGATGGTCGCCCCTTCCAGCACGGCCGGGACCTCGTGGTTGACGATCTTGCGGGCCAGACCTTCGGCGATCGCGGTCTTGCCCACGCCCGGTTCACCGACCAGCAGGGGGTTGTTCTTGGTGCGGCGGCAAAGGATCTGGATCGAGCGATCGACCTCGGCCTGACGACCGATCAGCGGATCGATCTTGCCCTTGCGCGACTTCTCGTTGAGGTCGACGCAATAGGCTTCCAGAGCCTCTCCGCCCTGTTTGACGGCGGCGGCATCCTCGGCCTCCTCGGGCGATGTGCCCTTGGCGGGACGCGACTCACCCGCCCCGGCCTTCTTGGCGATGCCATGGGCGATGAAATTCACGGCGTCGTAGCGCGTCATGTCCTGCTCCTGCAGGAAATAGGCGGCGTGGCTTTCGCGCTCGCTGAAGATGGCGACAAGGACATTGGCCCCTGTCACTTCCTCGCGGCCCGATGACTGGACGTGGATCACGGCGCGCTGGATCACGCGCTGGAAGCCGGCCGTCGGCTTGGCATCCTCGCCATCGCTGGTGGCCAGGGCCGCCAGATCGGTGTCGACATAGAGCGTCAGCGCAGTCTTCAGCGCGACGAGTTCCACGTTGCAGGCCGTCATGACCCCGGTCGCATCCGGGTCATCGATCAGAGCCAGCAGGAGGTGTTCGAGGGTCGCGTATTCGTGGCGGCGCTCGTTGGCATAGGCCACGGCGCGGTGAAGGGTCTCTTCCAGGGGGCGTGAGAACGAGGGCATTGGGGAGATCCTCTCAGTCTTTTTCCATAGTGCATTGCAGCGGATGCTGGTGACGGCGCGCCGTCTCGACCACCTGGGCGACCTTTGTTTCGGCAACCTCGTAGGTGAAGACGCCGCACACCCCGACGCCATGCTGGTGCACATGCAGCATGATGCGGGTCGCGTCTTCGCGGCTCTTCTGGAAGAACCGCTCCAGCACATAGATGACGAACTCCATCGGTGTGTAGTCGTCATTCAGGATCAGCACCCGATACAGCGAGGGCTTCTGGAGCTTGGGCTTTGTCTCGGTGATGGTGGCAGAGCCTGAGCCCTGTCCCTGTCGTTCACCTGGCCGGTTGGATGGCATTCTTGTTCCGTATCGGGGGAGTCGAAACCCTAGATAGGAAAGAATGGACGGATTTGAAGCCGCGTCCAGTCCCGGTGTCGTGACCGGAGATCAAAGGTCGCAGGCAGATGGCCCGTGGAGGAGGGTCTGGCGCTCAGGCGGCGCGGGCAATAACCCGGTTTCGACCTGTCGCCTTGGCTTCATAAACGCCTTCGTCACCCCGCTTGAGGAGGGCCTCGGGCGTGTCACCCTGGCCGAGCGTGACTGCGACGCCGACCGAAATCGTGATGTTCAACGTCTCCCTGCCACCCATCACACGGAAAGGCACGGAACTGACATCTCGCCGGATACGATCGGCGATGCGGTGGGCATCCTCGATCTTTGTGTCGGGCATCACGACCACGAACTCCTCGCCCCCGAATCGGCACGGCAGGTCCACCGCGCGAACATTGGTGGCCAGTCGCACTGCGAATTCCTGGAGCACCTCGTCACCGGCGTCATGACCGAAGCCATCGTTCACGGCCTTGAAGTGATCAATATCCATGACCAGCACAGCCACCGGGTCTCCGCCATGGTTGGCCCGCTGGACGAACGCCTGGAGCTGACCGGTCATATATCGGCGATTGTGCAGCCCCGTCAGTGCATCGGTCACCGCCATCTCGAGCGAGTAATCGAGCTTCTCGCGCAGGAAGTCCGTATAGCGCTTGCGGCGGATCTGGGTCCGGGCCCGGGCTGCCAGCTCTTCCGAGTCGACGGGCCGCATGAGGATGTCGTTCACCCCGAGTTCAAGCGCCTTGATCAGCCGGGGCCTGTCCGTCTGCTCCACGACGGCGAGAATGGGCATGTGGCGCGAATTTTCGGCCGATCGCGCCTGGGCGACCAGTCTGAGCCCATCGAAGCTTTCAGCAGCGACATTGACGATCATCAGGTCGATGAGACCGCGAGACGCCACCAGCGCCGCCTTGGGATCGCTTTCGATCACGGGCCGGTGTTCGCGGGACAGTTCGTCGGCGATTCGCTGGGCCTGATTCGGATTGTCGTCGACGATGAGGATCCGGCCACCGGAACCCCTCAGGCGACTGGCTCCGTCGGCGTTGACGCCCAGCCTGCGCCCGCTTTCCTCGCGCTCGCGCAGTTCGTCCATGACCAGCTTGAGCCGGGTCAGGGAGCGCACACGGGCAAACAGGACAACGTCGTCCAGAGGCTTGGTCAGGAAGTCATCGGCCCCGGCATCAAGGCCGCGGATCTTGTCTTCCCGTCCATCGAGCGCCGTCACCAGAACGACGGGGATATGGCGGGTGTTCGGGTCGGCCTTGAGCCGGCGACAGGTCTCGAACCCGTCCATCCCGGGCATCATGACGTCCAGCAGGATGATGTCAGGCTGTTCCTCGGCTGCCAGGCGAATCGCCGAAGCCCCGTCCTGACAGGTCATCACGTCGTAGTATTCGATCGTCAGCTTGGCCTCGAGCAAGCGAACGTTCGCCTCGACATCGTCGACAACCAGGATACGCGCTGTCATCCGACCTCCACAGGGACGGACAGACCCAGATGCTTCTTCACGGTCTCGAGGAAATGCATCACCGAGATCGGCTTGGAGATATAGGCCTCACAGCCGCCTTGCCGGATCCGCTCCTCGTCACCCTTCATGGCAAAGGCTGTGACAGCGATGATCGGGATATGCGCCAGCTCCTCGTCGTCCTTGAGCCATTTGGTGACTTCAAGACCGCTGATCTCTGGCAACTGAATGTCCATCAGGATGAGGTCCGGCATGTGCTCACGCGCCATCCCGAGGGCCGACAGCCCCTCGCGGGTCTGCAGAACCTGGTAGCCCTGAGAATCGAGCAGATCATGAAAAAGCTTCATGTTCAGCTCGTTATCCTCGACGATGAGGACTTTCTTGGACATCATTCCCCTTGTGGCCCGATATCGCGCCGATACGCGAACGCATGTGCATTCCTGACTGCACAATCCGCCTTCAGTCTTAAATTGACGTGAAGCCCGGGTGCGGACCTGCGCAAGGGCCATTCGCGCAACGGGCGAGCCATGGCACAATACCGGAACATTCAGGGATCCGGAGAGCATTTCGCTTGGCCATCAGCGCCATCTGTCGCCATTGCCTCTGGACCGGCGCGGACGCGATCAACCGCTGTCCGGCCTGCGGTTCACCACGGGTCGTCTGTGATGCCGAGCTGGGCCGGCTGACGATCGCTCACCTCGACTGTGACGCCTTCTATGCTTCGGTGGAAAAGCGTGACCGACCCGAGCTTCGCGACCGGCCCGTCATCATCGGGGGTGGAGTCCGCGGGGTTGTCTCGACTGCATGCTATATCGCGCGTCAGTCAGGCGTCGGCTCCGCAATGCCGATGTTCAAGGCTCTGAAGGCCTGTCCGGATGCAGTCGTCATCCGGCCGGACTTCCCTCGCTACGTGGCCGAGTCGAAGCGGATTTTCAGCCTCGTGGGGGCCCTGACCCCGCTGGTCCAGACCCTGTCCCTCGACGAAGCCTGGATCGACCTGGCGGGGACAGAGCGATTGAACGGCGGCACACCGGCGCTGCAGCTGATCCGGCTACAGAACCGGATTGAAGCCGAAACCGGATTGACGGTCTCGATCGGCCTGGCTCCCAACCGGTTCCTCGCCAAGGTCGCTTCGGAGATGGACAAGCCTCGCGGCTTCTCCGTGATCGGTGAGGCGGGCGCGCAGGCCTTGCTGGCTCCCCGGCCGGTATCCATCCTTCCCGGCGTCGGCCCGGTCTTCACACGCACCCTGCGGAGCGATGGCTTTGCCACTGTCGGCGATCTGGCTGCGGCAGACCCACGCGACCTGGTGAAGCGCTATGGTGAATGGGGCCTGCGGCTGCATGATCTGTCCCATGCCCGCGACGCTCGCGCCGTGAACCCGGATCATGACCGCAAGGGGATGAGCGCCGAGACGACGTTCAACAGCGATCTGGTCGATGCCGCGGCCCTGGAGGCAGAACTCTGGCCCCTCTGCGAGAAGTTGGCGTCCAAGGCCCGAAGGGACGGCGTGGCCTCGCGAGTGGTGGTGCTGAAGCTGCGCCGTGACGACTTCCGGATCGTGACGCGGCGGCACAGCCTTCCAGAGCCGGTCCAGACGGCCCGCGCCCTGTTCGCCATCGGTCGCGCCTTGCTGAAGCCCGAACTGGGCCGGCCCTATCGCCTGATCGGAATCGGCATGGCCGAGGTCGTCGACGCCATCGACACGCCAGCCGGCCTGTTTGCCTCGACCGAGAGCCGAACCCTGAAGACGGAGACCATCATCGACGACCTTCGCGCCCGGTTCGGCGCCGGTGCCGTTGTTGCCGGGCGCACCCTCAAGCCTCCCCGGCCTGACCCGTTCAGTGAGACTTAAGGCCCGTGTGGCAAGATGCTGCCATGAAGTCTCGTATCGACCAGATGCGCCGTCGCGCGGCCCGCTACCTCGACATCCGGCCCGTCACGCTTGCGCCGCCACGCGGTATCTTCAGCCTCAGCTTCGATGACATCCCGGTCACGGCATGGACCGAGGCGGGTCCGATCCTGGCCGAGCACGGCATCAAGGCGACCTATTACGTCTGCGGCGGCCTGTCCGGCGGGACCAACCTGGGCCTGCCGCAGTTCGAGACCGAGCATCTGCAGGCCCTGCATGCCGCCGGGCACGAGGTGGGCTGCCATACCTATGAGCATGCGAGCGTGCTTGATCTTGCTCCTGCGTCGCTGGGTGCCAGCCTTGACCGCAATGCGCTCTGGGTCGGTGAACGGCTGCAGGGCCATGTGATGACAAGCTTTGCCTATCCGTTCGGAGATTGCGGACTGAAGGCCAAGGCCGTTGTGGCGGACCGGTTCGAGTTCGGGCGCGGCGTCACGAACGGCATCAACCGGGTGCGTGGGGACCGGCCGCTCCTGAAGGCCATCGGCATCGAGTCCCGTCGCCTGCCGGGCTATGACCTCGAGGCGCTGATGCAGGAGACGGCAGATGCACGCGGGTGGCTTGTCGCTTATGGACACGATGTCATGGACAGCCCGACGGCCTATGGCTGCACGCCCGACGATCTGGATCGTGTCATCCGCCTGGCAAAGACTGCCGGACTGGATATCCTGCCGGTGGAGGCGGGCTGGAGGGCGTGTCAGCCCTGAACCCCGGTGGCGAATTGTTTGGCAAGGCCGGGTAATCTTTCACCCGAATCGGCCATAGGTTCTTCATGGCCCACGCTCGAACCGACACGCTGGAAGCCGCCCTCGCCCTGCTGTTCGAGGATCGCACCACTGCTGCCAGCTGGTTCGCCCTGACGGGTGGAGAGCTGCTGTTCAAGGCCGGAGACGCTGCCGACACCCTGTATCTGGTGCGATCGGGCCGTCTGGGCGTGTTCCGGCATGAGGAAGGCCTCCCGCCCCAGTTCCTTGGCGTCGTGAAGCCAGGCGAACCCGTGGGCGAGATGGCGATGATCGCAGGCCTGGCGCATTCCGCCAATGTCGTGGCCCTGCGCGATTCCGAAATCCTCGCCCTGCCCCGCGAGGCCTTTCTGGACGCCGTCCGGACCCGGCCGGACGTCATGATCGAACTGTCTCGCCTGATGCTGCGCCGAGCCCGCGAGACCACGACCGGTGCGGCAGAGCCGAGCGTGTTCGGGTTCACTTCTGCCCGCGCCCGCCCCATCCGCCCCTTTGTCGACCGGATCGCGGCGGACATCTGCAAACTCGGCTTCACCTGCCAGGTGGTCGATCACTCAGCCCTGACATCCCTGTCCGAGTGGTTCTCGCGCGTCGAGGACACCCATGATTTCGTCCTCTATGTCGCGGAGCAGGACCAGCCTTCCTGGGCGGCACTGTGTGCGCGGCAGGTGGATCGGCTGTTCATCGTCGGCGATACTCTCACGGTCCCGCCCCCGGTCGCACCGGGCCGCCGCGGAATTCCGGGTGCCCACCAGTTCACCGATCTGATCCTGCTCAGGGATGCGAGGATGGAGCGCCCGGCCAATACGTCGGTGTGGCTGGACGCGCTCGACCCCGGTCGGTGGTTCCACGCCATCGAAGGCAACGCTGCAGATGCCGCTCGCATTGCCCGGGTGCTCACCGGGACTGCGATCGGTCTCGTCCTCTCCGGAGGCGGTGCAAGGGCCTATGCCCATATCGGAGCCATACGCGCCCTGCGCGAGGCGGGCGTGACCTTCGACTTCCTTGGAGGAGCCTCCATGGGAGCGGTGATCGCGGCGGGCCCGGCCCTTGGCTGGAGTGATGCGGACCTCGAGGCGCGGATCCGAAAGGCCTTCGTCACCTCGGACCCCCTGTCCGACATCGCCTTCCCGATCATCGCCATGACCCGTGCAGGCAAGGTCGCGCGCCTGCTGGAACAGACCTATGGCGACATCGACATCGCCGACCTGCCCCTGCCCTTCTTTGCCGTGTCGTCGAACCTGACGTCCGGCCGGATCGAGATCCATCGCCGCGGGCTTCTGCGACGCGCCATACGGGCTTCGATCTCCATTCCCGGCGTCATGCCGCCCGTCGTCATGAACGGTGCCGTGCTGGTTGACGGCGCAGTGATCAAGAATTTCCCGACCGACGTCATGCGCATGCAGAATGCGGGTCCGACGATCGGCATCGACATGTCCCAGTCGCGCGGCGTCGATGCGCATGCGCTCGAGAATCCGCCGTCCTGGTGGCGCTGGATCCTGTCCGGTGCCTGGAAGGGGGGACCTCCGATCGTCTCGATTCTGATGCGATCGGCGACGATCACGTCAGAGGCCGAGCTGAAGCGGTCGCGTGCAGATACCGACCTGCTGATCCGGCCCGAGCCCAACGGTGCGGATATCCGCGACTGGAAGATCTATGATCCGGTCGTCACAGCCGGCTATCTCGCAACAGTCGAGGCCTTGTCGAAGCTCGAAGGGACGATCGGCATGTTGCGCAAGCGGCGGGCGGCGGCGATAGCCGCAGACGGCCCGATGGCCGCCAGAAAAGATGGTACCGCCTCTCAGGCTTGAACTGAGGACCTCCGGTTCCACAAACCGGCGCTCTAACCAACTGAGCTAAGGCGGCGCGCTCTTCGCGAGGGGCGGTCTTTAGCGGGCCTGTTCGTCGCGATCAAGCAGACACTGCGTCCGGCACAAAAGGAAACGCCCCGAGGTTTCCCTCGGGGCGTTGGTATTATCGAGAGCGGTAAAAGCTACTCGGGTACCGGGAAGCGGATCGTCACATTGAACGACGCATCACGAGCGGCCCCGTCGACAGTCGCGGGCGAAAGCTGCCCACGCTGTGCGACGCGAACTGCCGAACGACCGAAGCCCTGACCTGCCGGATCCTCGGCAGTCACCTGGCAGTTAGCCGGACGACCGTTGGCCTGAGCCGTGCAGCGAACCGTTGCCGAGCCCCCGATACCGCGCTCAAGAGCACGCGCCGGGAAATCATCCCCAGTTACACTAGGCCGACGTGACCACTGAACGTTGGTGATAACCGAAGGCCTCACGGGTGCCGGCGGAGCTGGCGGAGGCGGAGGTCCGGGAACGATCACGGGCGGGCCCGTGTATTCGACGCGGTCTTCCTTCT
>QBLX01000083.1 GCA_003241825.1 Alphaproteobacteria bacterium
GCCACGGGGCGCTGCACCACCGCCCGAGCCGCCGCCCATGGGCTCGCCGCCCTGCAGCTTCTTCAGCGCCTCTTCGGGACCGGGCAGGTCGGCGGCATAGGCCAGTCGCACGATGGCCATTTCAACTGCATCAGCCGGGTTCGGAGCCCGCCGCACCTCGTCCAGGGCCTTCAGCAGCATCGACCAGGTCCGCGACAGGGTCCCGGCCGAGATGGCGGCCCCGAGAGCGGCCAGGGCCCTGGCCTGATCGCCGGGCAGCCGCGTGGCATCCGGCCCCAGCATCTTGGCCACAGAGGCAGCATGGCAGTGTTCCAGAAGATCGTTGGTGATCTGGATAGGATCGGCCCCGTAGCCGTAGAGGGTCCGGAAGCTTTCCAGCGCCTCGGGCGTCCGGCCGGCCATGATGGATTCGAACAGGGCAATGGTCTGGCTGCGATCAGCGAGACCCAGCATGTCGCGGACGACCTCGGTCCGGACCGGCTGGCCGCGCTCGCCCTGGACCAGCGCCTGGTCCAGCAGGGAAAGGCCGTCACGCACCGAACCCTCGGCGGCGCGGGCGATCAGGGCCAGGGCGTCCGCCTCGACCGACATGCCCTCGCGGCCCGCGATCCGGGACAGGTGTTCGACCAGGATATCCGGCTCGACCCGGCGCAGATCGAACCTCTGGCACCGGCTCAGGATCGTCACCGGCACCTTGCGGATCTCGGTGGTGGCAAAGATGAATTTGGCGTGGGGCGGAGGCTCTTCCAGCGTCTTCAGCAGGGCGTTGAAGGCCTGGTTCGACAGCATGTGGACTTCGTCGAGGACGTAGACCTTGTAGCGCGCCTCGACGGGGGCGTAGCGGACGCTCTCGATGATATCGCGGATGCCGTCGATGCCGGTGTGGGAGGCGGCATCCATCTCGACCACGTCCATATGCTGGCCGGCCATGATGGAGGCGTCATGGCGACCGTGCGCCGTCAGCGTCAGGGATGGCCGGTCGATGACGTCGGTCTCGTTGTTCAGTGCCCGCGCCAGAAGCCGGGCGGTCGTGGTCTTGCCGACCCCCCGGACACCGGTCAGCATGAAGGCGTGGGCGATCCGGCCGGTGGCAAAGGCATTGGTCAGGGTCCGGACCATCGCGTCCTGACCGATCAGGTCCTCGAAGGTACGGGGCCGGTATTTGCGGGCGAGGACGGTATAGGCTTCGTCCGGAATCCCCTCGGGGGCAGCGGCCGAGGCGCTGCCGGCGGGGGGTGCCGTGACGAGAGGGGCTGGAGCCGCCGGGGCGGGGTCTTCAGCCACAGGCGCAGGACCGCCGAACATGTCATCGGTATTGTCGTCCCGCTCGAGCACCTCGGCGGGTTCGTCTTCCTCCCAGGGAGGGCCGTCGGGATTCGGATCGGCGTCGCTCATCCGCCAGTCATAGCGCGAGAGGATGCGATCGCGCATCCCCTCGCAGCACAGATCAAGGCGTCATGTCGCGGGGCAGCTGACCCCCGTTGTCGATGATCTTCCAAATGACCTGTTTGTGCAGCCAGATGTTCATCGCAGCGCTGTCGGACTTGTCGCCCGTATAGCCCAATTCGTCAGCCAGTTCCTTGCGTTCCGCCAGCGAGCTTTCCAGTCCGACCAGCTTCATCAGGTCGACGATGGAGGTGCGCCAGTTCAGCGTCTGCTCCCTCTGGTCGTTCATGAAATCAAGGATGCCCGCGACGTCCACCGGCTCGGGCTGGGGCGAGGTGGCGGCGGCCGCCGTGACGACCGGGGCCTGGGCTGGTGCCGCCGTGGGTGCCGCCGTCGGGGCCGGTTGGACGGGCGCGTCCTTTTTCTTGAAGATACCGCCGAGGATCTTGCCGAGAATGCTCATGAATGCCGCTCCTGTGGATTGAGACAGGCCAGCGAACAGGAGGCAATCCGGTTCCTTCCTGCCTCAGGCGGCTTCGCCCGTGTGCAGCGACTTGGCGAGGTCCAGAAGCCGGCGGCGCGGGCGCTCGCCAAGCTGGTAATAGGCCTGGATCAGGTCGAGCGTCTCCTTGCGGGAAAAGGTCTCGCCGCCGTTGGCTGCCGCTTCCTGACGCTCCAGCGCCTCGGACAGGCCGTCGTAGAAATAGCTGACCGGCGATTCCAGGGCCTCGGACAGTTGCCACAGGCGAGCGGCCGAGATGCGGTTTGCCCCACATTCGTATTTCTGGATCTGCTGGAAGCGGATGCCGACCTGAACGGCCAGCTGCTGCTGGGTCATGCCCAGAAGACGACGGCGGCGGCGCAGGCGGCGGCCCAGGTGAAGATCGATATCGGCAGCCATGGCCCCATGTCCCTGATCATCCTGTCCCGAAATGGAACAGCTCGCCTGTTACGGTTCAAGGGCCGTGCCGTGCTCGCCTGACAGGGGATCAGACGCGAGTCTTCAAGCGATGCGGCAACCACATTGTCGCAGACGCATTTAGACGCCGAGCTTACATTGGAAGGAATACAAAATGGGTCTCGGAATTATTGGCTGGATTGTCATCGGTATCGTTGCCGGCTGGCTGGCCGAAAAAGTCATGGGTCGCAGCCACGGCCTCGTCACCAATCTGATCGTCGGCGTTATCGGCGCCCTGCTCGGCGGCTTCATCGCCAGCAACCTGCTCGGCATGGCCGTTGGCGGGTTCAACCTGATGACCCTGCTGGTCGCCTTTGCCGGTGCCTGCCTGCTGCTGTTCATCCTCAGCCTGGTCAAGCGTCGCGCCTAAGCACTGCGCGCGCCTGACATGACGAAGGGGCGGTCCGCAGGGACCGCCCCTTTTTCGTTGTCTCCTCCAGGCAAAAATACCGGACAGCCTTCGCTGTCCGGTCATTCGAGCGTCGATGGATCAGGCTTGCGGCCGGGTCGGTGGCGACGCACCGGCTTCAGGCTGCATCGCCTCGCCTTCGGTCGGCGGGGAAGCCGGCGGGGCCATCGGATCAGCAGGAGGGGTCGATACGGCAGCATCGGCCGAGAGTGTCGGTGCAGCGGTGAACTCGGCTGTCGTCCAGGCGACGGCAACGTCAGCGCCGTCCTGGCTCAGGCCACCCAGGGGCACGCCGCGCAGCTGGCCGTCGGCACCGCGTACCGTGAGTTCCTGTTCGCCTGCATCATTGCTGCGCACGCCTTCCAGTTTACCGAGCACAGAACCGTCCGAGCCCTTGACGTTGGTACCGGGCTGGAGTTGCAGGGCCCCGGATGGCGCGGCCTGCGGGGAGGCTGCGGCGGCAGGGTTCTGGTCAGGCACGGGTGTCGGGCTCATCGCATCCCGGGCGAGGGCGGGCGCTGCAAACAGCATCGCGCCAGCGATACCGGTCAGGAGGGCTGTCTTGCGGATCATGATCGATCTCCAAAAGCGCGGGCCCTACTCGCCCGCTGAAAGGAAACCGACCGGCCCGGAAATGGTTTCGGGTGCCCGGAAAAGACCCGACCGCTGCCGTGATTGACAGAACACACCCGAAACCGGGCAAGTTTCCACCCGCACGCTGCCGCAATCCGGGGGGTGGGAAGCCCGCCGTCGGGCGATCCGCCGCAGTCTGTCGCAAAACGAAACAGGCCGCCCCTGAGGGGCGGCCTGTCGATGTCGGTGAATGGGCGCGACCTATTCCGGACGCGCACGCTTCTTGCGGAACGACGGGTTCAGGATCTGCTTGCGCAGGCGGATCGACTTCGGCGTGACCTCGACCAGTTCATCGTCACCGATGTAGGCGATGGCCTGTTCCAGGCTCATGACGCGCGGCGGCGTCAGGCGAACGGCCTCGTCCTTGCCCGAGGCGCGGACGTTGGTCAGCTGCTTGCCCTTGATCGGGTTGACGTCGAGGTCGTCCCAGCGGGCGTTCTCGCCGATGATCATGCCTTCATAGGTCCTCTCGCCGGAACCGACGAACATCACGCCGCGATCCTCGAGGTTCCACAGGGCGAAGGCTGCCGTCTCGCCGTCGGAGTTCGAGATGAGCACGCCCTTCAGACGACCGGCGATCTCGCCCTTGTAGCCTTCGTAGTGGCTGAACACCCGGTTCAGAACGCCCGAGCCGCGCGTGTCGGTCAGGAACTCGCCCTGATAGCCGATCAGCGAGCGCGACGGGCATTTCAGCTGGATCCGGGTCTTGCCGGCACCCGACGGGCCCATGTCGGTCATCTCGGCCTTGCGAGCCGAAAGCTTCTCGATGACGATGCCGCTGAACTCGTCGTCGACGTCGATCATGACGTCCTCGATGGGCTCAAGCTTCTCGCCGTTCGGGCCTTCCTGGAAGACCACGCGGGGACGCGAGATCGAGACCTCGAAGCCTTCGCGGCGCATGTTCTCGATCAGCACGCCCAGTTGCAGTTCGCCCCGGCCCGCCACTTCGTAGGCGTCGCCGCCCTCGGTGGTGGTGACGCGAATGGCGACATTGGCCTCGGCCTCCTTGAGCAGGCGGTCGCGGATCACGCGCGACTGGACCTTGTCGCCTTCGCGACCGGCCAGGGGACTGTCGTTCACCGAGACAGTCATGGAGATGGTGGGCGGATCGATGGGCTGGGCCGGCAGGGCGTCCGTCACTTCCATGGCGCACAGGGTGTCAGCCACGGTAGCCTTTGACATACCGGCGATGGCAACGATGTCACCGGCTTCCGAACCCTCGTCCAGAGCCGTGCGCTTCAGGCCGCGGAAGGCGAGGACCTTGGTGATCCGGCCGCGCTCGATTTCCTTGCCGTCGCGGTCGAGGGCGTGGATGGCCATGCCGGGGACGGCCTTGCCGCTCTCGATCCGGCCGGTCAGCAGGCGACCGAGGAAGGGGTCGCTCTCGATCAGCACGTTCAGGATCTGGAACGGCTTGTCCTTGTTCTCCTGAACCCTGGGCGGCGGCACATGGCTGACGATCAGGTCGAACAGGGGAGCCAGATTGTCGTTGGGCTTGTTCAGATCCATCGTCGCCCAGCCGTTGCGGCCCGAGGCATAGATGTGCGGGAAGTCCAGCTGCTCGTCCGTCGCGCCGATGGCAGCGAAAAGATCGAACGTCTCGTTGTGGACGCGGTCGGGATCGGCGTGGGCGCGGTCGACCTTGTTGATGCAGAGGATCGGACGCAGGCCCATCTTCAGGGCCTTGGTCAGCACGAATTTCGTCTGGGGCATGACGCCCTCTTCGGCATCCACGAGGATGACGCAGCCATCCACCATGCCGAGGATACGCTCGACCTCACCGCCGAAGTCGGCGTGGCCGGGGGTGTCGATGATGTTGATCCGGGTCTCGCCCGCTGCCCCGTTCCAGAGCACGCTGGTGCATTTGGCCAGGATGGTGATGCCACGCTCTTTTTCCTGATCGTTGGAATCCATCGCGCGTTCGGTCTGGGCCTCATTGGCTCGGAAGACGCCGGACTGGGCCAGAAGCTGGTCCACCAGGGTGGTCTTGCCGTGGTCGACGTGGGCGATAATGGCGACGTTGCGTAGGTTCATGGTCGTTCAATGCGAAAAAGGCGGCCGGGATAGACACGGGGCCGCTCGGGGGATGTGCGTCATGCGGGGAGCGCGCGCCTCTTACAGGGGCTTGCAGCAAAACGCCAGTGGGGGCCGGATTCACCCATCCCACGATTCCGCTCATCCCGGCGAAAGCCGGGACCCGGACCTTTGGGGACCCGGTCATCGTGTTGAGACCTGACCCTCATCCAGTCCGCCCTGCTTCGCGAAAGCGCCGGGTCCCGGCTTTCGCCGGGATGAGCGGATGAGAATTATCGATCAGAAGTCGATCGCGAGACCCTTCATCTCCCAGTCGCCATATCGGGTCGGGTCAGGACCGGACGGGCCGCCGTGTTCCGTGGCGAGCACGGCGACATCGGCTTCGGCGGCTCGGCGTGCCGCAGCCTCGACGAGCGCCTGACGCGCCACGTCGCTGATCGGCCGATCCGGCGTTGCGTGCGGGATGTCGGTGTTGAAGACGGGAGCGCTGAACTCGGGGGCCTCGGGCACGTTTTCGTCGGTCATGCCACAGAGATAGGCCGGGCCGGGCCCCGCGCCAACCGACATGCCGCCGCATTCCCGCCCTTGCATCGCGCGGCGTCACGCCGTTTAAGCGCGGCCATCGCCTCCCCGCGTTCTCCAGAAGGCTGCCGCCATGTCCAAAGCGTCCGACAAGCCCGTCAAGAAGGTCGTTCTCGCCTATTCCGGCGGGCTCGACACCTCGATCATCCTGAAATGGCTGCAGACCGAGTATAACGCGGAGGTCGTGACCTTCACGGCCGACCTCGGCCAGGGCGAGGAACTGGCCCCCGCCCGCGAGAAGGCCCTGAAGATGGGCATCAAGCCGGAAAACATCTTCATCGATGATTTGCGCGAGGAGTTCGTCCGCGACTTCGTCTTCCCGATGTTCCGCGCCAACGCCCTGTACGAGGGCCAGTATCTGCTGGGCACCTCGATCGCACGGCCGCTGATCGCCAAGCGCCAGATCGAGATCGCCCGCATGGTCGGGGCTGACGCGGTCTGTCACGGAGCCACCGGCAAGGGCAACGACCAGGTCCGGTTCGAGCTGGGCTATTATGCGCTCGAGCCCGACATCCGCGTGATCGCCCCCTGGCGCGAGTGGGAATACCGCAGCCGCGAGGCCCTGCTGGCGTTCGCCGAGCAGAACCAGATCCCGATCGCCAAGGACAAGCGCGGCGAGGCCCCGTTCAGCGTGGACGCCAACCTTCTGCACTCCTCGTCCGAGGGCAAGGTGCTGGAAGACCCGGCCGTCGAGGCTCCCGAGTTCGTCCACCAGCGGACACTCGCGCCCGAGGATGCGCCGGACACGCCGCACGTCTTCACCATGAGCTTCGAGAAGGGCGATGCCGTTGCCATCGACGGGGTGGCCATGTCCCCGGCCACCATCCTGACGAAACTGAACGAACTGGGTCACGACAATGGCGTCGGGCGTCTGGACCTGGTCGAGAACCGCTATGTCGGGATGAAATCGCGCGGGGTCTATGAGACGCCGGGCGGCACCATCCTGCTGGCGGCGCACCGGGGTATCGAGTCCATCACGCTTGACCGCGGTGCCATGCATCTGAAGGACGAACTGGCCGTCAAATATGCCCAGATGATCTATAACGGCTTCTGGTTCGCCCCCGAGCGCGAGATGCTGCAGGCGGCCATCGACTACAGCCAGCAGAAGGTGTCGGGCACCGTCCGCATCAAGCTCTACAAGGGCAATGTCAGCGTGATCGGCCGCGAGAGTGCCAACAGCCTGTATGACCAGGACCTGGTCACCTTCGAGGAGGGCGTGCAGGCCTATGACCACAACGATGCAGCCGGTTTCATCAAGCTGAATGCCCTGCGTCTGCGGGTGCTGGCCAAGCGGGATCGCCGCCTGGCCTGATCCTGCAGGGGGCGGCTCTAGGCAAGGGCAGGCGGATCAGCCAGATTGGCGGCTCAACCCCGCTTTGAAAGCCGATCCGATGATCCTTCGTCTTGCCCTGACCGCTACCGCCCTGCTGGCCCTTTCGGGACCGGTCCTCGCTCGACAGGCCGCTCCGGCAGCACCTGTCGCGGCCGCTCCGGCCCCGATGACCGAGGCCGACATCCAGGCCGCCGGCGAGGCCTTCGGGGCCAAGATGGAGGCCATGGGTCAGGAACTGGGCACAGCTGTCGCGGCCGCCAATGGCGACGCCGTCCGGGCCCGCGCCAACACAGATCCGATCGTCGCCAAATATCAGCCGGATGCGGATGCCTTTTCGGCCATGCTGACCGGCTTCTTCGCGTCCATGCCCGAGGGTCCCCAGAAGGCACAGATGATGACCATGGCGCCGATCATCGAGGCCGAGATCAAGGGCGCTCCGGGCAAGGCCCGCGACCAGGCCCTGGCAGCGACGCGAGCCCCCTGAGGCGGGGGACGCACCCTCTCCTTACCGCGATTTCACTTGAGATTGGCCCGGGACGGGCGTTCCCTTCGACATCGAACCAAGGGAACGCCCGTCATGATCCGCGCCATCAGCCTTGCTGCCGCCCTCGCCCTCGTACCGCTCTCGTCGGCGCTTGCCGCGGCAGATCCTGACCCGCGCGCTGATGCTGCCGAAGCGCGTATCGAGGCTCTCGCCACGGCGTTCGAAGCGCGGATGGAGGCCTTTGGCGCACGGGCAGAGGCCATTGCGGCCGACAGCAGCCTGACGGAAGCCCAGAAGGAGACGGCGACAGCCGCGGTCTGGACCCGCGACTATCAACCCGAGGTCGCTCGCTTCACGGCGCAGATCGCGCAACAGGCCGGAGCGATCGCCCTGGCTGCGCTTGCCGACATCGATGTGGATGCCCTGGTGGCACAGGCCCTCAAGGATGCCGAGCCGGCCATGAAACAGGCCGTCGCCAGCGCCGGTGGCATCGCCCGCAACAGCGCATGGGTGCAGGATGATCCCGAGCAGCGCGTGACCTATGAGCTGATCGCCGACTATGCCCTGGCGGAAGCCTCCGAGGCGATCGCCGAAGCCTATGATGCCGATGTGCCGCCTCCCCCGCCAGCTGCGCCTGCGGCTCCGGTCGCGCCCCAGGCCCCGGCCGCGCCGCGCACCTGATCCACCGCGCAATCCATCAAGCTTGACGGTCGGGCCGTCCGGGTCGAAAGCCGCGGCATGAATGCCGCCCTGCCGTCGCTGCCCGTTGATCCCCGACTTTTCGCCGGCTTTCTCGGCATCATGATGGTGATGGCCATCACACCCGGTCCAGCCAATATCTTTGCGGTCGCCACAGGCATGTCCAGGGGACGTGCCGCCGCCATGGCCGGGATCGTCGGCATGAATGCGGCGACCCTGGTCTGGTTCGGAGCCGCGGCCCTGGGACTTGGGGCGCTGGTGCTGGCCTTCCCGGCAGCGGTCCAGACCATCGCCATCGCCGGCGCCCTGTATCTCGCCTGGCTGGGCATCCAGTCCATTCGCGGGTCCTTTTCGACGGCTCAGGATCCGGAGATCGCGCCTCTGCTGGCCCGACGCAGCGCCCTGCTGGACGGGTTTCTGGTGCAGATCGCCAATCCCAAGGCGGTGCTGTTCTTTACGGTTGTCCTGCCGCCCTTTCTCGACGTGAACCGGCCGATCGTGCCGCAGTTGCTGATGTTCGCGGCCGCCACCATCGGCATGGATATGATGTCGATGACGGCCTACGGCCTTGGCGGCGCAGCCCTGACGCGACAGATGGCCGAGCCCCGGTTCCGGCGAGGCTTTCGCATCGGCGTCGGCCTGTTGTTGCTCACGGCCGCGCTTCTGATCGTGATGCGACTCTAGAAGATGGCGACGAACCCGGAGCGTTCATGTAGCGTTCAAGGAGAAGGGTGCCTAACTCTCAGTCTCCAGGAGCCGTTTGATGAACCCCCAGTCTTCCAAGACCCGCGCCTTCCGCCCGTTGCTGATCGCAGTGGCGGCTTCCGTGACACTCGCCGCCTGCGCGACGGCGACGCCCTATCAGCCCGCCGGTTTCAACGGCCAGCGCGGCGGCTATGCCGAGCAGCGGCTGGAAAGCGACCGCTACCGCGTGACGTTTGCCGGCAACTCCGTCACCTCGCGCGAACAGGTCGAGATGGGCCTGCTGCTGCGAGCCGCCGAACTGACCACCGAGAGCGGCTATGACTGGTTCTCGACCGTCCAGCGGCAGACCGATCGGGATGTTCGCTACCAGGCCATTCCAGACCCGACGTTCGACCGGTACAGCCCTTTCTGGGGCCCGTCCTGGCGCTATTACCACCGGGGAGCCTGGGGGCCCTGGGGCTTTGGCGGCGGTCGGTTCGGCACGGGCTTCGGGCGTGATTTCGATGTCCGCGAGGTCGACCGGTTCGAGGCTTCTGCCGAGATCGTCATGGGTCGCGGCTCCAAGCCCGGCAATGACGTCAATGCCTTTGATGCCCGCGAGGTCATCCAGAATGTCGCCCCGCGTCTCGCTCGCCCGATGTAGGTCAGACGATCAAGGCAAAAGGGGCCGGTCCTTGCGACCGGCCCCTTTTTCATGTCCGGAAGCCGTCGATCCCGGCTTCGAAACAAAGCCCTTGGAAACCGGCGCGGTGCACGCTAAGTCTTTTGATGTCTCCCACCCATACGCATCTCCCTGAGCCAATCCGGTTCGCGACGACGCGTCCGGGGCGCAAGGGTGGCCCGGGTCAAGCGGTCAAAGCGCAAGGCTCAGGGCGGGGGACAGACGGTTTTTCCGAGCATTTCGACACCGGGGATTGGCCTCGGGCGAACGGAACGACGAACCGGCCAGACGGCACTGCCCACGCGGTCCTCTCGCCCCCCAGCACGGTAAGCTCCGATGAGAGATTTCAAGGGCATGAAGCGTCAACGCGGACGCAACAGGAAGCCCGGCGGCAATAGCGGCAACGCCAACAGTGCCAACCCCAACCGGTCCTGGGACTCGCAAGGCCCCGAGAACATCAAGGTTCGCGGCAATGCCCAGACCGTCTATGAGCGATACCAGCAGCTGGCGCGAGATGCCGGGGCATCCGGCGACCGGGTTCTGGCGGAGAATTATCTCCAGCATGCCGAACACTATTTCCGCGTCCTGAGGGCCCTTCAGCCACAGCGTCCAGTGTCCGAGATCGCCGCGCGCGAACTGTCGAACCAGGGCTATGACATCGATTTCGAGGACGAGACCGGGGCCCAGGCCGCAGCCTTCCTCGCCGCCCAGCAGGCTGCTGACCGCGCCGCCCAGGGGAACGAGCCCCGCGACAGCGACGGCGGCCAGACCCGTGACAACCAGAACCGCGACCAGAACGCGAACCGGAATGACGGCGGAACCGCCCAGCCCCGCGAATGGCGGGATCGTGATAGCAATGCGGATCGTAACCAGAACCGCGATCGCGACCGACCGAACAGGGATGGTGCCTACCGCGACAACGCCGGCCGCGATGGCCAGAACCGGGACGCCCAGAACCGGGATAGCCAGAACCGCGACGCCCCCTATCGCGAAACCCAGAACCGGGACAGCCAGCCGACTTCAGACAGCGAGACGCAGGCCGACGGCGAAGGCGGCCGCCGCGAAACCCGTCGCGAGCGCTGGGAACGCCGCCGCGAGGAACGTAATCGTCGCTTCGAGGCCGAAGGCGGCCAGGGCGAGGCTCCGGCGCATGCCGATGACGGTGTCGAACCGCCTGTAGCCGAAGTCGCGGTCGAACTCCCTGCCGCTTCCGAGGAGGCCGCTCCGGCACGCGCGCGCCGCACCCGGTCCGCTCCACGCAGCAGCGCATCGCGTGACGATGCCGACAACGAAGCGCCGGTTGGCCTGCCCGGCTTCCTGACCCGGTCCAGCGTGCCTTCGGCTCCCGCCGAACCCGCGACCGCGGATGGCGAAGAGGCACTGGCACCCAAGCGTCGCGCGCCCCGTCGCAAGGCCGAGGCTCCTGTCGACGAGGGCTGAGGGCCGATCGGCCCTTGACCTGAGGCATCGGGCTGTCGTGGAG
>QBLX01000084.1:0-8478 GCA_003241825.1 Alphaproteobacteria bacterium
GCCGACATCCTGGCAAGGGTGAACCTGTTTCTGGGCCCCGGCAGCGTCCAGTCGCTGCGGATCGCGCAAGGCCCCGTCAAGCCCCTGAACCTGCCCGCCGCCTCGACCAGGGGAGCCCGCCGCCGCATCGAGCCGCTGGACGCCGCCGCCGAGGCTGAACTGGCCCGCTCGGTGGAAGCCGCCCCGGACGCCCTGAAAGCCGCACTGGCGAACCTGGGACGCGCGGTACTGTCGGATGAGGCAAAGAGCCGGTCGCCGCGAGGGCGTTGACGACGGTGCCTCAGGGTTTGTGCCTCGTCGCCAAACCCCTCGATGACCTTCCCCGTCGCGGCTGCCTGTCTCAACCCGATTGGTTTATCAGTTTCCCGGCGGGCCCATCCGACGGGCCTCCATTGGCGACCGCATGACGGCCGGCACCGGGGGTCTCGTCCACCGCAAATGACGTTGAATGAGGAAACCCATGGCCGATCAGAACCACAACCTCTCTCACGCCGCGGACAAATGGTTCGGGAAGACCGCGGAAGATCTGACCGACCGGGAGCGCCAGGTGCTGGACCGCACCGCCCAGCGCAAGACGGTGTCCCAGAACATCAATACGAAATTCGACGACGGCATGACGTTCGGCGACCGCCTGGCTGACCGTGTGGCGGCTTTCGGGGGATCGTGGAAATTCATCATCCTCTTCGGCGTGGTGCTGATGGTCTGGGTCGCGTCGAACCTTGCGCTCGCCCGCATCGCCTTCGATCCTTACCCCTTCATCTTCCTGAACCTGATCCTTTCGATGCTGGCCGCGTTGCAGGCACCGATCATCATGATGAGCCAGAACCGGCAGGCGGTTAAGGATCGGCTCGATGCTGCCCACGACTATGAGGTCAACCTGAAGGCCGAGATCGAGATCAAGGCGCTGCACGACAAGCTGGACCAGCTGCGCACCCAGGAGATCGAGGCTGTCCTCCGGAAGCAGGAAGAACAGATCGCTCTCCTGACCCGAATGCTGGCGCAATCGTCTGTCCCGGCACCTGATCGTCCCTGACAATGCAAGGCTCGCAGGCCTATCGCTATTGCTTACGACGGCCAGATAGCTACCATCACAGGTATTGGGAGGCGGAAACATGCGGTTTGCATTTGGCTTTTCCGGGCGGTCGAGCAGGCTGCCCTATGCCATTCTGACGCTGGGCTTTGCGACCGCTGTATCTGCGCTCGCGGTCCCGTCGGGCGAACCATTGACCCAGTTGCTGACCGCCCCCTGGACAGTCCTTGGGCGAGCCGCGGACAACTTTATAGAGAGCAACGGCGCTAGCGTACCGGCGGCAGCCGCCATCATGTCTCTGGTGTTTTTTGCCGTTTTGTTATGGACGTTCTGGGTGATGACCGCCCGAAGGCTCAGAGACATCGGTCAGTCGCCCTGGTGGACTGTGCTGATCATGTTTTCGGGCGTTGTTGTTCCTGCCATGCTGGTGCTGTCAGTTTTGCCTTCTGCACACAAGTCCGGGCGAGCGTGGTCCGGTTCATTGCGAGCGTCTGCCGTCACGCCAGATTAGCCCTGCCGTCTGACAGTGCTCTTCGTCGCTGGTCGCCGCCGACCTCCGGGATGTCAGAATCAAGACCGTCACGCCTGGGTGGGTCTGGCGGCATCAAGCGAGACATTCACATCAAATTTCACGGCCGGCGTTGGGAGTAGCGCATCGGCAATGCGATCGTCTTTGCCGACAATGCCTTTGCCCTGTCATTCAGGCCGAGTGTCCATGAACGGTTGATCGTCAATGATGAGGTTGTGCAACGCGGGTCGTCCTTCATACGTCAGGACTTCAGTGCACCCTGGTTGACCATGGTCGGCGAGGAGGAATTGCGGATTGTCATGACGTCTCGCCTGGCTGGAATTCATTGCGAAGCCCGGCTGGCCGGCGACCGAATCGAACCCTTCGCCTACAAGATCGCGACCTGGAAAGGCGACCGCAGCAGTTGGCCACCGGAAGACGGCTGGATGCTGGCAGGGGAACGTTCCTGGATTGTACGATAAAGGACGCGATGGTGGGGCGTTGACAAACCTTCGCCGCACCTGTTCTCGACAACGCTTGTTATTCGTCGCGCGGGGGAATCGCGCGATGGTCCCGGAACCCTGCTCGAGGAAGCCGTCATGCGTACCACCAAGCCCTTCTCCTTCATGGCCATGAGCCGTCGTGCGGCCATCACGGGCGCGGCCCTGGCGGCGATGGCGACCCTGGCGGCCTGCTCTGGCGCAGGGGGCTCAACTGCAGCCGAAGGCGACATCGGCATTGGCGCACCGGAAGGCGCCAAGGTCACGGTCGTGGAATATGCCTCGGTCACCTGCGGTGCGTGCGCGGCCTGGCAGGCCTCGACCTATGAGGCGTTCAAGGCGAAATACATCACCACCAACAAGATCCGCTTCGTCTTCCGCGAACTGCCGACCGGCCCCGTGGACGTTGCCGCCGCCGGCTTCCTGACCGCGCGCTGTGCAGGCGAGGACAAGTATTTCGACGTCGTGCACGAGATCATGGCCAGCCAGCCCGAGCTGCTCGGCGGCGGCAATCCCCGCACCGTCCTGCTGCGCATCGCCAATGCCGCCGGCCTGAACGAGGAGCAGTTCACCCAGTGCGTCAGCGACCCCGACAACATCGCGGCCCTCGAGACCCGCGTCCGTCAGGCGACCGAGGCCGGCATCAGCGGCACTCCGACCTTCCTCGTGAACGGCGAGCGCATCGTCGGTGCGCCGACACTGGAAGCCCTGTCGACCGCTATCGACGCGGAACTGGCCAAGTGATCCGAAGGCTGCTCCTTGCACTCACGCTGGGGCTGTTCGCCGGCACCGCCTACGCAGGACCGCTGGACATCACCGCCGGCGACCGCGTGCTGGGCCGGGCCGACGCCCCGGTCACGGTGGTGGAATATGCCTCCTTCACCTGCCCCCACTGTGCCGACTGGCACAATGAGGTCCTGCCGGAGTTCAAGGCGCGGTTCATCGATACGGGCAAGGTGAAACTGGTGTTCCGCGACCTCCCGACCGATCCGGTTCAGGTGGCTGCTACTGCCGCGGCCATCGCCCGCTGCGCCGCACCGGACCGCTTCTATGCCGTCGCTTCCAGCTTCATGGCAGGTCAGGCGCAGTTGCGATCAAGCTATCAGGTCGGGCCATGGTACGACGCCGCCATTGCGGTGAGCGGCCGGACACAAAACCAGATCGAGACCTGCCTGGCAGACCCGTCGACCATGGCCAACCTGCGTGCGGGCATGGAGGCTGCGTCGGCCGCCGGTGTCCAGTCGACCCCGAGCTTCTTCGTGAACGGTCGGGCCGTTCCGGACCGGACGCTGGACGGTCTGGCCTCTGCCATCACCCCCCTGCTGCCCTGATGCGCTGATCGGAGCGGGATGCAGTTCCAGCGCCTCCGCATCGTCGGCTTCAAGTCCTTCGTCGATCCGTCGGAGGTCTTCATCGAGCCCGGCCTGACCGGGATCGTGGGGCCCAACGGCTGTGGCAAGTCGAACGTGCTGGAATCCATGCGCTGGGTCATGGGGGCCAATTCGGCCAAGGCCATGCGCGGACAGGGCATGGACGACGTCATCTTTGCCGGGGCCTCCGACCGTCCGCCCCGCAACCACGCCGAAGTCCAGCTGACCATCGACAACGCCCAGCGTCGGGCACCCCAGCCCTTTACCGATGCCGCCATCATCGAGGTGTCGCGCCGCATCGATCGCGGTCAGGGCTCGACCTACCGGATCAATGGCAAGGAGGTCCGTGCGCGCGACGTCCAGCTGCTGTTTGCCGATGCCTCGACGGGGGCCAACTCCCCGGCCCTCGTGCGTCAGGGCCAGATCAGTGAACTGATCGCCGCCAAGCCCCAGAACCGAAGGCGCATCCTCGAAGAGGCCGGGGGGGTCGCCGGGCTGCATACACGACGGCATGAGGCAGAGCTGCGCCTCAGGGCTGCAGAAACCAATCTGGAACGGCTCGACGACATCGGCAAGGAGCTGGAAACCGCCCTGAACCGGCTGCGGCGCGAGGCCCGTCAGGCTGAGAAATACAAGAAGATCAGCGCGGAAATCCGCGCACTGCAGTCGGCCCTGCTGTTCGTCCGCTGGAATGACGCCCGCATCGCCGCCGAGGCCGCCTCGAACGAGTTGCGCGAGGCGGACCGCGCCGTCGCTGAAGCCACAACGGCCGCTGCTGCCGCCCAGACCGCGGCCCTCAAGGCGCTGGAGGCCATGAAGCCCGCCCGCGAGGAAGATGCCGTCGCCGCCGCCCTCCTGCACCGCGCGACCCTCGAACGCGACCGGCTTGACATGGCCGAACAGCAGGCCCGGGCCGAGGTCGAGCGGCTGACGGCAGAGGCCAGCCGCATCGCAAACGACACAGAACGCGAGATCGCCATGTCCGGCGACGCGGCCGGCGAACTGTCACGTCTGACCGCCGCGCTTGAGGTCCTGGCCTCTGAAATGGCTGCCGCTCCGGCTCGGGGCCCCGAGCTTGAGCAGGCCCTGATCGCCGCAGAGCACGCCCGTCGTGTTGCAGATGCAGAGGTCGAGCGGCTGGCCGGGATGCTCGCGTCGCTCGAGGCGCGTGCCAATGCCGAAATCGCCCGCCGACGCGATGGCGAGAGCCGGGTCGCCCGCGCAGATGCCGCCCTGGCCGAGGCGCGGCGCGAGCGCGATGCACTGGGGCCGCTGGAGACGCCCGAGCTTGCCGCCGCCCGGACGGCACTGGAGACCGCGACCGTGGCCCTCGCTGACGCCCGGGCCGGGGTCGAGGCGGCGGAGACGAAGCGCGGCGATCTGGCCCGGGCCGAGGCCGAGGCCCGCACAGCAGCCCGTTCCGCCGAGGACAGGCTTGGACGGCTGCAGACCGAGGCACGGGGACTGGCGGCCTTGCTGGTCTCGGGCAAGCGTGATCATCCTCCTGCGCTGGACAAGGTGTCTGCAGGCAAGGGCTATGAGGCCGCCCTGGCCGCCGCCCTGGGCGATGATCTGGATGCAGCGCTGGACAGTCGGGCTGCGGCCTACTGGAAGGGGGCGAGTGTCCCCTCCCCCGCATGGCCATCCGGGATCACACCGCTGGCCGGACATGTCTCGGCTCCCCCCGAACTGGCTGCCCGTCTGGCCCTATGCGGCGTGGCATCACAGACCGAGGCTGTCGGATTGGCAGGATCGCTGCCTGTCGGGGCCCGGCTTGTGACCGTAGAGGGCGACCTGTACCGCTGGGACGGGTTCGTCTCCCGTGCCGAGGCTCCGCGCCCCGCTGCCGTCCGCCTGGCCCACCGCACCCGGCTGGCGGAGCTCGAGGCGGACATCGATACCGGCAGACCCGCTCTGGAAGCGGCGCAGGCAGGCTTGAAGTCGGCGACAGAGGCCTTCCGCGCAGCCGAGGAGGCCGTGAAGACCGCCCGACTGGCCCCTTTTGCCGCCGACAAGGCTGTCAACGTCGCCCGCGACCGGGTCGAGTCCCTGTCACGCGACCAGGCCCGCCGGGAGGCTCGCGCCCAGGCGCTGGACGAGAGCCTGGGACGGCTCGACGATGATCTGACAGCGGCCCGGCTGGCCCTGACAGAAGCCCGGGCCGTTGATGCACCATCGGAGACGCTGGAGGGTCTGAAAGGTGATCTGATCCAGGCGCGGGCGGCGGCCGATCAGGCGCGCACGGTCTCTGCCCAGGCGCGGGCGGACCGGGATGCCGAGGCGCGCGACCGACTCAGCCGGGACCAGCGACTGACGGCTCTGACCCGCGAGCAGGACAGCTGGACCATTCGTGCAAGGGACGCCGCCGGGCGGATCACCTTGCTGGAAGCCGATGCTGAAAAGACCGCCGCCCTGCTGACACAGGCTCGTCGCGCGCCCGACGCCCTTTCGGCCCAGAGGTCGAAACTGCTGGACACCCTGACGGCCGCAGAGACCCGCCGGAAGGCGGCTGCCGATACCCTCGCCGTCGCCGAGGGCGATGCGACTGACGCGGACCGGAACAGCCGTGCCACCGATGCCGCCGCCGCCTATGCCCGCGAGGCTCGCGCCGGTCTGGCCGCCCGGGCCGAAGCGGCGGCTGAGCGGCTGGGCGATTCTGAGGCCACTCTGGTCGAAACCGCCGGCATGTCGCCCGCCGAACTGGGCCAGAAGCTGACGGACGATGCCATCGCCCGTCCGCCCGACGCAGCCGGGGCCGAGAGCCTGCTGCACGGGCTGGAGCGCGAACGCGAGCATCTGGGGGCCGTGAACCTGCGGGCCGAGGACGAGGCCGAGGAATATGCCGAGCGCCTGAACACGATGCGGCTTGAACGATCCGACCTGACCGGTGCCATCGCAAAGCTGCGGGACGGGATCGACGAACTGAATGCAGAGGGTCGTGAACGACTGGTGGCTGCGTTCGAAGTCATCAATGACAATTTCAAGAGCCTGTTCGAGACCCTTTTCGATGGTGGTCAGGCCGAGTTGAAGCTGGTCGAGAGCGACGATCCGCTGGAGGCCGGACTGGAGATCTTTGCCTGCCCGCCCGGCAAGCGACTGTCGGTCATGTCACTGATGAGTGGCGGCGAGCAGGCCCTGACGGCCGCCGCGCTCATCTTTGCCGTCTTCCTGGCCAATCCGGCCCCGGTCTGTGTGCTGGACGAGGTGGATGCGCCGCTGGACGATGCCAATGTCGATCGCTTCTGCCGAATGCTGGACGCCATGCGGACCCGCACTGACACGCGCTTTATCGTCATCACCCACAACCCGGTGACCATGAGCCGGATGGATCGCCTGTATGGCGTGACGATGCCGGAGCGAGGCGTGTCACAGCTGGTCAGCGTGGACCTGACCCAGGCCGAATCTCTGGTGGCCTAGATCGCCGTCGCATGAGCGGCAAAAACCGCCAGCATCGCCACAATCAGCCCACCTGCAATCGCGATGAACCAGTTCGGGATGACACGGGTCCCCGCCGCGTCATTGCGGTCGCCGGTTTCTGTCGCTTCAGCGCGATGTGCGAGGTCGTTTGCCGCCCGGCTGTCAAACCTGGGAGACGTCGGCGCGCGCCAGGCTGCCGTCTGAAAGTTTTCGCTGACGGAACGCGTGCGCGACGTGCGGTGGGTGGACAAGATCAGATCTTCCATCTGGTTTGAATGCCATTTCAGCGCCACAGTTCCGATGCCGTCAAGTCGGAAGGGTCATGCGGCAACCGGCAACGCCAGAGGTCGCTCGCTGACCACGAACAGATGTTCGACATTCCTGAGCCGCCCGACCGCGCCGACCTTCTTGCCCTTGTGATTATGGATGCCGATCCGGGCCCCCACGTAACGGGGACGGGCGATGTCGATGACCTGGACATGACCCCGGGCCGACAGCATCTGCTCCAGCTCATCGCGTGAAAGATAGCCTTCGTCATTGAAGGACACGATCAGGTTCGGGGCCTTGATCGCATCGACCACGGCGCGGAGGGCGGGACCGATACCCGGACGGGAGTTGAAGGCGCTCTTGCGGGTCCGGACGTCGACCCGCTTGTTGGCGATGCCATAGGTCTCGGGCTTGTCCCACAGCACCAGGCTCTCCCAGACATGGTAGTTCCCGAGGTAGGAATGCTGGTTGTAGGGCGGGTCCAGATACACGAGGTCCCCGTCAAACTGGCTGGCGATGTCCAGGGCATCGCCCTGGGTCGCCCGGCAAGGCCCGGCCGGAACGGCGGGCTGAACGTCCGGCATCCGCAGGGCGAGCGGATTCATGGCCCGATCGGCCCAGCGCTTCATATAGGCCATGTGAACACCGGCTGTGGAATCGACGCGGTCGGCGGCCTCCATCAGCGAGACGAGGGCAATGGCCTCAAGCTCGGGCTCCAGCCCCATGGCAGCGATCCGGTCGCGCATGGCGTCGATCAGGGCACCGTTTGCGGGATGGAAGAACCGGGCGTCCTCGCAGAAGGTCCTGGTGAACCAGCCCTCTGACGCGGGCGTACCAGCCAGATCGGCCAGCACGACAGCGGCCCTGTCGGCCCACCGGTCCCGGTCTGCCTGGACATAGGCCGTCGCCAGGGTGTGGGCATAGGCATTGTGATCGTTCGACCAGACCCGGTAGCCCTGCCCCTTGAGCGCATGACCGACCCGGGCGCTGCCGGAGAAGAGGTCGCAGACTGTGCCGCCGTCCGGCAGCAGCCCGCGTACGGCCGACAGGATCGGGTCCAGCAGGGCCCGCTTCGAGCCGATATATTTGATCATGGGCGCGGACTCACCCGGCGAGTGTCTACGCAACGCCCGCCGAATGGAACCCTCTCTGCGGAGGACCGGGTGCTGGCCTCAGCGCCGGGTCTTCCGCGTCGGGGCGTGGGCGAGCCGAAGGAGGTTCGCTGCCCCGGGCGCGCCAAAGGGTGTGCCGGCAAGGATCAGGATCCGCTGGCCCGGCTGTGCGAGCCCGAAATCCATTGCCGAGTTCACCGCATTGTCGGTGACGTCCTCCAGCGAGGCCGGCTCATTCCCCAGACGCGGCTCGAGACCCCAGACCAGCGCCAGC
>QBLX01000084.1:8509-11304 GCA_003241825.1 Alphaproteobacteria bacterium
CGCCAGCCTCCGCGCGGTCTCCGGCCTGGGCGTCAGGGCCAGCATGGGCTGCAGCGGCCGCTCGCGCGACATCCGCCGCGCCGTACCGCCCAGTGTCGTGAAGATCACGATACAGGCCGTCGACTGCGCCTCTCCGGCCTTGCGTGCCGCCGCGACCAGGGCGTCGGCGTCGATGTCGTCCATTCCCGCGTGTTCCGCGTCCATCAGACTGGGCCAGAGGGGATCGGCTTCGACCCGCTCCATGATCCGGTTCATGATGCCGACAGCCTCCAGCGGATAATCGCCGGACGCGGTTTCAGCCGACAGCATCAGGGCATCGGCACCCTCGTATACGGCATTGGCGACATCGGATGCCTCGGCCCGGGTCGGGGCCGGCGAGGCCGTCATGGACTCCAGCATCTGGGTCGCGACAATCACCGGCACGCCGCGACGGCGGGCCGCGCGGATGATGGCCTTCTGGGCGACGGGCACTTCCTCGGGGTCCATCTCGACGCCGAGGTCGCCCCGGGCGACCATGACGCCATCGCAATAGTCGAGAATGGCCTCCAGGTCGGCGAGAGCCTGGGGCTTCTCGATCTTGGCAAGGCAGGCGGCTCGGCCTTTGACGATCGATTTGAGCTCGGCCATGTCCTCCGGCTTCTGGACGAAGCTCAGGGCGACCCAGTCGACGCCGATGCGCAGGGCGAAAGCCAGATCCTCGCGGTCCTTGGGGGTCAGGGCCGAGACAGGCACGACGGCCTCCGGCACGGCCACGCCCTTGCGATCCGAAAGCTTCGAGCCGCTCTCGACCGTGACGTCGGCCCATTCATCCGTGCGCTCATTGACCCGCAGCCGGACCCGGCCATCGTCGAGCAACAGCAGCATGCCCGTGCGCAGCGCCCGGAAGATTTCAGGATGCGGCATCTCCACCCGGGTCTCGTCGCCGGGCGTCGGGTCGAGGTCGAACCGCATCCTGTGGCCCGGCTTCACGTCGATTTCGACATTGGCAAACCGGCCCAGTCGCAGCTTGGGTCCCTGGAGATCGGCCAGGACTCCCAGCGGACGCTGCAGCGCCAGTTCGGCACCCCTCACCGCCTTGAGTGCGGCAGCGTGGTCCTCGTGCGAGCCGTGGCTGAAGTTCAGGCGGAAGACATCGACACCGGATTCGGCCAGGGCCTTGACCATACCGGGCGCTCGACTGGCAGGCCCCAGAGTTGCAACGATGCGCGCGCGCCTTGCCCTGATCATGATCGTCCCGTTTGCCGGTCGCGTTTCCCTGATGGCCTTGTGCCAACGATCCGCGATGGAGGTAAGCCTGTCATGACACGGGGAAACAGGAAGTTACGCTCGGTTACACAGCGTCCTGGACGGCATAGCGGGCCGCAATGCCGTCCGACTCCCACGCATGGCCATCGAGGCCATCCAGCGCATTGCGCAGCAGAAGATCGAACATCGGCCGGTCGCCTGACGCCAGCGCCGGTCCCAGATAGTCTGTCACGACCGCCCGAACCGGCAGGGTGCCCACCGGACCGGGTCGGCTGAGCGCGAGGGCAATGCCGTTCTCGATCCATCCCGCCAGGGTATCGAACAGGTCGCCGGACTGAAGAAAATCAGTGTCCCGAACGACGTAGAGGGTGATCTCGCCCGTCGTCAGGCCGTCAGGTCGCACGATGATCCCGCTGCGATCCGGTCGCCAGTCCTCGGACAACTCGACCATTCGCCAGACGCAGAACCAGGTCCGACAGGTCCGGGGACGGCTGGCATGGACACCACAGCCCGCCCCGTCGACGCAGTAGGCACAGAGCTCGCCGGTCGGCTTGGCGAGTTCCGGAAGATCGAGCGGGATGAAGCGACAGCACTCGACACAGCCGCCGCAGTCCCGATCCGGCAACAGCGGCAGTGTCACGGAAAGTCCCTTCGGATGATGGTGCGAGCGGCGGGGGTCGAACCCGCATGACCAAGGTCGGCGGATTTTAAGTCCGTTGCGTCTACCAGTTTCGCCACGCTCGCGGGGTCACTTCAAGGCACTGTCGGTGCCGCGTTCATCGCACGGAAGTCAACATCGCTCTCGGCCAGCAGCCACAGAAAGGCCGCCCAGGCAGCGACGTTCTGGTCCATGGCCCTGGGATCGATCCGCTCCAGCACGTCATCGACTGTGTGATGAGTGTCGAAATAGTCGCTGCCGTCCTGGTTCAGGCGGAAGGCGGGAACACCCATGGCCACCGTCGGGCCTGTGTCAGGTCCACCCCCGGTCGCCGGGGCCGGGTCGAACAGCACGCCGATCGGGGTCAGCACCCGCATGGCCGCCTTCTGCAGATCGCTGTTGGCCGCACCGGCTGGCAGGGCGAGGCTGTAGATTCGCTCGGCACCAAAGTCGCTTTCGCTGATCGCGACATGGTTGGCCATCTCGTTGCGGCGGCTGTCGGCATAGAAGCGGGCACCGGCCAGTCCCTGTGCGGGCGGCGGCTGACTGACTTCCTCGGCACCCCACCAGACCACGCGGATGGTCCGGCGCGGACTGCGCGGAAGGTCTTCGATCAGCTTGAGCGCCGCTGCTGTGATGGCCACGCCTGCGCCGTCATCGATGGCACCGGTCCCGAGGTCCCAGCTGTCCAGGTGGCCGCCGATGACGATGACCTCCTCCGGGTTTTCGCGACCGCGCACCTCGCCGACGACATTCTGGGATCTGCCATCCATGGTGAAGCTGGCTGTCGAGAACAATCGCAGCCTGACCGGGGTATCATCGAGGGCCGCAATCCGGCGCAACTGGTCGGCATCCGGTGGCGAGATGGCAAAAGCGGGAATCGTCCCCTCAC
>QBLX01000085.1:0-321 GCA_003241825.1 Alphaproteobacteria bacterium
TGTCGAGCGCAAAGGCTCCAAGCGCACGCTTCATCCCGGCCAGTTCCGGCACGTCGCTGCCGGTCACGGCCCCGAACAGCGGCCAGGCCCCGTCCGAGGCTCGCAGGGCACCGTTCGCCGTCACCAGCGTGGCCCCGTCGTGCGTGACGTCAACATCCAGTGTCCCGCTGGCCCCGCCCAGAGACAGGTCACCGAAGCGGAAGGTCCGGGCCGTCAGGACGACGGGGCCAGCGGCCTCAAAGCTGCCGTTCCGGCCGCCAGCCACCAGACGACTGGCCCGCAGGGCGGTCGTCGTCAGCGCCAGTTCCCCCGACCGGGCCG
>QBLX01000085.1:380-4639 GCA_003241825.1 Alphaproteobacteria bacterium
GCTGACCCGCGCGACAGGGTCAGGGCGGCGTCGGGCACGGCGATCGACGCCGCCCGTGCCTCCAGCCCCGGCAGAGACAGCTGGCCCGCCTTCATTGTCGCCGAGGTCTGGCCCCGCAGGCGGAAAGCCTCGATCCAGCCACGGGTGTCGCCAGCGAAGGCCAGGCGGGTCTCGGTCTCCCGGGCCTCGGCATCACCGAGCGACAGCTTCTGACCAATCAGGGTCAGGTTGATGACCGTACGACCGTCTCCGGACCGTTGTTCGAGGTCGGGATAGGGCAGGTCGCCCCGCCCCGACAGGCGCAGGCCCTCGCCCGAGCCGCCCCCGGCGCTGAAGGCATCCGCAGAGGCTTCAAGGATCAGGGCCACCCGGTCACCGGTTGTGGTCAGGTCGACGATGCCGCCCAGTGACCTCGCCTCGACATCGCCGCTCCTGAGGGAGGCCGCCGGCAGGCGAGCCTTGAGCCGCATCAGTTTGCCGTCTTCCATACGGGCATCGCCCAGAAGCTGGAGCGGGCCGTACTCCGTGTTCAACCGGACGCGCCCGGACTCCACGATCACCACCGGGGCCCGGGCATCAGGCCGGGGCGGACGGCCGGTGAATTCCTCGATCAGCGGGTCGAGCGATCCGAGGGACAGGGCCCCGTCCTGCCACGTCGCCCGGAGAACCGGCCGGACCAGTCGGATGCGGCTGGGAGACACGCCGGTCCCGGTCGATGACCAGGGCGCGCTGACGGCATAGTCGACCTCGACCCGATCGACGATCACGTCCGGGTCATTCGGGTCACCGATACGGATGGAGCCGACGAAGCCGTCGATCTCGAACCGTTCGACATCGACCTGGGCCTCGATGCCGCGCTGGTCGAGCCAGCCCGTCAGGACCTGACGGGCCGCCGCGCGGCGGTTGAGATAGACCACGCCCAGGGCGAGGCTCAGGACCACAAGGGCAACGACAAGTGCGATGAGGGTTTGCCGCAGGACGGTCCGACCGCGCGATCGACGCAGGTCGGGCACCGGTGCCTCTGTGGACGGGATTTCGGTCAAGCGAGGGTGGCTCCGGCGTGCGACATATGCGCCGCGGATAGGCTCAGCATCGCGACAGTTTCGCAAGTCACAAAACCCGCGACCTGCCTGCAACATTGCGTGACAGTTGAGCCACAGTCAATGGTCACGATAGCCATGGCCAATGGCGTTTGAGCATTGGCGTCTGCTCTTCTGAAGAAGACTGTGACCATAGTCGAAACGCGCAAAAAACCTTCGGAATTTACAGGCGTTCTCACGCCGATTAATCATTTGTAACACTCGGCCTTCCAAAATGAGATTCACCGCGCTATAGGGCTTCCTCCGCCGGCTCGGGATGTCGTCAGCGGGCTGCATATTTCTTGATGGGTTGGCGCCGTCTGGCGTCGTCGATTTTTGGGGACCGATGGCTCAGTTCGATCCACGCCGTCAGCCAACGCGCTTTGCGCCGCATCTGTTCACGGCTGTTGCAGCCCTGACCGTTGCGATGCTTGGCGGTCGCGTAACTCAACCGGCAATCGCCGAAGATGTTCCCGAGCTGACAGACAAACAGGTCGATATCCTGGAAGCCCGCGCCTTTGCTGCGGCCTCCGCTCCACAGGGTCTGACGGCACCCGAAGCCGTCGCTGTCCAGATCCGTCGCGGCGAGACGTTCGAACAGGCCATGCGGCGCACCGGGATCGGTGCTGACGAGGCCTCTGCCGTTGCCGCCACCCTTTCCAACGCCTTCGACCTGGAGGATCTCGGTGCAGGTCTTCGGTTTGAAACCGCAATTTCGAAGCCTCGCGTCGGTCGCGGCGATGCCCGCCTGATTGGCCTGACGATGCGGACCGGTCCGGCCAGCCAGCTGACCGTGTCGCGCAGCTTTGACGGCGCGCTGCGCCTTCGGGCCCTGGACGAGAAGGTCACGGCCGAGACCGTCGTCCTGACCGGCAAGGTCGAGGGTTCCCTCACTGCCAGCGCCCAGCGTCTCGGTGCCTCGGCCCCGATCCGTCGCGCCGCCAACAAGCTGTTCTCGCACAAGCTCGACATGGATCGCGACGTGCGGTCCAACGATAGGTTCACCCTCGTATTCGGGCGTTCGGTCACCGAGACCGGCCGCACCGTCGCTACCGATGACCTGCTGTACGCGCAGCTGAAGGACGTCGTGTATTACCGCTTCCAGCCCGCCGGTGCCAAGGAAGCCCAGTATTTCGACGCCACGGGCAAGAACATGCGCTCGACGATGATGCGCACGCCGCTGGACCGTGGCTTCCGCGTCTCGTCCTCTTTCGGCTTCCGCCGCCATCCGATCGCCGGGTATCGCAAGATGCACCAGGGCATGGATTTCGCGGCCGCCACCGGCACGCCCGTGATCGCGCCGGCTGATGGCGTGGTCGTCGAGGCCCGCCGCTGGGGTGGCTATGGCAACTGGCTCCGCATCCGTCACGCAAACGGTCTGGAAAGTGGCTACGGCCACCTGTCGCGCTATGGTTCGGGCATCCGCGCCGGCCAGCGGGTCAGCCAGGGGCAGGTCGTCGCCTTTGTCGGCTCGACCGGGGCGTCTACCGGCCCTCACCTGCATTATGAGATCTGGCGCAATGGCCAGCGGATCAATCCGGCCGGCATCAAGACCAGCGAAGGCACGATCCTCGCCGGAGCCGACCTGACGGCCTTCCGCGCTGAAAAGGCCCGCATCGACCGCATCATCGCAGCGGGTGGCGAGCGCAGGCCCGCCGTCCTGCAGGCCTCGGTTCCCGGACTGCGCCCGGCCGCCCAGAGCTGACAGCAGGCGCTCAGACCGCCTGCATCCCCGCGACAGCCTCGATGAGCCGCGCCAGATCGGCCGGTGTCGACAGTCGGTGGTCGCCGCCCTCCACGAGATCGAGGCGCACATCGCCGCCCTCCAGCCGTTCGACCAGCGCCATGCCATGGGACCAGGGCACGACATCGTCAGCACGACCCTGCAGGATGTGAACCGGCGCCGTAATCCCGATCGCGCCGTCCAGCAGCAGCCAGTCGCGGGCTTCTTCGAACATCCGGCCCGTCAGCACATAGGACCCCAGACCCGGTTCGACCACGGTCGTCTCGCCGTCCCTCAGGATCGCCTGGCGTTCGTGGTCGGCCAGACCGGGCCACATCAGCCGCTCGGTGAAATCCTGGGCCGGATTGACCAGCACAAGACCCTGGACCCGCTCCGGTCGGGCGAGGACCAGCAACAGCGCCAGCCATCCGCCCATCGAGGACCCGACCGGGATAACCGGACCCTCGATACTGTCGATCACGGCGATCGCATCCTCGCGCCAGCGCCCGATGGTCGCCGCCCGCCAGTCGCCGGTCGACCGGCCGTGGGCGAAATGGTCGTAGCGCAGGAACCGCCAGCCCCGCTCATGAGCCGCCGCATCCAGAGCGAGCGCCTTTGTCCCTTCCATGTCAGACCGGAATCCGCCGATCCAGACCACGGTCGCGCCTTCGCCCTCGACTTGCTGGAAGGCGAGGGTTTCACCGTCCGGTCGGGTGAGGTGGCGCAGGCTGTCGTCGTTCATGGCCTCGATCATCGGACGGCTCCTCTCGCGCAAATCAGTCCCGCCTGATAGCGAACGCATCAGATTGCGCGAAGGCCCACCTTGACCCCGACCCCGCCCAGAGTCCTGTTCGTAACATCGAACCGCATCGGCGATTGCGTCATCTCGTCCGGCATCATCCGCGAGATCGGCCGGCAACTGCCCGGGGCCCGGATCACCGTCGCCGTCGGTCGCCCGCCTGCGCCCCTGTTCCGCGCCGCCCCCGGGGTCGAGCGGGTGATCATTCTCGACAAGAAGAAGGCCGCCGGACACTGGCTGGACCTGTGGAAACAGGTGGTCGGCACGCAGTGGGATCTGGTGATCGACATTCGCGGTTCGGCCCTGGCCTGGCTGGTGCCGACGCGTCGGCGCATCATCTACACCCGGAAATGGGAGACCGGCCTGCGCAAGGTCGAGATGGTCTCGCGTCTGATGGGGTCGGCCACCCCGCTCGATCCGGAACTTCATATCGACGACGGGGCCCGCAGCGAAGCCGCAGCCATCATCGATCCGCAGCTGGCAACGGCCCCCGGGCCCATCATGGCCCTGGCCCCGATCGCCCACCAGCCGGGCAAGAGCTGGCCCGCAGACCGCTGGGGCGCACTGGTCGAGCGGCTGAAGTCCGAGCCGCGGTTCGAGGGCTGGCGGTTCCTGCTGGTGGGGGGGCCGGGTGATCATGCGCCGGCCGCACCTGCCC
>QBLX01000085.1:4649-6294 GCA_003241825.1 Alphaproteobacteria bacterium
GCGTGGGGCGCAGCGATATCCTGGCGTCCGCCGCGATGATCGACCGCGCGGCCCTGTTCGTCGGCAACGATTCCGGCCTGATGCATGTCTCGGCCGCTGCCGGTCGGCCGACGCTGGGCCTGTTCGGGCCCACAGAGTGGTGGCTTTACGGACCCTGGGGGCCCCGCACCCGGACGGTCGCTTCCAATGAGACGCGCGGCCAGTTTGCACCGATCGAGAACCTGACCGTGGATCATGTGTTCGACGGCGTGCTGGCCCTGCACGACGCCTTCATCGCGGACGACCGCGCCAGCTGAACTTGATAATCCGGGGTTTCGGGCGCATATGGGAGCCGGTGGGGAACGCGGTGCACAGCCGTGCGCTTTCCCCTGCGACACGCAATACCTTCGACCCAGTCACCACACCGTTTTAATCACACAAGGAAACGACGCTCATTCGCCGTCCTATGAACCAGCCGCCCGTCAAGGACGGGCCGCCCATGAACCAGGAAATCCGCGCACCCCGCGTTCTGCTGATCGATCAGAACGGCGAGAAACAGGGCGTGATGCCGACTTCCGCCGCACTCGAGGCCGCAGAAGAGGCGGGCATGGACCTGGTTCAGATCGTGTCGACGTCCGAGCCGCCGGTCTGCAAGATTCTGGATTACGGCAAATTCCGCTTCCAGGAGCAGAAGAAGAAGGCCGAGGCGCGCAAGCGTCAGAAGGTCGTCGAGCTGAAAGAGATCAAGCTCCGCCCCAATATCGACGTCCACGACTATGAGGTGAAGGCCAAGGCCATGCACCGCTTCTTCGACGAGGGTGACAAGGTCAAGGTAACGCTGCGCTTCCGCGGCCGCGAAATGGCCCACCCCGAACTGGGCATGAAGCTGTTGAACAAGGTCCAGGCCGACTTCGACGAAATCGCCAAGGTCGAATATGCGCCGCGCATGGAAGGCCGCCAGATGATCATGATCCTGGCCCCGAAATAGTCTCCGGCCCCTCGCCAGAGCTTTCAACGCCCCGGCTCACGCCGGGGCGTTTTTCGTTTCGGTGACCTTGGGCAGGCATCCCGGGCACGCGTTCCCGAGGGTCCTGCGGTGCCGCCTCTCTTTCCCGGCAAAGCGAAGCCGTTTAGGCAGGAATGCTTGCGCATCAGGACCGTGATGAACCAGCCCGCCCCGCCCATGACGCCCGGATCCGATACTGGCGACCGCCGTCAGGTCCCCGCTCTGGCGGTGCTGTTTCTGGTGGTTTTCATCAATCTGGTCGGGTTCGGCCTGGTCGTTCCCCTGCTGCCCTTCTTTGCCCAGAGCCTGGATGCTGCCCCCTGGCAGGTGGCGCTGCTGTTCTCGGCCTATTCGCTCGGACAGTTCTTTGCCGAGCCCTTCTGGGGACGGCTGTCCGACCGGATCGGGCGCAAGCCCGTCCTGCTGATCACCGTCATTGCCAATGCAGCCGGCTATCTGATGCTGGCCTTCGCGCCCAACATCTGGGTCGCGATCGGCATCCGGCTGTTCACGGGTCTGGGGGCCGGCAATGTGTCGACGGTGCAGGGCTATGTCGCCGACGTCACGCCGCCGGAGAAGCGGGCCGGGCGAATGGGCCTGATCGGTGCGGCCTTCGGGGCCGGCTTCGTGGCGGGACCCGGGCTCAGCGGCCTGCTGGTG
>QBLX01000085.1:6304-7961 GCA_003241825.1 Alphaproteobacteria bacterium
GGGTTCTGGGCTATCAGTTGCCGATCTTCGCGGCCTGCGGCCTTGCGGTCATCGCCGCAATCGGGGTGCAGTTCCTGCTCAGGGAAAGTCTTGTGCGCAGCGCCGATGCCCCCCCGCGGCCGCCCTTCCTCGGCGGCGTCAGGGATGCCGTCTCCAGCCCGGTCGTGTCGCGCGTGCTGCTGGTGACGCTGATCTACATGGCGGCCTTCTCGGGCATGGAATCCACATTCGGCCTCTGGACCGAGGCCCGCTATGACTGGGGCCCGCGCGAAGTGGCCTGGTCCTTCATGGCCGTCGGCATCGTCTCGGTCATCTGTCAGGCGGCCGTGACGGGGCGTCTGGCGCGGCGGTTCGGCGAGAGCCGGCTGCTGGCCGGGGGATGTCTGATCTTCGGCTTCGGCCTGCTGGGTCAGGTCTTTTCGCCCGTGGCCTGGGGCGTGCCCGTCATGATGGCGATCGGCGCCTTCGGCATGGCCATGACGATGCCGAACATCTCGGCCCTGATCTCGCGTGCGACCCCGGCCGATCGTCAGGGCGCCATGCTGGGACTGAACATGGCCGCCTCGTCCACGGCCCGGATCCTGGGGCCGATCGTGGCGGGCTTCATCTTCTCGACCGTCGGCCATGACTGGCCGATGCTGATCGGTGCCGTCCTGACCGTGCCGGCCGCCATCATGGCCCTGAATGCCGGGCGGGCCGCCCGCAGGGTCCAGGCCGAGGCCGTACCGGCCGAATAGGGCTGCGAGCGCCAGCCTGTGCTTGCCTTTCGGCCCCGCTTCGACTACTGACCGCGCCTTCGCCTACGAACCGCCGGGCTAATGGCATGCCTTGGCAGTTTTCGAACCACACGCCACCGACCAATCCCGCGGACCCCAGGGCCCTTGGGACGGTAGCCCATAAAGAGAGTGAAAATGCCGAAACTGAAGACGAAGTCGGGCGCCAAGAAGCGCTTCAAATTCACCGCGACAGGCAAGGTCAAGGCCGGCGTTGCGGGCAAGCGTCACCGCTTGATCAGCCACAATTCCAAATACATCCGCCAGAACCGCGGCACCTCGGTCATGGCCGACGCCGACGCCAAGAAGATCAAATCCTACATGCCCTACGGCTAAGCCTGGCCGCATAGACCGATCTGACTTCACCGCATCTGAATTTGAATGATGCCCCTCCAGCAGTGAGCGCCCGCGGCGCGCACGACAGGGGCTCCCGAAGGGACTAGACAAAATGGCTCGCGTAAAAAGGGGCGTCGTATCGCACGCCCGCCACAAGAAGGTACTGGAACAGGCCAAGGGCTTTTCCGGTCGCCGCAAGAATACCATCCGTACGGCCAAGGCCGCCGTCGATCGCGCCGGGCAATATGCCTATCGTGACCGTCGCACGAACAAGCGCAATTTCCGCGCCCTCTGGATCCAGCGCATCAATGCTGCGGCCCGCCAGGAAGGCTTCACCTATTCGCAGTTCATGCACGGTCTTTCGAAGGCCGGGATCGAGCTGGACCGCAAGGTTCTGGCCGCGATCGCCATGGAAGGCACCGGCTTTGCCGACATCGCCGCCAAGGTCCGCGACGCGCTGAAGTAAGGCTTTCGGGCAACCGAAACGACCAAAAGCCCTCCGGCCCGCGCCGGGGGGCTTTTTGCTTTGACCCGCAGCCGCTAGACGA
>QBLX01000085.1:7971-11190 GCA_003241825.1 Alphaproteobacteria bacterium
CGAACGCCACCATGACCGATCTCGCCCAACTCGAACTCGACCTGATCAACGCCATCGGCAGCGCCGACAGTGTCGCCGCCGTCGAGGCCATCCGCGTCTCGGCCCTCGGCAAGACCGGGGCGATCTCCGGCCTGCTCAAGGGCATGGGAGCCATGAGCCCCGACGAACGCCGCGAACAGGGGCCGGTCATCAACGGCCTGCGCGACCGGGTCACCGCCGCCCTGACGGCGAAGAAGACAGACCTTGAAGCGGCGGAACTGGACGCCCGCCTGCTGGCCGAGCGCATCGACCTGACCCTGCCCGCCCGCCCGCGCCGCAAGGGCAGTGTCCATCCCACCATGCAGGTGATGGACGAGATGATCGCTGTCTTCGCCGAGATGGGCTTCGCCGTCGCGGAAGGGCCCGATATCGAGGACGACTTCCACAATTTCACCGCCCTGAACTTTCCGCCAAAGCACCCGGCGCGCGAGATGCACGACACCTTCTTCCTGAAGCCCGACCCCGGGACCGGCGAGCGCAAGGTGCTGCGGACCCACACCAGCCCGGTGCAGGTCCGCACCATGATGTCGCAACAGCCGCCGATCCGGATCATCGCGCCCGGCCGGACCTTCCGGAAGGATTCGGACGCGACCCACACCCCGATGTTCCACCAGATCGAGGGTCTGGTAATCGATCGCGACATCCACATGGGCCATCTGAAGACGACCCTGACCACCTTCATGGCGCGGTTCTTCGAGCTGGACGACGTCGACGCCCGCTTCCGGCCGCACCATTTCCCCTTCACCGAGCCCTCGGCAGAAATGGACATCCGCTGCGACCGGTCCGGCGGCAAGCTGACCCTGAACGAAGGCACCGACTGGCTGGAGATCCTGGGCTGCGGGATGGTGCATCCCAATGTGCTGCGGAACTGCGGCATCGACCCGGATGAATATCAGGGCTTTGCCTTCGGCATGGGCGTCGATCGCCTGGCTATGCTGAAATACGGCATCCCCGACCTGCGGCCCATGTTCGATGCGGATACCCGCTGGCTGGGCCACTATGGTTTCTCGGCCTTCGCGGCCCCCAATCCTGCATCGGGACTGAGCTGATGGCTGACGCACCGGCACCGATCACGCGCCCGCTCAATGTCGCAAATGACCTGAGTGTCAGCGACATCCGCGACGTCGACTTCTCGCTGTTCGACCTGTTTGCCGCCGAAATGATGCTGGGCCGCAGCCTGGTGCAGGGCAAGACGATCACCGGCTGCCGCATCCAGGGGCCGGCCGTCATGCTGGCCTCGACGGGGGTCACCTTCAGTGGCGTCAATTTCGGCGACAACGGTGGCGACATCCGCAACCTGATCCTGAGGTCCGAGGGCACCAAGGCCATCGGCACCATCCCGTTCCGCGACTGTGCCTTCGTGAACTGCGAATTCTACGGCGTCGGCTTCACCGGCGATGCGGCCTTTCTGGAGCAGGTCCGCGCGCTGCAGACGACCTCCCTGCCCGAATCCTGACCCGACAGTCCTCGACCCGTTTTCCTCTGCCGATGAGCAAGCCCATGACCGAACCGACCGCCACGATGTCGCCCGACGAAGCCTTCGGCCGCGCCCTCGTCGCCCGGACCGATTTCACCCGCGAAGCCGTCTGGCTGCCGTTGCTCTCGGTGCATCACCTGAGTGCGGGACAGACGACGATCGACGGCAAGACCTTCACCGAATGCCTGATCGAGGGGCCGGCCGTGGTGGCGATCCTGGCGGGCGTGACGCTGGAGGGCTGCAATCTGGGCGTCGCGACCAATCCGCGCTCGCTGCTTTACAAGCCGCTGGGTGAAAAACTGGCCGGGGTCATCGGCCTGTCCAACTGCCGTTTCGTCAATTGCCGCTTCGTCCAGGTCGGGTTCACCGGCACGGACGCGATGCTGGAGCAGTTCGAAACCATGCTGGTCGGCGCCCGCAGCCTGACCGCCGGAGACCAGACCTCGTGAAATTCACTCTCGGCTGGCTGAAGGATCACCTCGAAACGACAGCGGACGCGGCCGCCATCGCTGATGCCATGACCATGGCCGGGCTGGAGGTCGAGCACGTCAGCGACCCGACCGTCTCGCTCGCCCCCTTCACCGTCGCCCGCATCGTCGAGGCCGTTCAGCACCCCAACGCCGACCGCCTTCGCGTCTGTCAGGTCGAGACGATCGACGGCATGAAGGAGATCGTCTGCGGTGCCCCCAATGCCCGTGCAGGCCTGACAACCATCTATGCCCCGATCGGCGCCTTTGTGCCCGGGCTGGGCGTCACCCTGGTCGAGAAGCCGGTGCGCGGCGTCGTGTCCAACGGCATGCTGTGCTCGGCCTCGGAACTGGAACTGGCCGACGAGAGCGACGGCATCCTCGACCTGCCCGAGGCCATCCCGGTCGGCACCCCGGCCGCGAGGGTCTTCGCCGTCGAGCCGGTCATCGATTTCGAGGTCACGCCCAACCGCCCCGACTGGCTGGGCGTCGCCGGGATCGCCCGCGACCTGGCCGCAGCCGGGATCGGCACGCTGAAACACTATGATGTCGCCGTGGTGCGCGGGGCCTTTGCTTCGCCGATCAGCGTGCGGATCGAGGCGCCGGACCTCTGCCCCGTCTTCGCCGGCCGTCTGATCCGCGGCGTGAAGAACGGCCCGTCGCCCGAGTGGCTGAAGCGCCGGCTGGAAGCGATCGGCCTGCGCTCGATCAACCGCCTCGTCGATGTCACCAATCTGATCGCCTATGACCGGGCCCGGCCCCTGCATGTCTATGACGCCGGAAAGCTGGTCGGATCGGAGATCGTCGTGCGCGGCGGCCAGACCGCCTCCGACACCGGTCAGGCCGAGCATCTCATCGCCCTCGACGGAAAGACCTATGCGACCGATGCCGGGATGGCGGTGATCGCCGACGCGGGCGGCGAGCGGCCGATCGGCCTCGGCGGCGTCATGGGCGGTGAATCGACCGGCTGTTCCGACGACACCACCGACGTCTTCGTCGAAAGCGCCTGGTTCGATCCGATCACGACGGCCCAGACCGGCCGGACCCTGACCATCAACTCGGATGCCCAGTACCGGTTCGCGCGCGGCGTGGATCCGGCCTCGGTCGTGCCCGGACTGGAACTGGCCACGCGGCTGATCCTCGACCTGTGCGGCGGCGAGCCGTCCGAGGTCGTTGTCGCCGGCCAGGCTCCGGCCGACCCCGTCGGCTTCACCTTCGACCCGGCCTATGTGAAGC
>QBLX01000086.1:0-1343 GCA_003241825.1 Alphaproteobacteria bacterium
CTGGTCTCAGTTGGTTGCCGGGGCCGGGGCCGGGGCCGCAGCTTCGGGGGCCGTCGCTGCGACCGTGGTCAGCTTGCAGCCGCCGCCGATGCGCGCAGCGTCCGCGCAGGGATAGACCTGCTGAACGACCCGCTCGGTGTTGAAGCGGACGATATAGCCGCCGTCGGCACCGCATTTGGCCTCGTAGAAGGCTCCGTTGCTGTTGGCACCCATGTAGCGGGCTTCGGTCACGGCACACGAAGCCGCCGCGCTGTCGGCCAGCATGGCCTTCAGCGTCGCAGCCTGTTCGGCGGGCTGGGTGAATTTGCAGCCTGCGCTCTGGGTGATCACCTGCATGCAGGTCGTCACCTGCCAGCCGGTGGGGGACTTCTCGAGCCAGAAGCCGTCAGCCTCGGTACAGCCGACTTCATAGATGTAGTTGCCGGCCGTCGACTTGCCGATGGAGGCACCCTGATCGACCGTGCAGGTGATGCCGGCCTCCTGGGCGTAGGCGCGGACGACTTTGGTCACGTCGGCGTTGACCGGGATCTTGCATTGCAGGCCGACGTCCGCGGCAGGATTGCGTGAGCGGTCGAGGTCGGCCTGACCGGCGAGGATGACGCAATCGACAGCCTGGGGCGGCGTCGTGCTGAGCAGGATATAGCCCGGTCCGGTGGCACAGGCGGCTTCATAGATCGGCTGCTGCTCGGCGTTGACGCCCAGCAGGGTTGCTTCCGTGACCTGACAGGCCGCGCTGGCCGCAGTCGCAATCGCCTGGGCGGAAATGATCAGGGCTTCGGGCGTCGGCGCCGCAGCGGGCGCATTCCGGTTCCGCCGCGGTGTCGTGCTCACACGGCCTCCACGTGTGTTGGTCCGGACGTCGACGTCCAGCGCGTCGGCCCCCTGGGTGCCCGGTACCACGCGGCCGCCCGCATCGGAGTTCGGGATTCCGCCGGGGGCCTGGGCTGAGGCCGGGCTGGCAAGGCCGAGGCCCAGCGCAGCGGCCAGGGCGAGGGCACGGAAAGGGAGTTTCAGCATCGTCATCTTCCAAAAACAGGGTCAGTCCACGCTGGGGGAGGATCGCGAATGGGTCAAGACGGAGGATGCACCGGATGGCCGGAACGTGCATCCGGGGCCGCCCGGAACTGGACGGCATGCCCCCGATCGGGCTATCTGGCTCCGTTGCGATTGGAGACGGACTTGGCTGACGGTGTCACCACGATTGTATCGGCCCGCGAGGGTAACCGGGGCCTGACCTATCCCCATGGCGAGCCCCCCGCGCCGGGTGAGGCCAGGATCGTTGCCGACGGAGTCCTCTGGGTGCGCCTGCCGCTGCCGATGTCGCTGAACCACGTCAATGTCTA
>QBLX01000086.1:1353-3420 GCA_003241825.1 Alphaproteobacteria bacterium
GGTGTCGGCTGGGCGATCGTCGATACCGGGATCCGGACCCGTGACTGTCTTGCGGGATGGGAGGATGCCCTCGCGGGTCCACTGGGCGGGCTGCCAGTGACCCAGGTGATCTGCACGCACATGCACCCGGATCATATCGGCCTGGCAGGCTGGCTGTGCGAACGGTTCGACGCGCCGCTGAAGATGACCCAGGTCGAATATGTCACCGCGCGGATGCTTCTGGCCGATGCCGGTCCGGCACCCGAGGGCGGGGCGGTCTTCTATCGCGCAGCGGGCTGGGACGAGGAACGGATCGCGTCCTGGCGGTCGGACTACGGCCAGTTCGGACGCGGCGTCCATGCTCTTCCACAGAGCTACACCCGTATCGTCCGGGATCAGATTTTGCAGATCGGTGGCGACGACTGGCTCATCGTCATCGGCAATGGCCACAGCCCGGAACATGCCTGCCTGTGGCGTCAGTCGGATGGTGTTTTCATTTCCGGAGACCAGATTCTTCCGCGCATCTCGTCCAACATCTCGATCTGGCCGACCGAGCCGATGGCCAATCCGCTGCAGGACTGGATGACCTCGCTGGAGCAGCTCGCGGCCCGCTTGCCCGTCGACCTGCTGGTCCTGCCGGGCCATGGGGAGCCCTTCACCGGCGTACAGGCGCGGCTGGAGGCCCTGACGCGCGGGCATGAAATCTCGCTGACCCGGCTGGAGCGGGCATTGCAGACGCCCAAACGCGCCGTGGACGTCTTTTCGACCCTGTTTGCCCGCGCCGTTGGCGAAGGCCTGTATGGAATGGCGACGGGGGAAAGCCTCGCGCACCTGATCTATCTTGAGGCCCATGGCCGGGCGCGTCGCGATCGCGATGCCGATGGCGTGGACTGGTGGACGGCGACCAACCCGGAGACGACGACGTGAGCGACCATATCCATACCAGCCTGGCCGACGGTGTGCTGACCGTGACCCTTGCGAGGCCGGACAAGAAGAACGCCATCACCCAGGCGATGTACTCGGTACTGGCCGAGGCGACCAACCAGGCGCGCACCGACGATGCGGTCCGGGTGCTGCTGTTCCGGTCCGAGGGTGACAGCTTCTCGGCCGGGAACGACATCGCCGACTTCATCGCCATCGGCTCGGCCGGGGGCGGCCAGGTCACCGATGCGCCGGTGTTCCAGTTCCTTCGGTCGCTCGCGACCCTGGACAAGCCGGCCGTGGCCGCTGTGCGGGGCAGGGCGGTCGGGATCGGCCTGACCCTGCTGCTGCATTGCGATCTGGTCGTGGTGGCCGAGGACGCCCTGCTGTCGGTCCCCTTCGTCAACCTGGCCCTGGCACCCGAGGCCGCCTCGTCCCTGCTGTTGCCGGCCGTGATCGGCCATCAGCGCGCCTTCGAGATGTTCGCCCTTGGCGAGGCGATCGACGGCCCGACCGCCCTGGCCTGGGGTCTGGCCAACCGCTGCGTGCCCGCCGATCAGGTGGATGCCGTGGCCGCCGGGCTCGCGCTCAAGGTCGCCAGCCGTGCCCCCAACTCCATCCGCAAGACCAAGACGTTGATGCGCGACGCCGAGGCCCTTTGGAGCCTCATGCTGCGCGAGGGCGAGGCCTTCGGTTCGCAGATGTCGAGCCCCGAAGCCATGGAGGCCTTCATGGCCTTCAGCCAGAAACGCCAGCCGGATTTCAGCAAGGCTGGTTGATCCGTCACGACAATGGGCCTAGGTGCGCGCGCCATGTCCGCACCTGCCCTTGCCCTGACCCCGATGCGCATCTCGCCCGAGACGCCGTTCGACCGCGCCGTGGTCGAGGGTCTGGTGCTGCGTGCCTTCGGCCCCGGCCGGTTCGCCAAGACCGCCGAGCGCCTGCGCGAACAGTCACGGCTGGCTGCCGGTTTCGTCGCGCGTGACGCAGATCAGGTCGTCGGCTCGGTCCGCCTCTGGGAGATCACGGTTGCCGACCATCCAGCGCTCTTCCTGGGGCCCATCGCCGTCGAGGGCGATCGCCGCCGCGGGGGTGTGGGGGCCGACCTGGTCCAGGCCTGTATCGACCATGCCCGGACGACGGGCGTTGCAGGCGTGCTGCTGGTCG
>QBLX01000086.1:3560-11185 GCA_003241825.1 Alphaproteobacteria bacterium
GCCCTATTTCGCGCGCTTCGGCTTCGAACAGGCCCCCTCCGTGACCTTGCCCGGCCCCGTCGACCGCCGACGCGTCATGTGGCTGCCCCTCACCGAACCGGCGCCGACCGGACCCGCGCACCCTGCAGGCTAGGGCCCCTCCACCACGCTCCGCGCGGTGGAGGGGCCAGTGCGTCCCTCACCCAATCGGCAGCGGTATAGTGATATCCGGCAAGGTTGGTGTTTGTGACGACCCCCGCCTCGCACTCGCCCGCACGGGATCATCGATTCCCCGACTTTTTCAGCCCGGACGCCAGCGAGCCGTGCGCCACGTCGCGCAAGGCGGAAGCCTTGGATGTCGGCTAAGGGTGGTCAGCGGACATTCGCAACCGCAAAGCCACTGCTCGCGCCGTCACCGGGCCTCCGGCCCCATCAAAGCCATAGCGAACAGGGCCAGAGCGTTGGCCACGAAATGAATGGCCACGATCAGCCAGAAGCCTTGCCAGCCCCGGCCACGGTTCATCCAGTGATGCTGGATCGCCGCCATCAGCGCGAAGAACGGCGCGACGGCCAGCGACAACAGGCTGAGCCCGTGGAGAGGAACGGCCAGCGCCCCGCACGCAAGGGCTGTCGCCCACACCGGCCAACCCCGACCAGTGCCGCTACCCAAGGCCCACACGACAAAACGGATGCCCAGCGACTCAGTCAGAGGTGCGAACACCAAGGAGAAAAAAATCCATTCGCCGGTCAGCATGTCGCTCATGCCGCTGTACCGATCGTCCGCACCTTCTCCGGCCAGCAGAAAAATGGGGAGGCCGACGGCCAGGACGGTCAGGCGTCCGACCACCACCGCCCACACCAAGGAGCGGCCCCAGCGATCGCTCTGGCCGGTCAGGTCGCGCCAAAAGGTTGGACGGACCATCTCCTCCCGCTGCGGTGTCATCGGGCGTCGGGGGTGGCGAGAGTCGCCAACTGTCGGAGCCGTAGAGCGTTCATCAACCAACCCTAGCCATTACGCGTCTGCCCGCAAGCGGACACCTCAAACGTCTCAGAAGGGTCGTTATCGGTCATGAACTGTCAGGCGGAAATCTGACATTCGGTCGATCGCCCACAAGAACAGTCCCTCCTGAAGTCATCCCCCTCCCCACCGCGGCGCGATGAAGAGGACAGCGGCTTTCCTCCCCACGCCGTGGGGAGGGGGACCGCGCGCAGAGTGGTGTAGGGGCCGCGTCCACCCCCACAGACCCGAAAGCCCGCCTTCCCACTTCGCCCTCCCGCGCCTAAGTCAGGGGCATGACTGATCCTTCCGACACCGGACTGGCCGCCGTGGCTGCGGCTGCCCGACAGGCCCCGGGCCACGGGCTGCCGCCGGTACACCTCTGGCATCCGGAACACTGCGGCGAGATCGATATCGTCGTGCGGGCCGACGGCACCTGGATGCACGAGGGTTCACCCATCGGCCGCAAGGAACTGGTCCGCTTGTTCTCGACCGTGCTGCGGCTGGACCCGGACGGCTATCACCTGGTGACGCCGGTCGAGAAGATGCGGATCAGGGTCGAGGACCTGCCGTTCCGGGCCGTGGCGATGCAGCGGTCCGGAGACGACCTGATCTTCACCACCGACGTCGGCGATACGGTGGTGGCGGGTCCGGACCATCCGATCCATGTCGAGACCGATCCCGTGACCGGGGAACCTGCACCCCGCGTCCATGTCCGTGCCGGGCTGGAGGCCAGGATCGTGCGGACGATCTTCTATGATCTGGTCGAGATGGCCGAGGTCCAGGACGGGCGGCTGACGGTCCATTCCGGCGGCCAGGCCTTTGCGCTCGGCCCTGTGGGAGCCGGGGTGGAATGAGCCATGTCTCACTGAAGCGCCGGCTGGCGGATCGCCTGCTGCCGGTCGAGGCCTGGCAACCGTCGGGTCGTGCCGCGCGATCGGATTTCGATCTCAACCCCGAGGCTCCTCGTACCGACCGCATTCTGCGAGAGGCGGCGGTGCTGGTGCCGGTCATCGCCCACGCTGCCGGGCCGACCGTGCTCCTGACCCGGCGGGCCGATGCCCTGTCCAGCCACAGCGGCCAGATCGCCTTTCCCGGAGGTCGCCTCGACCCTGGCGAGACCGCCGCCGATGCCGCCCTGCGCGAGGCCATGGAGGAGGTCGCCCTCGATCCGGCCTGTGTCGATGTGCTGGGTTTTGCCGAGCCCTATGAGACCGTGACCGGTTTTCTCGTGACCCCCGTGGTCGGCTGGATCGCCAGCGCGCCCTCGCTCAGGGCCTCGCCGGGCGAGGTTGCCGAGCTGTTCGAGACGCCGTGGGACTTCCTGATGGATCTCGCCAACCATCGCCGCGACACCTGGCAGCCTCCCGAAGGGCCGGCCCGGCATTTCTGGGCCATGCCCTGGCAGGACCGCTACATCTGGGGCGCGACAGCGGGCATCATCCGGGGCCTGCATGCGCGGCTTTATGACGACGCCCTTGCAGAAGACGTCCTTGCAGAAGACGCCGCATGACCGACCTGTCCGGACAGCCCTGGCTCAATGACGTGGCGACGGTCGCCGTCCTCGACGCGCTCGAGGCGGCGGGCGGGCCCGGCTGCGTGCGGTTCGTCGGCGGCTGCGTCCGCAATGCCCTGATGGCCCAGCCTGTCGATGACATCGACCTGTCGACGACCCTGCCGCCCGAAGCCGTGATCGCGGCGCTCAAGGCTGCGGGGCTGAAGTCAGTCCCGACGGGCCTCGCCCATGGCACGGTCACGGCCATCGCCCGGCGCCAGCCGTTCGAGATCACCACCCTGCGACGCGACGTCTCGACCGACGGCCGCAACGCCACGGTCGCCTTCACCGATGACTGGGGCGAGGATGCCGCCCGCCGCGATTTCCGTCTGAACGCCCTCTATGCCGACCGCACCGGCCGCATCTTCGATCCGACTGGCGAGGGGCTGGCCGATGCCGCTGCGGGCCGTATCGTCTTCGTCGGCGACCCGGCGACCCGCATCCAGGAAGACTACCTCCGCATCCTGCGCTTCTTCCGCTTCCAGGCCTGGTACGGTCGGGGCGATGCGGATGCCGCAGGGCTGGCAGCCTGCACCGCCTTGCACCCGGGCATGGCCCGGCTGTCGGCCGAGCGGGTGTCGAAGGAACTGCTGAAGCTTCTCGCCGCCCCGGACCCCCGCCCGGCGGTCCGGGCCATGTCGGATACCGGCGTGCTGGGCCAGATCATGCCGGTGCCGGTCTCCCTCGTCCGGTTCGAGGCCATGGTCGCGGTGTCCGATGACGTCGCCCTGCGCCTGTCCGCCCTCCTGCCGGTTGCAACGGAGGCCGTGATGAAGGCCGCCGTCGCCCTGCGCCTGTCCAACGCCCTGCGCAACCGTCTGATCGATGCCGTGTCCAAGAGGGTGGTCCCGACCGCGAGCGGGGCCGATATCCGGGCCATGCTCTACCGCGCCGAGCGGCAGGCAGTGCTGGACCGCCTCGCCCGGACAGCTGCAGATCATCCGGACGCCGACCTGGGCGAACTCTGCGCCATTGCCCGCGACTGGCCCATCCCGCGCCTGCCCGTCGGCGGCCGCGAGGTCGCTCAGGCGGGTGTAGCGGCAGGCCCCGACACCGGTCGGATTCTCAAGGCCTTCGAGGACAGCTGGATCGCCGACGACTTTCCGACCGACGGCCACGAGGCGCGGCTGCGGGGTCTCGTCGCCGCCGGCTAGGACTCCGCCAGTCCGAACCGGGTCACGACGGGCCGATGGTCTGACCCGTTTGCCAGACCCAGCCGCCGCTCCAGCAGCGCCAGATCCGCAGACCGGTAGACCTGATCGATCGTGATGCCCGCGAACGCAGGGATCGACGTTGGCCACGTACCCGGAAAGCCCGGTGCCGGGACCACGCCCACCTCCGCCTGCACCTGCCGGCCGATCCGTGCGCTGGACACGGCATTGAAGTCTCCCGCCACGATCACCGGCCCGGTCAGGTCACGCCGGACTTCGGCCAGGGCCATGGTCTGGCTGATCTGGCCCCACTGGTACTGGAAGGGCCAGGGCCGGGTCAGGTGAACACCCAGGATGTTCACCTCCCCCAGGGGCGTTCGGACCACGGCTCCCACGGCATGCAGCCCGTCCGGCCGGTCCACAATCCCGGTCAGCGGATAGCGCGAGGCGATCACCGAACGGGCAGGCTTGCCGCCGCGACCGATCGCCGGCGAGCCGACCCGGTGGGGATAGGCCCCCAGGATCTCCTCGATCCGGGCCGCGGGACCATTGCCCAGTTCGATCAGGATGACGACATCGGCGTCCGCCTCCCGCACCGAGGCTGCAATCGCTGCGACGTCGTTGTTTTCCCAGAGCACATTGGCCGAATACAGGCTCAGTTCCGGCCCCTCCGTCATCGCCTTGCCCCGGTCAGGCATCCATTGCGGCCAGACTGCGATCGACAGCAGGGCCAGGGTGACGACCCCGACCACCACGGCAGGCCACAGCCTGAGCAGCATCAGCAGGACCAGCACGCCGCCGGTCGCAAACAGCGCCGGGGCCGTGAACTGGGCGAGGATCTCGGGCCAGCGGTGCCCGATTCCGCTCAGCGCCGACCCGGCGACCGCGAGCGGCGCGCACAGCACAGCGATGGCCACCAGGTTCAGGATCACGCGAAAGGCTGACATGCGATGGCGGCTCTGCGTTTATGGGTCTTGAACACCGGGACCAGTGGCGCGTTTGATGCCCGCTTCAGAGGGAGACTGCATGGCCAGGCGGACCATCGGGGATATCGAGAGAATCTGGTCCGGTGTCGAGGGGATCCGGAAACTGTCCGACCGCATCATCGGGATCGGTCCGTTCGGCTTTGGCCTCGATGCCGTCCTTACCTGGATCCCGGTCGTCGGTACGACCTACAACCTCGGCATCAGTGGCTGGCTGATCTATCAGGCGCATCTGGCCAAGGCGACACCGGGAACGATGGCCAAGATGGTTGCCTATCTGGCCTTCGACACGGCGACGGGCGTGGTGCCCCTGATCGGCGACGCTGTGGACACCTTCTTTCCCGGCCATCTGATGGCCGCCCGTGCCCTGCAGAAAGAGATCGAGTCCACCCACTGGGTCGAGGCCGACGAGGCGTCGTCGAGAGCCTCGGGCGAACATGATCGCCATCTCGAGACCCTCCGGTCCAGGCCCCATCTCCGACGCCTGGTCTATCTGCACGACTGAGGGTGGCAGATCGCGTCTTGACGAAAGGGGCCTTCATCCGCACTCATCCTCCTCAGTATTTTCAGGGGATTTCATGGCGGGGACTTTGACGCGGGATGAACTGGCGGTGGCGCTGGGCCGGACGGGCCTGGGTGATCGCGCAGCTTTCCGCATCGTCTATGAAGCGACATCGGCGAAGCTATTGGGGGTCTGCCTGCGTATCTTGGCCGACCGCCAGTTGGCCGAGGACGTATTGCAGGACATCTATCTCACAGTCTGGAGGAAGGCCGGAACCTTCGACCCTGCGCGGGCAAGCCCGATCACCTGGCTGGTGACGATCGCGCGCAACCGGTCGATCGACCGTCTGCGATCCGCTGCCCCGATGCGCAGGACGACGCCGGTCGAGGATGCCCATGACCTCGCTGATGACGCGCCCCTTCCATCCGACATTCTGGAGCACGGCGACGAGGTCAAACGCCTGAACGTCTGCCTGGGCGAGCTTGAGGACAGGGTACGCGGTGTCATTCGCACGGCCTTCATGGAGGGCGTAACCTACGATACCCTGGCTCAGCGAGAGAACGTGCCGCTTGGCACGATGAAGAGCTGGATCCGCCGTGGCCTGCTGCGCCTGAGGACGTGCCTCGACCAATGACCGACGCATTCAACGATCACGAAGAGCGTAATGTCCTGGCCGGGGAACTGGCCCTTCGCCTGCTGTCACCCGAGGACGAGGTCAGGGCGCGCGCGCTTCAGAACACCGATCCCGACTTCGCTGCCCGGGTCGAGGGCTGGAATACCCACCTCGCGGCCTTCGCTGACGGGATTGTACCCGTCGAGCCGTCCGCCGGTCTCTGGCCCCGGATCGACGCGGCGACCACTCCCCTTGCCAATGACAATGGCAGGGTCGCGGCCTTCTGGCGCACCTGGGCCATCGGCGCGACCGGCTTGCTGGCCGCCAGCGTCGGGGCCGTCGCCCTGCTTGTGACCCAGCCTGAGCCCGTCGTTCCGCCCGCACCGCCCGCCGTGGTCCAGACCGGGGTCACCCGTGTCGCGACCCTCGCGCTGGAGGATGGCGCGCCGATCCTGACGATCGCCTATGACACCGCGACGGGGAACCTGTTCCTCGCGCCCACGACACAGCTCGCAGGTCAGGACGGTGTTCCGCATCTCTGGCTGGTCAAGCCGGAGGGCGGCGTCCAGCTGGTGGGGGCGATCGAGCCCGGCGCATCGACACGCCTGGCCCTGACGAACATCCTGTCCGGTGTCGCTGGCGAAGCCACGGCTGTTGCGATCTCGATCGAGCCGCGCGGCACCACTCCGGCCCAGGATGCACCGGGTGGCCCCGTCGTGGCGTCTGGCGAAATACAGCAGCTCTGATCCGCATCCGGCGCGATTTGCGGGTCGTACAATCACCATGGCCGGTTCGTAGCGGGCGAACGGTCTCCGTTCGTCCCGGGTCCTGACAGCCACGAGCCGGTCCGCGGGGAGGTTGCCAAGCCCTTCCATACAGCCTCCCCGCATTCGGGCTTCTGCCCCGTATTCCACCGGAAGATCCCGGAAAAACCCGGGACTTTCAGGGTGCGCGATGTTTCTCGCGACGGCCAGCGCGCCTGAGGTCAGGCCAGCCCGACACTGATCTTCGTCATTGAACGGAGATCCTCCATGTCCACCCACGTCTCGGCCCGGTTGGGCCTGCCCTATCTGGCGGCGGGCCAGCTTCAGAAACACGTCACGCACAACGAGGCCCTGACCCGTCTGGATGCCCTCATCCAGACGGCGGTCGTCTCCCGCAAGGCAAGGGCACAGCCTGCGAGAGCGAAAGACGGCGACCTCTACATCCTGCCCGAGGGCGCGACCGGTCCCGACTGGTCAACGTGCAACCCCGGTGATCTGGTCCGCGCCGAGGCCGGTGCATGGAGCCGCATCCCCGCAGTCGAGGGGATGATCGTCCTCGTGCTCGTCCCGCCCGAGGCCGTCGTCTATCACGACGGACAATGGTCGCCCCTGCCGGTGGACAAGGCCAGCGTCGCCCAGAACCTGAACCGCCTGGGGGTCAATACCGAGGCGGACGCGCGCATCCCCTTTGCGGCCCGGCTGAACAACGCGCTGTGGACGGCGATCGAGTCCGGCTCGGGCGGCGACGGCGATCTGCGAGTGACCTGGAACAAGGCGGGGGCAAGTGAGACGCTCTCCTTCCTGTTCCAGAGCGGATTCAGCGGCCGTGCGGAATTCGGCCTGCTCGGCGATGACACCTTCCGCCTCAAGGTCAGCCCTGACGGAAGCCAGTGGCACGAGGCCCTGTCCGTCGACAGCGCCAGCGGCACCGTCCGGTTCGAGCGGGGCGCCGTCCGGGCCGAAACCACGACGCTGAAGTCCAGCACCAGCCTGACGATACCGGCCTGGGCCCGGCGTCTGGAGGTCTTGGCGGTGGGGGGTGGCGGTGGAGGCGGGGCCGGGGCTTCGGCCGCCTCAGGCC
>QBLX01000087.1 GCA_003241825.1 Alphaproteobacteria bacterium
TGAGAGCCCACCCATGAGCGACACGATCCCCGACGCCCTCCCGCCCAACAAGGGCTTTCTCGGCTTCGTCGAGCGCACCGGGAACCGCCTGCCCGATCCCGTCTTCCTGTTCCTCTGGCTGATCCTCGGCCTGATATGCCTCAGCCTCGTAGGGGCCTGGCAGGCATGGTCGGCCGTCAATCCCGTGACCGGCGAGACCCTGGTGGCGCAGAGCCTGTTGTCGCCCGCGAACCTCGGCAAACTGATCATTGAAATGCCGGTGACACTGACGAGCTTCCCGCCCCTCGGGATCGCGATCACCATTATCTACGGTGCATCCGTCGCTGAACGGACCGGCCTCTTCGGGACCGCGATCCGGGCCGCCCTGCTGAATGCGCCCAAGGCGATCCTCACGCCCTGCGTCGCGGTTGTCGGCATGCTGTCACACCATGCATCGGACGCGGCCTATGTGGTGGTCATCCCGCTGGCAGCCGTGATCTTCGCCGCTGCCGGGCGGCACCCCCTTGCAGGTCTTGCGGCCGGCTTTGCCGCGGTCTCGGGGGGCTTTGCAGGCAACCTGTTCCCGGGCGCATCGGACGCCCTGCTGCTGGGCATGACCGAAGCGGCCGCTCACCTGATCGATCCTTCATATCAGGTCAGCATCGCCGGGAACTGGTTCTTCATCGTGGGCATCGTCGTCGTGTTCACGCCGCTCGTCTGGCTGCTGACCGACTTCGTGATCGAACCGCGCCTCGGCCCATGGGTCGCGAGGCCGGGCGTCGTGCCCCCCGCCAAGGCAGAAAAAGAGCCCATAACCGCTATCGAATCATCCGGGCTCAAGCTGGCCGGGCTGACCCTGCTCGGCATGATTGCCCTCTGGACGCTCATCGCCTTCATTCCGGCTTCGCCCTTCGTCAATCCAGAGGCCGAGCCAGCCCAGCAGTGGAATCCGCTGTACCGGTCACTCGCTGCCTTCTTTGCAATCACCTTCTTTGTCGTCGGTGCCGCCTACGGTGTCGGTGCCAGGACCATTACCAGCCACCGGGACCTCGTCCGGATGATGGGCGAAGGGATCACCGTCCTTGCCCCCTATATCGTTCTGGCCTTCTTCGCTGCCCATTTCGTTGCCATGTTCAACTGGTCCGGTCTCGGGCCAATCCTTGCGGTCAACGCTGCGGCTGCGCTCAAGACGATTTCGCTCCCCACACCTCTGCTGCTGATTTCCGTCGTGCTGGTGTCGTGCGTCTTCGACCTGTTCATCGGCTCGGCTTCCGCCAAATGGTCGGCACTGGCCCCGATCGTGGTCCCGATGTTCATGCTGCTGGGAATCAGTCCCGAGATGACCACGGCGGCCTATCGCATGGGAGATTCGGTTACCAATATCGCGACGCCCCTGATGAGCTTCTTCCCGCTCATCCTGACCTTTGCACAGCGGTGGGACCCGAGGTTCGGTCTGGGGTCCCTGATGGCAACCATGCTGCCTTACGCCGGCACCTTCCTGGTCGCGGGTCTGATCATGGTCGCCGCCTGGGTGGCGCTGGATCTGCCGTTGGGGCCGGGCGTCGGGGTTCACTACCAACTGCCCGACCCTGCGGTGGCCGCGCAGTCCTGAGCCGAGCACGAGTTCCCGGCTCGGGGACCTTGCAAAAGCGAGCATCTGCGGGGCCCACCTGGCCCACACAACGCTGATCGCGCTTTTATGACGACGGGTCGCTTGACAGTATGAGCACCCCCCGCCTAAACGACGCCCCTCGCCGCGACGCACTGTTGTCGCGGCGGGCAACGCGGGTGTAGCTCAGTTGGTTAGAGTGCCGGCCTGTCACGCCGGAGGTCGCGGGTTCGAGTCCCGTCACTCGCGCCATTTCTTCTCTTCCGAGGAGAAATGGCGCGTCCACCCCCCCTTGGAAATGTTCCGACACATCGCATCGCGCGTTCGCTGCAGGCGCAGTGTAACCTGCTTCAGTGCAGCGGTTGATCCTCGCCCGCCTGAATGAAGGCGGGCTTCCCGCTGACATCCGCATAGATCATGCAGAGATCCTCGAAGACACGGTTCCAGGCGAATTTCTCGACCGTGTGCACCCGTGCGGCCTGTCCCAAGGCTTCGACATCACGCTGGAACAACGCTTCGATCGCCTCCGCATAGTCATCGGGGTCGGCTGAAACGGAAAGCTGTCCAACCGACGAATCAACCGTCTCGGCAACACCACCAGAGTTGACGCCGACGACCGGCACGCCGCAGGCCATGGCTTCCAGCACGATAAGCCCGAACGGCTCCTTGTCGTTGGCGTGAACGAAGGCGTCGCAGCTCGCGATGATCCTCGCGACGGCCTTGGGATCGCGCTCGTATGGAAGGGCGATGACCCGGTCTTCCGGTGGCATTCCCGTGCCCGCGCCGACCAGCACGAGATGGTAAGGGGCCCCCAGCTTCTGGACGGCCTCGATCAGCACGTCGATATTCTTTTCCTTTGCCGGCCGGCCGGCAAAACACAGCAGTCGCGCATCTGCCCCGAGCCCCAACCGCTTCAGCAGCCAGGCGCGGTCACCGCGGTCGGGCCGGAAAGTGTCGATCTCGACGCCGAGAGGCCTGACGACGACATTGCCGACACCCGCCTCGATCAGCCGCTGGGCGATGAACTGACTGGGTGAGATCACCCGGTCGAACTGTCCGAACAGGCGGGCCCAGCGTTTCTCCACCGGCTTTTTGGCCCATTCGCCGAAATGCAGGGCCGCCAGACCGGCAGGGTCGGAATGGCAGAATCCGACGACCGGGCATCCCGCTCGCTGACCGGCCTCAAGCGCACCCTGCCCCGGCGTATACGGATCGCCCGCCTCGATCAGCGCGGGCTTCATTGAGGCGACCCAGGCCCCCCAGCGCTTGACCGAGGTGGGCCACCGATAACCGTCCCCGAACGGCAGTTTCGAGGCATGCAGTTTGACGATGCCGTCGGTGCCAGCCTGGTGGCGGGCCCCGGGTACGATCAGCGAATGCGCAATTCCGGGCCTGTTTGTTTCCAGCCAGGCCTTCTTGGAGAGAAGATAGCGTTTCACCCCGCCGGAGCGCGGTGCGTACAGCATGGTCGTGTCGATCATGCGCGGTCGGGGATCGAGGCTGGCTGAACGCAGGATCCGCAGTGTCTCGGCGACCTCTTCGTCGAGACCCGGGAAGAGCCGAAGTTCCCCCTCCTGGACGTCGATCCCGTGAAGGCTCGAGCCTGGCAAGGTGTTCGCCGCGCCCCCTGTTGCCGCCAGAGCGGAAGTTCGGCTGCGTGCGGACGTTTTGCGGCTGGCCATGACACGGCCCTAGCGCCGGTTCCCGCCAAGCTCAAGCCTAATCCCCGGTGACCGTCGATGCACCGGACATCTCGAGGCTGCCGGGGGCGATGGCACCGCAACAGGCCTTGCAATCGCCTCAAATTCGAGAAACTTGAGGCAGGTTCGGGCGAGCCCTGTTAGAGGGTCTCAAGCATCCGTGCGCGCCGTGTCCACAAGGGTTTCTTCAAGCATGCGTATTCTGCTCGCGACTGCGGTGGCGCTCGCTCCGCTCCTGGCTGCTGCCGGCGCCCAGGCCCAGGTCGTGATCTCGACCCAGCGCACGACGCCAATCTTGACGTCGAATGCGACCGGTACCGCTGCGGACAGCATCCGGTTTGCCAGTGGCGGCGGTGTGACCATCACGTCCGGCACCGCTGTGACGATCGATTCGAGCCACAGCGTCACGACCGAGACCGGCAGTGTGATCGGTCTCAACAATGCCGCCGACGGCGCGACCGGGATTCTGGTCAACGGGGGGAACACGGCCAATCTCACTTTGGCAGGGCAGATTTCGGTTACCGACAGCATCGGCGACTATCCCGACAGCGATAACGATGGCGACCTGGATGGCCCCTTTGCAGCGGGCTCTGGTCGTTATGGTGTGCGCGTGGTGGGCACGGCACCGGTCACCGGCAACATCATTGCCGAAACCGGAAGCACGATCCTCGTCGAAGGCAACAATTCATTCGGGCTCTCGCTGGAAACGGGGCTCATCGGTAACCTGAACAATTTCGGGACAATCCGGGCTGTGGGCGACAACAGCGCCGGGCTCCGGACGACGGGCGCGGTGACCGGCAACGTGACTGTGGCCGGGGCTATCTCCGGCGTCGGAGCCAATACTTCCGGTGCCGTGATCGGCGGCGACGTTTCGGGACGGCTGACCCTTCAGGGCGAAATCAGCTCGACGGGCTATCGCTACACCACGCGGGGACCGGACACCTTCATAGCGCGTCTGGACGCCGATGACCTGCTTCAGGGCGGCTCGGCCGTCGTGATCGCAGGTAACGTCGCCGGCGGCGTGGTCTTCGACACCCAGCCCATCGATCGTGACCCCGCAAACGCTGACGAAGATGCCGACGGCCGTCCCGACGCCCAGGAAGGCAATGCCACGATCAACAGTTTTGGCGCGGCTCCCGCTGTCACTGTCGGATCCGGCACGCGTGCCATCACGCTGGGGGTCGTCGGACCGGACGCCAACAACTACGGCTTCATCAACCGGGGCCAGATCAACGGCCAGGGCGTCTATGATGGCGTCGCCGGCAATGCCGTCCGCTTCGGCGTGGACGGCGGGCGGGACGTGACCATCAACGGCGGTGTCCTCAACACCGGGACGGTCGCCGCCCTTGCTTCCGGCGCCAATGCCACGGCCTTCCGTTTCGGGTCCAATGTCACCACTCCGCGGTTCGACAACACGGGCACGATCACGGCTGGCTCAGCTTCTGCCGTCGCCGGCGAGGTCACGGCTGTCCAGATGGATACCGGTGCCAATGTGGCGGCATTCACCAACAGCGGATCCCTGCTGGCTACCACGGGTGGTGGAGTGGCCAATGCCACGGTCCTGCGCGACCTGAGTGGAAACCTGAGGACGATAACCAACACCGGATCGTTCCAGTCCAACATCGTGGCCAACAACGCGAATGATCCGGTCACCGGCGTGGCGACTGCAATCGACGTCCGCGCCAATACGAGCGGGGTCACGATCACACAGTCCGGAGTGCTGACGCCGGCCCCTGCCACCGGACAAGCCCCCATTGTCGATACCGATGGAGACGGCGTTTCCGACGCAACCGAGCCTCTGATCGCGGGACGCATACTGCTGGGTTCGGGGGCCGATACGGTCAACGTCCAGAACGGCAGCATTTTTGGCGACATTGCATTCGGGGACGGGGCAGACCGGCTGTCCATCACCGGCGGTGCCCTGGTTCGGGGTGCGCTTTCCGACTCGGACGGCCTGCTGACGATCGACGTGGCGAACGGCACCCTTGAGGCCAGGCAGACGGGTCAGCTGAACCTCACCAGCCTCAATGTCGGCGCGCAGGGCGACCTGTTGGTGACCCTTGATGCCAATTCGGCTGTTTCCGCCGGTTTCCGTGTCAACGGCACCGCCACTCTGGCCACCGGCGCGGGGCTTGGCGTTCGTTTTGCCTCGCTGATCAACGCCCCGCGGCGATTCACGATCATCGACGCCAACACGCTCAACCTCGGCACCCTTGATACGGCCGGTGTCCAGGCGAACTCTCCCTATCTGTTCGTCGTCAATGCCGGTGCCGATATCGCTGCAGGCGATGTCTTCGTGGACGTTCGCCGCAGGACCGCTGATGAAGCCAGCCTGATCGCTGTAGAGCGCCAGGCCTTCGACGCCTTCTATGCGGCCCTCGACGACAACGACGCCCTGCTGAACGTCTTCCTGAACCAGACGGACCGGGAAGGCTTCATCAACCTGTTCGAACAGGTTCTCCCCGATCACTCGGGTGGGCCCCTGCTGTCGCTGGCCTCCGGTGTTGACGCCGTCACCCGGGCTCTGACCGGACGCAATGCCTCGGCAGCGCCCGGCGAAACCAGCGCCTGGCTTCAGGAGATCAATTTCTACGCGGACAAGGACAAGACCGACACCTACGGCTTCCGCTCGGAGGGCTTTGGCATCGCAGGCGGCATGGAACGCGGCACGGAATTCGGGGCCGTTGGTATCTCGCTGGCGTTCACGTCGTCAGACCTTGAGGATCCCGAGGCCGAGGCTGAGGAAGTTCTGTCGGCTAGCCTGATCGAGCTGGGCCTCTACTGGCGCGCCCAGGGCCGGAACTGGACGACCTGGGCCCGCGCTGCAGGTGGCTACGCCTCGTTCGAGGCGAACCGGGCCCTTGTCGGCGGAGGCCTCAATCTGTCAGCCGATTCGGAATGGCACGGTTTCACCCTCGCCGCTGCGGCTGGAGCGTCTTACGAGCGTAATTTCGGGCGCCTCAACATCCGGCCCGAGGGCTATGTCGAGTATTTCGGGCTCAATGAGGAAGATCGCGTCGAGCAAGGGGTGGGCGACGGGTTCGACCTCGAGATCGACGAGCGCGAGGGGCATATGTTCGCGGCCGTGGCGGCCGTCAACGTGGGCTATGGCTTCGGCAAGGACGGCTGGATCCGACCGGAAGTCAGGCTGGGCTGGCGCCAGAATATCTCGGTCGATCCGGGTGAGACCATCGGTCGTTTCGCATCCGGCGGACCGGACTTCCGCCTGACGCCGAACTCGATCGAGGGTGGCGGACCGATTGCCGGCTTCCGTCTGGGCGTGGGCAACGAGCTGGGGCTGCTGTCCATCGCGGCGGATGCCGAAATGCTTGAGGATTACGTCCGGTATACCCTGCTGCTGCGAGCCAGTTTCCGGTTCTGATCGGACCGCTCTTTGTCAGAAAAGGCCGCGGGAGCGATCCGGCGGCCTTTTTTTGTTTGGACGGTAGGCGGCGACGGGTTCGAACCGCCGACCCTCTCGGTGTAAACGAGATGCTCTGACCAGCTGAGCTAGCCGCCCTGACCGTGAGGCTCTTTTGCCCCGGAGGCGTCAGCCGTTCAAGGCGCTTTTCAAACCTTCTCCGGGACGGAAGCGTGCAGTGCGCGAGGCTGCCCTCGCGATCGTCTCGCCGGTCTGCGGGTTGCGGGCCGTACCGGCCTTGCGGTTCACGCAGACGAAGGCACCGAAGCCCACCATCCGCACGTCCTGGCCGCGCTTGAGGGCTGAGGTGACCGCATCCGTATAGGCCTCGAACGCACGTCTGGCCTGGTCCCGCGTGATCTGGGCCGCGTCCGCCATGGCGGCAATCAATTCAGCCTTGGTCGTCATTTCAGATATCCCCAATTTCAAGCGCCCGTCGGCGACGAACACCCATGCCCGTTGCAACTAAAGAACGTCCAGCGAGGCGCGTCAAAAAAGAAACGCGGTCCGGAGGGGGCCGGACCGCGTCAATCGTTCTTAATCAGTGGCTGACGACTGCCGAGCCATCTCCGGAGACGGGGGGTGCCGACGGCAGAGGTTCCGCCGCCTCGTCCCACTCGACAGGCGTCAGAGTGCCGACCAGGGCCCATTTCAGAGCCTGGTCAGCCGTGGAAATCGGTACGATCTCCAGCGCCGACTTCACATTGTCCGGTACGTCCGCAAGGTCCTTCTCGTTTTCCTGGGGGATCAGCACGGTCTTGATGCCGCTCCGGAGAGCCGCCAGCAGCTTCTCCTTCAGGCCGCCAATGGCGGTCACGCGACCCCGCAGGGTGATCTCGCCGGTCATGGCGATGTCCTTGCGGATCGGAATACCCGTCAGGACCGAGACCATGGCCACGGTCATGGCCACCCCGGCGGAGGGACCATCCTTGGGGGTCGCCCCGTCCGGCACGTGGACGTGGATGTCGGTCTTCTCGAACACCGGAGGCTTGACCCCGATACTGAGAGCGCGCGCCCGGACGTAGGACGCTGCCGCCGAGATCGATTCCTTCATGACCTCCTTCAGATTGCCGGTCACGGTCATGCGACCGCGGCCCGGCATCTTGATGGCTTCGATGGTCAGGATCTCGCCGCCGAACTCGGTCCAGGCCAGGCCGGTGACGATGCCGACCTGATCCTCCTCGTCGGTCTCGCCGAAGCGGAATTTCTGCACCCCGGCATAGAGGGCCAGTTTCTCTGCATCGACGGTGATCGACAGGGTCTTCTCGCGCGCCATCTCGCGAACGGCCTTGCGAGCCAGCCCGCCCAGTGCACGCTCCAGCGACCGCACCCCGGCTTCGCGGGTATAGTAGCGGATCAGGTCCCGGATGGTGTCATCCGGCACAATGAACTCTGCGGGCTTGAGGCCATTGTCGGTCGTGACCTTGGGCAGCACGTGCCGTCGGGCGATCTCGACCTTCTCGTCCTCGGTGTAGCCACTGACCCGGATGATCTCCATCCGGTCCATCAACGGCTGGGGCATGTTGAGGCTGTTGGCCGTCGTCACGAACATGACGTTTGACAGGTCGTAGTCGACTTCGAGGTAGTGGTCTCCGAAGCTGTTGTTCTGCGCCGGATCCAGCACTTCCAGCAGGGCCGACGACGGATCGCCGCGCCAGTCGGCACCCAGTTTGTCGATCTCGTCCAGCAGGATGAAGGCGTTGGTTGTCTTGGCCTTCTTCATCGACTGGATGATCTTGCCCGGCATGGAGCCGATATAGGTCCGGCGGTGACCGCGGATCTCGGCCTCGTCCCGCACGCCGCCCAGCGACATGCGGACGTATTCACGGCCGGTCGCCTTGGCGATGGATCTGGCGAGCGAGGTCTTGCCGACCCCGGGAGGGCCGACGAGGCACAGGATCGGGCCCTTGAGGCTGTTGGTACGCGCCTGCACCGCCAGATATTCGATGATCCGTTCCTTGACCTTCTCGAGGCCGTAGTGGTCCTCCTCGAGAATGGCTTCGGCCTTGTCCAGGTCGATGGGCCTGGTCTTGGCCTTGCCCCACGGAATGGCCAGCAGCCAGTCGAGGTAGTTCCGCACGACCGTCGATTCGGCCGACATCGGGCTCATGTTGCGCAGTTTCTTGACCTCGGCCTCGGCCTTGGTCCGCGCTTCCTTGGACAGGCGGGTCTTGCGGATGCGTTTCTCCAGCTCCATCACCTCGTCGCGGGCGTCGTCGGTCTCGCCCAGCTCGCGCTGGATCGCCTTCATCTGCTCGTTCAGGTAATATTCGCGCTGGGTCTTCTCCATCTGGCGCTTCACGCGCGAGCGGATCTTCTTCTCGACCTGCAGGACGGAGATCTCGCCCTCCATCATGCCGTAGACCTTCTCCAGCCGCTTGGGCACGTCGATGGTTTCCAGCAGGGCCTGTTTGTCGGCAATCTTGACCGAAAGGTGGGCAGCAACACTGTCGGCCAGCTTGGATGGATCCGTGATCTGGGGGATCGAGCTGAGGGCCTCGGGCGGGACCTTCTTGTTCAGCTTCACATAGCCTTCGAACTGTTCGACGACCGCACGCAGCAGGGCCTCCGACTGGGCGGGCTCGCCGGCCTCGTCCTCGATCTCGACGGCCTCGGCCTCGAAGAACTCCTCGCGGTCGGTGAAGCGGGTCAGGCGGGCACGGCCCTTGCCCTCGACCAGCACCTTGACCGTTCCGTCGGGCAGTTTCAGCAACTGCAGGACCGTGGCCAGCACGCCGATCGGATAGATGGTGTCAGGCGTTGGATCATCGTCGACGGAATTCTTCTGCGTCGCGAGCAGGATCTGCTTTTCGCCCTTCATGATTTCGTCCAGCGCACGGACGGATTTCTCGCGGCCGACGAAAAGCGGCACGACCATGTGCGGAAAGACGACGATGTCCCGCAAAGGCAGGACGGGCAGGATTTTGACTTCAGACATGATGCACTCCTGGGCCATTGCTCATCTCCGGCCCGTCGCCTCGACGCGCCGGAAAGAGACCGGACCGCGACAGGGGCAACCCGTCGATTCCGACGGTGTTCGGATGAGTATGTGGTCCCTATGGCGACGGGTTCAAGCGTCACGATCACGCAGGATGCTCAAGCATGGCTAACCGTGGCGGCATTGCCATTTCCGGTCCACGGAAAAGCCGGGACCCGATGCTGTTCACTGACAGAAGGGCGGGATTGATGGTCCGTGACGGCGAACGGACCGTTCAAGCCGGAGGACGGGATTTCGGCTTGCGACCGGACGAACGCAGTCCGGCGAATTCCCCGGTCATGGCCTCGTCCCCGGATATCTCCTCGATCCGGATTTCCAGCATCTCGGCCTTCAGCAGAGGCCAGGAGACGATGAAGTCCGCGAAACGGACGCTGCCACGATCCTCGAGGTGCCATTGAAAACAGAGTTCCCGAAAGGACAGGGGCTCGATCTCGCCCCGTGCGATGCCCTCCAGTCGAACACGCTGGATGGTATGGGCCAGAACACGGTCCAGGCGACGGCGGCTGGGACGACGGCGAGCGATCATTCAGGCTCCCTGTATCGGGGTTCAGGACATGGCAAAGCCCCCGTCGCGCCGGGGCGGACAGGTCGGGAAGGGTGCGGGACGCCGGGGCCTGCCCGGAGTGAGAAAAGAGTTTACCGTTTCGACAAGCCTGACGTCCCGCGTGGCCGTTTTCCACACGCCCTCCGGCTGGCGGCCCTCCTCGGACCTTACCGGATCATCCGCCGGACCCATTGCTGGAGCCGGCGCGGGTCGGACGTGACGGAGCTATGCCGCCAGCGGTCCGCCTCCCAAGTCGCGCGGCGAGCAGGGACACGGCATCCATCGCCGCCCACAGGGACCCCCGAGGTATCCTTCCCCCGGGCTTCATCGCTCGACCACAGCCCGTCGTCGTCGAGGCGCTGGATCCGACGCCCTTCCCATCGACGGGATGAGCGCAGGCTAGACGGATTTCAGACCCGGGCGCGCAAGTCGGGTGGAGCAGACGACAGGAACGGTCGTGTGGGCGGGAAATGCCCGGGGTCGGGGGAATCCGGATGTGAGAGTTGGGCTTGCCATCCCGCTAACCTTTCCGCTCATCCCGGCGAAAGCCGGGACCCGGTGCTTTCGCGGGAAGGTGCGCGGGATCGGGACCCATGCCTCAACGCACACAGCGCTCAGCCCAGAGCACTGGGTCCCGGCTTTCGCCGGGATGAGCGGGATTGAGGGGGGCGGTCCCGGCTTTCGCCGGGATG
>QBLX01000088.1:0-2930 GCA_003241825.1 Alphaproteobacteria bacterium
GGCCGGGGCCGGACGGATGGGGCCCCGGGGCCTGAGGAAGTTCCGCTAGGGTCACCGTCTCAGTGCCTCTGGGATTGCGTCAGCGACAATTTGACTGTTCGGGCCTCCGGAACCGGGCAATAACGATACCCTGTCCGGAAGGGAAACCATGACCGCCATCATCATTATCATCGCCATCATCGCGGTCATCGGCTTCATAGCCGTCGGCGCCTACAACAAGCTGGTCGCGCTGGATCAGCGTGCCGATCAGGCCTTTGCCGATATCGACGTCCAGCTGAAGCAGCGTCAGGATCTGGTGCCCAATCTGGTGGAGACGGTGAAGGGCTACGCCGGCCACGAGAAAGGCACGCTGGAAGCCGTGACCCAGGCGCGGGCCGCCGCCGCCGGGGCCACCTCGATCGGCGACAAGGTCGCGGCCGAGAACATGCTGACCGGCGCTCTGGGCAAGCTGTTTGCGGTAGCCGAGGCCTATCCGGACCTCAAGGCAAACACCAATTTCCTCGAACTGCAGCGGGAGCTGTCGGACATCGAGAACAAGCTGGCGGCCGCCCGCCGGTTCTTCAACAATGCGGTGTCCGAGTTCAACGCCTTCCGGGCGCAGTTCCCGACGGTGCTGTTCGCCGGGATTATCGGCTTCGGCAGCGAGAAGCCGTTCTTCGAAGTCGACGCGAACGACCGTGCGGCGATGACAGCTGCGCCCCCGACGGTGAAATTCTAGGGCCCAGCCATGGGTGCCGTCGGACTGCAGACCCACATCTGGGCCAACAACACGCGGACGATCCTGCTGCTGGCGGGCTTTCCGGTCTTGCTCGTGCTGCTGCTCTACGGGGTCCAGCTCATCCTGATGGGAATGGGGTTCATCCCTGGAGCAGGAGGGGATCTGGGCGGCGAACTGGTGCTGTCGGCGACGATGCTGCTGCAGACCGTGCCTCTGGCCCTGATTGCGGCGGGCATCTGGTTCGTCATCGCCTATCTGGGCAACCAGGTGATGATCGATGCCATGACCGGGGCGCGCAAGGTTGATCGCTCGGATCAGCCGGAGCTCTATAATCTGCTGGAAAACCTGACGATCTCGCGCGGCATGACCATGCCGGCGCTGCGGGTGATCGATAGTCCGGCGCTCAATGCCTATGCCTCGGGGCTGCACACAGGTCGCTACAGCGTGACCGTAACGCAGGGACTGCTGGCGACCCTTGACCGGGACGAGCTCGAGGCCGTGCTGGCGCATGAGTTGACCCACATCATCAACAAGGACGTGCGGACCATGGTGATCGCGGCGATCTTCGCCGGGATCATTACCGTGGTGGCAGAGCTGATCTTCCGGGGCATGTTCCGGGTTCGCGTCGGATCAAAGAACAAGAATGCAGGGCCGCTGATCCTGATCGGCTTCGTCATTGCCGGGATTGGCTTTGCCCTGGCGCTCGTGATCCGGATGATGCTGTCACGGACGCGGGAGTATGTCGCCGACGCCGGTGCCGTCGAACTGACCAAGAACCCTGATGCCATGATCTCGGCCCTCAGGAAGGTCTCTGGCCAGTCGCGGCTCAAGGCACCGGACGAGGTTCAGGGCATGTTCCTGGACAACCAGCCCGACGGGGGCGGGATCGATGCGATCTTCTCTACCCATCCCTCGATCGAGTCCCGGATTGCGGCCCTCGTCGAGTTCGCGGGCGGGCGCGACCTCGGGCAAATGGCGACATCGGTGCCGTCCACGCGCTGAAAACAGTGCGGTATTTTGATACCGCATAGCAAATACTGTTATATAGCAGATACTTGGACAGCATCGTTGCATTTCACCTGCATTGACGTCTGTGGATGGTTCCTCTATCAGCGCGCCTTCCGTTCGTTTCGGCATTGCCGGGACGGGCCCACCGTTCGTCTACCGGGATACCCTCAATGCTGAAGAACACGACGGCCGCGCTCAAGCCGGCCGACGTCGACAAGAAATGGATCGTCATCGACGCCGAAGGCGTCGTGGTCGGTCGTCTTGCGACGTTCATTGCCATGCGTCTGCGTGGCAAGCACCTGCCGACCTACACGCCCCACGTTGATTCCGGCGACCATGTCGTCGTCGTCAACGCCGACAAGGTTGTGTTCACCGGCAAGAAGCTGACCGACAAGATCTATTATCGCCACACCGGCCACCCGGGCGGCATCAAGTCGACCACGCCGCAGAAGGTGCTGAACGGTCGCTTCCCCGAGCGCGTGCTCGAGAAGGCCGTCGAGCGCATGCTGCCGAAGGAAAGCCCGCTGGCTCGCGCCCAGATGACCCATCTGCGCCTGTTCGCCGGACCGAACCACACCCACGAAGCTCAGAAGCCCGAGACCATCGACTTCAAGTCGATGTCGGCCAAGAACACCCGGAGCCTGTGAGCATGACTGACGTTACACAAGACGCCGCCGCAACCGGCTTCGACGCTCTCAAGGGCATGGGCACCGGCGGCGCTGGCGAAGACGCCCCCGTCTATGTCCAGAAGCTGGACGCCCAGGGCCGCGCCTATTCGACCGGCAAGCGCAAGAACGCCATCGCCCGCGTGTGGATCAAGCCGGGTTCCGGCAAGTTCACGATCAACGGCAAGGACCAGGAGCAGTATTTCGCTCGTGCCGTCCTGCGCATGATGATCGCCCAGCCTCTGGAGGTCACCGACCGCCTGACGCAGTTCGACGTCAACTGCACCGTCGAGGGCTCGGGCCTGTCCGGCCAGGCCGGCGCGATCCGCCACGGCCTGTCGCACGCCCTGACCCATTACGAGCCGGCGCTGCGCCCGGTCCTGAAGCCGCACGGCTTCCTGACCCGCGACAGCCGCGTCGTCGAGCGCAAGAAGTACGGCCGGGCCAAGGCCCGTCGTTCGTTCCAGTTCTCGAAGCGTTAATCGTTTCACACTGCGCATTTTTGCAAAGGCCGGGCATCACTGCCCGGCCTTTGTTAT
>QBLX01000088.1:2940-10828 GCA_003241825.1 Alphaproteobacteria bacterium
CCAGTTCTCGAAGCGCTAACCCGCTCCGGTTCCGGCCAACGAAAAGGCGCTTCGGGGAAACCCGGAGCGCCTTTTTTCTTGCCGGTCGTTCCGGCCGAAGCCGGCACCGCCGCTGCTATTTCTTGCCGGGAACCTGGGTGAAGGGCGAGGTGCCGACCGATACGGCTGGCTTGGGCTTCTCGGCCTTGGGTTTGCGGACTTCCTTGTTGCTCTTGACTTGACCCTTGGCCATCGCGGTTCTCCTGACGCCGACCGCCGGAATGGCAGAGGGGCGTTTGATCCAGAATAACGCGATTTCGTCCGCGACGCTCGGCCTATTGACGAGAACAAATCCGCAACATAGAACAATACCGGAACACGCAATCTGGGGATAAGGCGATGTCAAGGTTTGTTCGAGAGTCACTGTCGCTTGCATCCTGCGGCGGCTTTGTCTGGATGGTCTGGCAGGCGGCAATGCTGGCGACGTGAGTCGGCACCGGCCTGACCTCGAGGATAAGGCCATCACCGACACACCGACATCCGCTGGACCGCAGGGCTTTGTCCATCTGCGCGTTCGCTCTGCCTATTCCCTGCTGGAAGGCGCGATCAAGGCTGGCAAGGTCGGCAAGCTCGCCGCCGATGCGGGGATGCCTGCTGTCGCCGTCGCGGACCGGGTCAATCTGTTCGGGGCGCTCGAGTTCTCGGAAGCGGCAAAATCGGTCGGGGTTCAGCCAATCATCGCCTGCGCCCTGCCGGTGACCGGGATCGGGGGCAAGGTCGCGCAGCGTTGGGCCAAGGTTCCCACGGTCGTGCTGATCGCCCAGGACGACGCAGGCTGGCGCAATCTGTGTGCCCTGTCGTCTTCTGCCTATCTGGATGCGGGTGACGAGGAGCCCAATGTCGCCTGGGAACAGGTGGTGGCGCGGTCGCAGGGGCTGATCCTTCTGTCCGGAGGCCCGGACGGACCCGTCGATCCTCTGTTCGTCCAGGACAAGAACACCGAGGCCGGGGATGCGCTGGCTCGCATGGCCGAGGCCTTTGGCGACCGCTTCTACGTCGAACTCCAGCGGCATGGACTGGCCAGCGAAGGCCAGGCCGAGCGGGGGCTCGTCGACTGGGCCTATGAAAACGCCGTGCCACTCGTGGCGACGAACGACGTCCACTATGCCGAACAGAAGCAGGCCAAGGCGCACGATGCTCTCCTGTGCATTGCCGACGGCGCCTTCATCGGCCAGGAGGACCGTCGCCGGATCACCGACCAGCACAGCTTCAAGTCGGCCAAGGAGATGCGGACCCTGTTCGCCGACCTGCCCGAAGCCTGTGACAATACGATCGATATCGCGCGGCGATGCGCGTTTCTCGTCAAGACCCATCCGCCGATCCTGCCGCGGTTCGATGCCGGTGACGGGCGGTCCGAGCCGGACGAACTGATGTATCAGGCCCGCGAGGGGCTGAAGACGCGGCTGCGCGCCGTCACGCCGTCCGCCCCGGAGGCGGAATACTGGACCCGGCTGGAGTGGGAGGTCGGGATCATCCAGCAGATGGGTTTCCCCGGCTATTTCCTGATCGTGGCCGACTTCATCAAATGGGCCAAGAGCCACGGGATCCCGGTCGGGCCGGGGCGGGGTTCGGGAGCCGGGTCGCTCGTGGCCTGGGCCCTGACCATCACCGATCTCGATCCCCTGCGGTTTGGCCTGCTGTTCGAGCGGTTCCTGAACCCCGAACGCGTGTCGATGCCCGACTTCGATATCGACTTCTGCCAGGAGCGTCGGGAAGAGGTGATCGAATACGTCCAGCAACGCTATGGACGGGACCGCGTCGCCCAGATCATCACCTTCGGCACCCTGCAGGCACGGGCTGTACTGCGGGACGTGGGCCGGGTGCTGCAGATGCCTCTGGGTCAGGTAGACCGTCTGGCCAAGATGGTGCCGGCCAATCCCGCCAATCCGGTCACCCTGGCCCAGGCCATCGAGATCGAACCCCGGCTGAGGGAGGCCCGGGATTCCGATCAGGCCGTGAAGACCCTGCTGGCCACGGCGCTGGAACTCGAGGGACTGTATCGAAATGCCTCGACCCATGCCGCCGGGATCGTCATCGGCGACCGGCCGCTGGTCGAACTGACGCCCCTTTATCAGGACCCGCGTTCAGATATCCCGGCGACCCAGTTCAACATGAAATGGGTCGAGCCCGCCGGTCTGGTGAAGTTCGACTTCCTCGGGCTCAAGACCCTGACTGTACTGGACAGGGCATCGGGTTATCTGAAGCGGCGCGGCGCGGCGTGTGATTTCAACCTCCTGCCGCTGGATGATGGACGTACCTATGAACTGATGGCCTCGGGCCAGACCGTCGGCGTGTTCCAGCTGGAATCCCAGGGCATGCGCGACACGCTTCGCAAGATGCGCTGTGGCTCCATCGAGGAGATCACGGCGCTGATCTCTCTGTATCGACCCGGCCCGATGGAGATGATCGACACCTACATCGACCGGAAATTCGGCCGGGCCGAGGTCGACTATCTGCACCCTTCGCTGAAAGAAGTGCTGACCGAGACCTACGGTGTCATCATCTATCAGGAACAGGTGATGAAGATCGCCCAGATCCTGGCGGGATACAGCCTCGGCGAGGCCGATCTGCTGCGCCGGGCCATGGGCAAGAAGAAGAAGGAGGAGATGGACTTCCAGAAGGCCCGCTTCGTGAAGGGTGCGTCCGAGAAGTCAGTCCCCGAGGCCCAGTCCGACAGCATCTTCGAACTGGTCGCCAAATTCGCCGGCTACGGGTTCAACAAGTCCCACGCGGCCGCCTATGCGATGATCAGCTACCAGACAGGCTGGCTGAAGGCGAACCATCCGGTCGAGTTCTTCGCCGCCTCGATGTCGCTGGACCTGTCCAATACCGACAAGCTGGCGGTCTTCTACCAGGATGCGCGCAAATTCGACGTGCCGGTCCGCAGCCCCGATGTGAACCTGTCATCGGCCGATTTCGACGTGGCCTGGTCGCAGGGGCAGGGGGCCGTCCTCTATGCCCTGGGGGCCATCCGCAACGTCGGGCTGGAAGCGATGCGCCACGTGGTCGAGGTTCGCGAGACCGGCGGGCGGTTCGTCGACATCTTCGACTTCCTGGAACGGGTCGATCCGCGCAGCGTCAACAAAAGGGCGCTGGAAGGTCTGGCAAAGTCGGGCGCGTTCGACACTATTCACCCCAACCGGCGCCAGCTGTTCGAACAGGCCGACACCCTGATGGCCTATTGCCAGAGTGTGGCAGCGGAACGGGCCTCCTCCCAGGTGTCGCTGTTCGGCGGAGACCAGGCGGGGGCAGCCCGACCGCGGTTGAAGCCTGTCGAGCCCTGGGTCGGGCCCGAGCGACTGGATCAGGAACTGTCGGCGGTCGGCTTCTATCTGTCGGGCCATCCGCTGGAGGACATGGAGGCGGCACTTCGGCGCAAACGGGTGACCTTCGTTGCCGAGGCCGTTCAGCGGGCGGAACAGGGGCACGACGCGTTTCTGATGGCCGGTGTCGTGCGGCGGCGTCAGGAGCGGGCGAGTGCCAAGAATGGCGAGAAATTCGCCTTCGTCACCTTCTCCGATCCGACCGGCGAGTTCGAATGCCTGTTCCCGCCGGAACAGCTCAGGAAATGCCGCGAGCTGCTTGAGGTCGGCTCGGCCCTGATGGTGCGGGTCCGCGCCAAGTCTTCGGACGGCGAGGTGCGGTTCTTTGGCGACGACTGTTCGCGGCTGGATACCCTGATCGACGAGTCCAGCGTCGGCCTGCGGGTTCATGTCTCGGCCCGCGGCACGGACACAGCCGCGCTGAAGGCAAGGCTCGAGCGTGCCGTTTCCAGTGGCAAGGGCGGGGAAGTGTCGCTGATTGCATCGCTGGATGGACGGCGCGAGATCGAAATGAAGCTGCCGGGTCGCTATCGCCTCGACGGGGCTCTGCGCGGGGCGCTCAAGTCCGCGCCCGGTGTCCTGATGCTCGAGGACGCCTGAGTACCTGCGAGGTGCCGGCTGCCTGACCGGCGGGAGCCCGGTACTGGCCCATGAGCAGGGATTGGGCTTGCCAATTCGGCTCAACACGCCTAGAGACCCGCCCACTTCACACGCAGGCGTGGCGCGTTTCGGGGAGACATCCCGGGTGCACCGTTCCGAGGGGCAACCTTTCCGCAAGGATGGGCCGGTCCTTTCACCGTCTGCGGCGGAATAATCGGAAAAAGGACTTCCAACGATGGCACTGCCAGAATTCTCCATGCGCACCCTGCTCGAAGCAGGCGCACACTTCGGTCACCAGACGCACCGCTGGAACCCGAAGATGGAACGCTACATCTTCGGTTCGCGCTCCAACATCCACATCATCGACCTGTCGCAGTCGATGCCCCTGTTCCACCAGGCCCTGGTCGCCGTGCGCGACGTGGCTGCCAAGGGTGGCCGGGTCCTGTTCGTCGGCACCAAGCGCCAGGCTGCAGAGCCGGTCGCCGAGGCCGCAAAGCGCTGCGCACAATACTACATGAACAACCGCTGGCTGGGCGGCACGCTCACCAACTGGCGCACTGTGTCGGGCTCGATCGCCCGCCTGCGCGAGCTGGAAGGCATTCTTGAGAGCGGCGGCGAGGGCCGGGTCAAGAAGGAGCTCGTCAACCTGGCGCGCGAGAAGGAAAAGCTGGAACTGTCGCTGGGCGGCATCCGGGACATGGGTTCGATCCCCGACATCATGTTCGTGATCGACACCAACAAGGAAGCGATCGCCATCCTTGAGGCCCGCAAGCTGAACATCCCGATCATCGCGATCCTGGACACCAACTCCGATCCCGACGGCATCACCTATCCGATCCCGGGCAATGATGACGCCGCGCGCGCGATCCAGACCTACTGCGATCTGATTGCCGATGCTGTCCTCGACGGCCTGGCCGCCGGTGCCGCCCATTCGGGCGTCGATCTGGGCGCGTCGGAAAACCCTGTCGAGCCTATGCTGGCTGAAGCTTCGGTCCCGGTTGCCGCTGACGTGGGCCCCGCTGGCACGGAATCTGTCGCCGAGGAAATGATTGCAGCCTCGGGCGAAGAAGCACCGGCTGAAGAAGCGCCGGCAGAAGAAGCTGCTGCCGAAGACGTTCCGGCCTGATCCACTGATTGTCGCTCCGGGGTGCTGATCGGACGCCGGAGCGACGAACTGGACGAGGTGGGCATGGCTCACCGTCAAACTGACATGAGGCCGGGGTAACACCCGGCCTATCCGCATTCGAATACCCAGGAGACTAAAAATGGCCGAGATCACCGCCGCCCTCGTGATGGAACTGCGCGCCAAGTCCGGCGTCGGCATGATGGACTGCAAGAAGGCGCTGCAGGAAACCGACGGCGACATCAGTGCTGCCATCGACTGGCTGCGCGCCAAGGGCCTGTCCAAGGCCGCCAAGAAGGCCGACCGCGTTGCTGCCGAAGGTCTGGTTGCAGTGGCTTCCAAGGAAGTCGGCGCCGGCGAGATCGGTGCTGCCATCGAGTTCAACTCGGAAACCGACTTCGTCGCCCGCAACGAACTGTTCCAGAACGCTGCCAAGGCCTTCGCCCAGCACGGTCTCGAGCATGACTCAGTCGAGGCCCTGCACGGTGCAGAGCTGGAAGCCGGCAAGACGGTTCAGGACGAGGTCACCAGCATGATCGCCACGATCGGCGAGAACATGCAGCTGCGCCGCGCCGCCCGTCTGTCGGTCGATGAAGGCGTCGTCGCCTCCTACGTCCACAACGCTGTGGCGCCCGGCCTTGGCCGCATCGGTGTGCTGGTTGCCCTGCACGGCGGTGGCGACAAGGTTGCCCTGCGCGAACTCGGCCGCAAGATCGCCATGCACGTCGCGGCGACGGCACCGCTGTCGCTGAACACCGATGATCTGGACCCGGCCGCCGTCGAGAAGGAACGTCAGGTCCTGACCGAAAAGGCCAAGGAAGAGGGAAAGCCCGAAAACATGATCGCAAAGATCGTGGAAGGCCAGATCAACAAGTTCCAGAAGGACGTCGTTCTGACCAAGCAGCCCTTCGTCATGAACCCCGACGTGACCATCGAACAGCTGGTCGCAGAGACCGGCAAGGAACTGGGCGCGCCCGGCCTGCATCTGGCAGGCTTTGTCCGCCTGGCACTCGGCGAAGGCGTGGAGAAGGTCGAAGGACCGGACTTCGCAGCCGAGGTCGCCTCCATGATTGCGCCGAACTAAGCCACAGCGCGTTCGACGTCCAAAGACAGCAGGGGCCGGCGATCTTTGATCGTCGGCCCTTTTTGTCTGTTCGGACTTGGCATTGGGCCTGATCTGGCATCAGGTGCCAACCTCTTGATTCACGGGGTCTGTTTATGAAGCGCCTGCTTGTTGCCGTTTCCGCCATCGCCATCCTCGCCTCCGGTCCGGCTGCCGCCCAGTCAGTCGACCGGGTCGCGATCAATGGCATCATCGATCAGGGCCTGAACCATTCGCAGGTCATGCAGACAGCAGGCTATCTGACCGACCGGATCGGTGGGCGAATGACGAACTCGCCCGCGATGCGAGAGACCGAACGATGGACCCAGCAGCAGTTCCGCGGCTGGGGCCTGTCCAGTGTCCGGACCGAAGGGTTCGAATTCGGGCGCGGCTGGTCGATGACACGGTCCAGCGCGCGAATGACCGCGCCCCGGCCGCTCGATCTGCGCGCCATTCCTGTCGCCTGGACACCGGGTACCAACGGCGTCGTCTCTGGGGACGTTATCCTCGCCCCGATGGCCAACGCCGGAGATCTGGCGAAATGGCGGGGCAAGCTGGCTGGCAAGATCGTGATGATCTCGACGCCCACCGCAGCCACTGACCCGACCGAGCCCGCCTTCCGTCGCTGGACAGCGGCTGAGCTGGCTGAACGATCCAGCTATATACAGCCGAACAACAACCCGGCCGCTGCCGAGCGCGCAGTCCAGACCAGTGCACGGGACGATTTCCCCCTGCGGCTGGACGCCTTTCTGGTGGAGGAGGGGGCTCTGGGCTGGGTCCGGATGTCGTATCGCGACGGCGGACTCGTGCACGGGGCAGGCTATACCCACCTCGTTGGCCGCACGCCCAAGGTCCCCGGGATGGAACTGGCAGCCGAGGATTACCGCCGCCTCGCTCGACTCACTCTCGGAGAGACGCCGCCGATACTGGAGATCATGAGCGAAGTCCAGTTTCATGACGAAGACACCAACGCCTACAACGTTCTGGCTGACATTCCTGGCTCCGATCGTTCGGGAGAATATGTCATGGCCGGAGCGCATTTCGACAGCTGGGTGGCTGCGGACGGCGCTGTCGACAATGCTGCCGGGACAGCCGTGGTCATGGAGGCCGCGCGCATCCTGAAGACGCTGGGCGTGCGGCCCAAGCGCACCATCCGCTTCGCGCTGTGGAACGGCGAGGAGCAGGGCCTGTTCGGTTCGCTGGCCTATGTCGATCGCCATCTGGCCACGAGGGCTCCGCTGAGCGATCCTGAACTCGCGAACCTGCCCAACAACCGGACCTGGCGTGCCCGCTGGCCGATCCAGCCGCGCGAGGGCTATTCCGACCTGGTCGCCTATTTCAACCTGGACAACGGCTCGGGCCGGATCCGGGGCATCAATGCCGAGGGCAATATAGCGGCCGTGCCGATGCTGGAGGAATGGCTGGCCCCGTTTGCCAGCATGGGAGCGACGACGGTATCGCTCCGGCCTTCGGGCGGCACCGACCACGTTTATATGCAGACCGTCGGCGTGCCGGGCTTCCAGTTCATCCAGGACCCACTGGATTACAGCAGCCGCCTGCACCACAGCTCGCTCGACAGCTATGATCATCTCAAGCCGGAGGACCTGCGTCAGGCCGCAGTCGTGCTGGCCAGCCTGCTGCTGAGTGCCGCCAACAGCGACGAGCCCCTGCCGCGAATGCCCCTGCCGACCCGTCCCACAC
>QBLX01000089.1 GCA_003241825.1 Alphaproteobacteria bacterium
ATGCCAAGACGGTGGGCGCGGACGGCGCACTGGTCGTCGCCCCCTTCTACAACAAGCCGTCCCAGGCCGGGATGGTCGCGCATTTCCAGGCGATCGCTGAAGCCGTGCAGTTGCCGGTCGTTCTTTACAATGTGCCCGGACGGACCGGGGTGGACATGGCGAACGAGACAGTCGCGACGCTTGCGGCTCATCCCAATATCGTCGGGATCAAGGATGCCACTGCCGACATGGCCCGGGTCGCCTGGATGCGGGCCCATATCCGGTCGGATTTCGCCCTGATCTCGGGCGATGACGCCAGCTTCCTCGGCTATATGGCGCAGGGTGGGCACGGCTTGATCTCGGTGGCCTCGAATGTTGCTCCTGAGCCGATGGTGGCGCTGTACGACGCCTTCATGGCTGGCGACCTGGCCGGTGCGAGGTCCTGGCAGGATCGGCTGATCGACCTGGACCGGGCACTGTTCCTCGACAGCTCTCCGTCACCGGCGAAGTATGCATTGGCGCGTCTGGGCCTCTGCACCGAGGATGTGCGGCTGCCACTCGTAACGACGAGCGACGGGGTGAAACCTGCCATCGATGCTGCCCTGACGGCTGCGGGCGTGATCTGATGCCTCCGCCCAAGGAAAAGGCCCCGCTGACGACATCCAAGGTCATTGCCGAGAACCGGCGGGCGAAGTTCGACTATTTCCTTGAGGACAATATCGAGGCCGGCATCATGCTGCTGGGTACCGAGATCAAGGCGCTGCGCATGGGGCGTGCCAATATCGCCGAGAGCTATGCAGCCGTCGAGGGACGCGAAATCGTCCTGATCAATGCCGACATCCCGCCCTATGCCCAGGCCAACCGGTTCAATCACGAACCGCGGCGGCCACGCAAATTGCTGCTGCATCGCAAGCAGATCGATCGTTTGATCGGAGCGGTCCAGCGCGATGGACAGACGATCATTCCCATCAGGCTGTATCTGAACGACGCTGGCAAGGCCAAGCTCGAGATCGCTCTGGCCAAGGGCAAGAAGCTTCACGACAAGCGTGAAGCCACGGCTGACAGGGACTGGGCCCGGGACAAGGCCCGGCTGATGCGGGACAAGGGCTAGGATCCTTTACTCAGGCGCTTTCACCGATGTGAGCCTGTGATGGGCCCTGACGATGGAATCGACAACTTCCGTTCGCTGGGCACCGAAATTTTGGCGGCGACGGATGGTGTCATAGAGCCCCCGAAGATAGGCGCGGTCCCAGTTGGTCAGGGTCAGGGTCTGGGCTGGATCATCGAACACGTTCAGGATCGTGGCATAGCCCGAAGTGTCAGCCTCGGGATCGACCTGCGCGAGGGTGATGAAGGCGATATAATCAGCCAGTTGCTCCAGTGAAACGTCCTTCGTCTTGTCGACGTCGACGATGATGAAGGCCCTCTTCGTGTCGTCCACGATCTGGGTGGTGATCCGCGAGGGTTGGACGCGAGTTCTTGCGGGTCCGAAGCCAGGCATCCGGATCGCAATCAGGCCTGTTTCGTCATTGACCGGCACACTGATGTTCCACCAGCGAACGGGCTGGTCGTTCTCGACGAAGGCATCGAAGGCCGTGGCCCCGCGATCCATTCCGCTTCCACCAACCCGGAAAAGGCGAGGGCGGACCTCGACAAACTCGCGGGTAAAGGCCGAGGCGTCGACCGTGGCAATAATCAGCACATGGGGTTCACAGCCGGGCTCCCCTGGCTTCAGTCCCACATCCTGCGCAACGGTCGAGACCCGGTCCGTAATGTACTGGGCGATCTCTGGCTGTAGATTGGCCACGCCCACACACAGGCCGTCACGCCAGCGTGCCATGCCGCGGTTGCGGGCCGGGGCAGCCACCTCCCGCACAAAGGTCTGGGTCAGGTTTTCGAGCGGTCGACCTTCGACGACGATATCCTCAAGGTCGACGGCCGGTGGCTGTGACACCAAGGGGTCCTGGGCGGAGACCACGTCCTGGCCCGATGTCAGCATGATCAGGGAAGCGAGAGCGACGGCCAGCATGGTCTGGTCTCCTTGTCAGGATGTGGTGAGGTCAGTCACTGGAGATTTCTGCGTCTCGGGTTGCCATCAGCGCGCGATGGGCGCGGACGATGGAGTCGACGACTTCCGTCTGTTGAGCACCGAAATTTTCCCGGGTCCGTACGGTCTGATACAGACCGCTGAGATAAGCCTTGTCCCAGTCAGTCAGCGTGCGAACCTGCTGTGGGTCGTCGAAAATGTTCAGGATGGTGGCGAAGCCGGAGGTGTCCGCGTCCGGGTCGACCTGGGCCAGGGATACAAAGGCGATATAGTCGGCAAGCTGTTCCAGGGAGATGTTCTGGATCTGGTCGACGTCGACGATGATGTAGGCGCGCTGGGTGTCGTCAACGATTTGGGTTGTCAGGCGCGAGGCAGCACCCCGACGGATGACAGGCGCGGTTGCGTTGCCTGCGGCATCGGTATCCCCGGGTAACCGAACCGCCCGAAGACCGGTGTTGCTGTCTACCGGAATGCTGACGTTCCACCAGCGCACTGGCCGGTCTACGGTCATGAACCTGTTCAGCGCCCCCATTCCAAGATCCATGCCGGAGCCGCCGGCGCGAAAGTTCCGGGGGCGTTGGGACACAAATTGCCTGGTGAAGGTTGATGCATCGACCGTTGCAACGACAAGAACGCTTGGGACGCAATCGGGCCCGCCAGGCTTGAGCCCAATGTCCTCGGCTACCGTCGAGACACGGTCAGCAATGTATTGCGCCATCTCGGGCTTGAGGTTGACGACGCCAACGCAGACGCCGTCGCGCCAGCGGGCGAGGCCACGGTTCCGGGCAGGGGCCGCGACTTCGCCAACGAATTGCCTTGTCATGTCTTCAACGCGACGTCCGTCGACAACAATGTCGCCGAGATCAACGACAGGGTCTGCCGGGTCCTGAGCTGGCGTGGCTTGCTGCGGGGCAGTAACCAGCAACATGGAGGCAAGTGCGGCAACGAGCATGATGATCCCCAACAGCGGACGGTTACGTTAGCGACGAGCCTAACATGCTACCCACATAGCATCAACCATTAGTAGATAAAGGCTTGCAACCGATCTTAGTCACCGATCATTGCCCTCGCCCTGTCAAAGATGGCCTCGAACATTTCCAGCGTGAGCCGTCCGGTGTTCGTGTTCAGCCGGGAGCAATGATAACTGTTGATCAGACGATATCCTGCAGCCTCGCCCTCGACCCCATGCCCGGGCGGGATCGCTGTGCCGGGCAGGCCCAGCGTCTTCAGGACACTGCGGCGAGAGACATCGCCGAGCGTGACGATAACCTTCAGCCGAGGCAGGGCCTCGAACCGGGCCTTGAGGAAGGGCCGGCAGCTCGCTTCTTCGGCGGGCAGGGGCTTGTTCAGCGGCGGGGCGCATCTGACGGCATTGGTGATCATGCAGTCGACCAGCCTGAGCCGGTCATCGGGTCGTGCGTCATAGCTGCCGACGGCGAAACCTGTCTTGATCAGTGTGTCGTAAAGGGTCCATCCAGCCCCATCCCCGGTGAAGGGCCTGCCGGTTCGATTGGCTCCTGTCCGCCCGGGAGCCAGTCCGACAACCAGAAGGCGCGCATCGGGATCGCCGAACGAGGGTGCAGGACCGTTCCACCAGTCGGGGTTCAGACGGATGTTTTCTCGCCGGTACTCAACCAGTCTGGGGCAGAGCGGGCAGTCGCGGGGCGGCTCGGCCAGAGACAGGTTCATTCCTCGTCCCTGTCAAAGGTACGAACCGACGCTGCCGGCGCGGGTGAGCGGGGTCGTGTCCAGTCGCCAATCCGGTCCGCGAGGTCGATGTAATCATCAGCCTGACGCCGCAGTTCATCAGCGATCATGGGCGGCTGGCTCTTCATGGTCGAGACGACCGTGACCCGGACGCCGCGCGCCTGCACCGCCTGGACCAGTCGACGGAAGTCTCCGTCGCCCGAGAACAGCACCATGTGATCCAGATGCGCGGCCATCTCGATCATGTCGACGGCGATCTCGACATCCATATTGCCCTTGGTGCGGGTATGACCCTGGGCATCGGTGAACCGCTTGACCGGCTTGGTCACGACCGAGAACCCGTTGTAGCCCAGCCAGTCCACCAGAGGGCGGATCGGCGAGAATTCCTCGCCCTCGATCACGGCCGTGTAGTAATAGGCTCGAACGAGGATGCCGTTTTCCCGGAACGACGCCACCAGCTTTCGAAAGTCGAGGTCTACGCTCAGCGCCCGGGCCGCCGAATAGAGATTCGCCCCGTCGATGAACAGGGCAATGCGGTCAGTCGGATAAACAGTCATGGCGAATGAGCTTTCTGGAAATAGTGGCCGGTCCGTTGAGGGCCTTGACGCCAATATGGACGCCGCGATTGATCTCGATGGCTCAGTGATCGTCGCCCTTGGCTGTAATGACAAGGGGGTGTGGACCTCAGCGCGCGAAGTGCTGGAGGCCGCCCTGGCCCGTTTTCGTGCCGAGGGGATCGACGTCATTGCGCGTTCCTCATGGTGGGCGTCGCAGGCCTGGCCTGACCCGGATGACCCACCGTTCCTGAACGCCGTCGTGATCGTGCGGACCGAACTCGACCCCCATGCGCTGATGGCTGCACTGGGGCGTATCGAGGAGGCGTTCGGGCGCATGCGGACAGTCCAGAACGCACCGCGAACCCTCGATCTGGATCTCATTGCCTATGGGCGCGAGCAGGGAGATTGTGCAGGCCTGATCCTGCCGCATCCCCGGGCGGCCGAGCGAAAATTCGTGATGGGACCGTTGGCAGAAATCGCTCCGGCATGGCTGCATCCGCTCACAGGGCTGTCTTCAAAGGCTTTGGCAGATGTCGCGTCGGTCGGACGGGACGCATCGCCCCTCGGCTGAGCGCCGCAAAACTGCCCTTGTGGCGTTGCACAATTCACGACTTGTCTGTATCAGGCGCGGTTCTCCCGCCGCCCCGAAGGATCATCATGGCTCGCGTCACCGTCGAAGACTGCATCCAAAAGGTACCGAACCGGTTCGGCCTGGTTTTGCTGGCCGGCAACCGCGCTCGCGCGATCGCCAATGGCGCAGCGCTGACGCTGGATCGCGATAACGACAAGAACCCTGTCGTGGCCCTGCGTGAAATCGCTGAGGATACGGTCGTCCCCGCTGAACTGCTGGAAACGGTCGTCGTTGGCCTGCAGCGCGTCGACGAGCGCACCGAAGCCGAGGACGAGGCCGAGATCGTGGGCCTGCTGGCGGAGCCCCAACACATGAACATGGCCGAGCAGGAACTGATTCGCGCCCTGCAGAGCGACCGCGATGGCGGGCAGGAGGAGCGGTACTGACGGCACAACCCGCCACCGGTATCACTATCCTTCCGGCGCGGTCCGGTTCGACCCCGCCGCAGACCACCCTTGCACTCGACATTGCCTCGCCATCCGCAGCGGAATCGTTGCCGGTGGCGAAGCGCATTCCGGTCCTTCGTCAGTTTGAACTGATCGAGGCGGTCAAGGCCTATGACCCCACGGCCGACGAAGCTCTGCTGAACAGGGCCTATGTCTATGCGATGAAGATGCATGGCTCGCAGTTGCGGGCCTCGGGCGATCCCTACTTCGCCCATCCGATCCAGGTCGCGGGCATCCTGACGGAGTACAAGCTCGACACGGCGACCATTGTCACCGCGCTGCTGCACGATGTCGTCGAGGACACCTCGGCCACGCGCGACGACATTGCCGCCATGTTCGGCGAGGAAGTCGCGGGTCTGGTCGAGGGCGTGACCAAACTGTCCCGGCTCGAGCTTCAGGCCGAGCACACGCGCCAGGCTGAGAACCTGCGCAAATTCATTCTCGCCATTTCCCGCGATGTGCGCGTGCTCCTGGTCAAGCTGGCGGACCGTCTGCACAATATGCGGACGCTGAAATACGTGAAGCCGGAAAAACGCGAACGGATCAGCCGCGAGACGCTGGAGGTCTATGCGCCGCTGGGACGATCCATCGGCATTCACTCGATCGCGTCCGAACTTGAGGAACTGGCGTTCGAGCATCTGAACCCGACGGCGCGAACGGCGATCGAGCGCCGCCTGGAGGCCCTCAAACTCGAGCATGGACGCGCGACCGACGGGGTAGCCCGTGAGGTTGAGCAGGCGCTCAGCGAGGCCGGGATCCCGGCCCGCGTCTATGGCCGCCAGAAAACGCCTTATTCGATCTGGCGAAAGCTGCAGAGAAAGTCTGTCGGCTTTTCCTCCCTGTCTGACATCTACGGGTTCCGGGTGCTCGTCGAGTTCGAGGACGATTGCTACCGCGCGCTCGGGGTGATCCATCGCGCCTGGCCCATGGTGCCGGAGCGGTTCAAGGACTTCATCTCGACCCCGAAGTCGAACAACTACCGCTCGCTGCACACTACGGTCGTGGGTCCGGGCGGCCTTCGCATCGAGATGCAGATTCGCACCGAGGCGATGGACCGGGTGGCCGAAGACGGCGTTGCCGCCCACTGGGCCTACAAGAACAAGTCCTACGGCTTTGACCAGGCGGCGATGGAGGCAGAGGGCGGGCGCGACCCCCTGCAGAACCTGCGTCACCTCGTTCAGGTCATCGAACATGGCGAAGGCGGCGAGGACTGGGTCGAGCATGCCAAGCTCGAGATGTATCTGGATCAGGTCTTTGTCTTCACACCCAAGGGAACACTGATCACACTGCCACGTGGCGGGATGGCTCTGGACTTTGCCTATGCCGTCCACACCGAGGTCGGCGACACGGCCGTCGGGGTCAAGATCAACGGCGAGCTCAAGCCGATGCGGACCCAGTTGCAGAATGGCGACGTGGTCGAGATCGTCCGCGGGTCCAAGCGCGAGGCCCCGGCCGACTGGCGCAGTCTCACCGTGACAGGAAGGGCGCGGTCCGCGATCCGCCGGCACATCCGCAGCTCCGAGCGCGACGAGTTCCAGAAACTGGGCAAGGCGACGCTGGAGCAGACACTCGCGAGGGCCGGCAAGTCGCTGACCGAGGTGACGCTGAAGCCGACGCTCGAGACGCTCGCCATAGCGACAGAGGACGACCTGTTCGACGCCATCGGCCGCGGGCGCCTGCCGGCAAACCGCGTCGCCGAGACCCTGTTCCCCGGCCTGAAGGGCACATTGGCGGCCCAACCTGACCGCAAACGGATCGGCGACGCCCAGGCCAGGCTGTTCGTGCGGGGCGGCGGGCTCACGCCCGGTGTCAGCATCCATTTTGGAGCCTGCTGCTCGCCTGTGCCTGGAGACCGGATCGTCGGTATCCTCGAGCCCGACACCGGACTGACAGTTCACGTCATCGATTGTCAGAAGCTGGCCGATTTTGCTGACGACGACAGCGTCTGGAACGATCTGCAATGGACTCCGCAGGCGGAGCAGGGCGTGGCCGTGGCCCGTTTCCGCGCCACCATCAAGAATGCACCAGGCATGCTGGGTCAGGTCGCGACCGTCATCGGCGAGGCAGGCGGGAATATCCTGAACCTGAAGATGGCCCTGCGACAGTCGGACTTCTTTGATCTGGATATCGATGTCGAGGTCACGGACGCCAAACATGCGACCACGGTCATGGCTGCCCTGCGGGCCAACCCTTCCGTGGACACGGTCGAACGCGCCAGGGGCTGACGGCCGCGACATCTCGCGCGCACGGCTTGCCCGGCGGCGACATACGGCATAGGTCGCGACCATGACCTCAGAAGATGTTCTCAACGAGTTTCGCGGTGCCGGTGCCCTTCGCGAGGGGCATTTCGTGCTGTCGTCGGGGCTGCACAGCCCGGTGTTTCTCCAGAAGAACCTCGTGTTCATGGATGCGCAGCGCTGCGAGCGGCTGTGCAAGGCCCTTGCGGTCAAGATCGTGGCTGCGGTCGGGCCCGTGGATGTCGCGATTTCCCCGGCGGTTGGCGGGATCATTCCCGGTTATGAGACAGCCCGACACCTCGCTGTGCCATCGATGTATGTCGAGCGTGAAGACGGGGTCTTCAAGCTGCGCCGGGGGTTCCACATCGAGCCGGGCCAGAAGGTGGTCATGGTCGAGGACATTGTGACCACGGGCCTGAGCTCGCGGGAATGTATTGCTGCCATCCGCGAGGCGGGTGGAGATGTGATTGCCGCCGCATGTATCGTCGATCGGTCCGGAGGTCGTGCAGATGTGGGGGTCCCTCTGATCGCCCTTGCGACCCTGGATGTGCCGGCTTATTCCGCTGATGCCCTCCCGCCCGAACTGGCTTCCTTGCCGGTTGAAGATCCCGGCAGCCGCAGACTGGCCAGATAGGAGCCGACCATGGGTGAGCGCATTCGACTAGGCGTCAATATTGACCACGTTGCTACAATCCGGAACGCACGGGGTGCGGCCTATCCAGATCCGACCCGGGCAGCGATCGAGGCTCTGGCCGCCGGTGCAGACGGCATCACGGCGCATCTGCGCGAAGACCGCCGGCACATCGCCGATTCTGACATCGAGACCCTGGCCGAGTCGTTGCGTGCGCAGGGACGCCCGCTGAACCTCGAGATGGCTGTAACGTCGGAAATGCTGGAGATCGCTTTGCGGCATCGCCCGCCGGCGGTTTGTCTGGTGCCTGAACGTCGCGAAGAGCGGACAACCGAGGGCGGTCTTGATGTGGTCGGCGGCCATAATTGGATCACGCCCTTCGTCAGCAAACTGACCGAAGCCGGATCGCGCGTCTCGCTTTTTGTCGGAGCGGACCCTGCTCAGGTGGAAGCCGCGTTCCGGGCAGGCGCGGCCGTCGTCGAACTGCATACCGGAGCCTTCTGTGACGCCGTTCGCGACGGTGACGAGACCCTTGCGGCCTCCGAACTGGAACGACTGAAGACTGCTGCAACCCAGGCTGCCAGCCTGGGTCTGGAGGTCCATGCGGGACATGGGATCGACTACGAGACCGTGACACCGGTTGCGGCGATCCCCGAAGTCGTGGAACTGAACATCGGCCATTTCCTGATCGGAGAGGCCATCTTCGTGGGTCTGGGCGCAGCAATCGGCCGGATGCGGACCCTTATGGACGCTGCCCGCGACATAGAGCCGGTTGAATGATCATCGGCGTCGGCGCTGACCTGACGGACATTCGCCGGATAAAGGCGTCGCTCGACCGGTTCGGCGACCGCTTCAGGAATCGCTGCTTTACCGAACTCGAACGCACGCGATCGGACCGCAAACCTGACGCTGCCTGGAGCTATGCCAAGCGTTTCGCCGCTAAAGAGGCGTGCGCCAAGGCCTTGGGGACCGGGATGCGGCGCGATGTCTACTGGCGTGACATGGGGGTGGTTAATCTCGGGAGCGGTCAGCCGACGCTGGCTCTCACCGGACACGCCGCCGAACATCTGGCCCGGCTGGTTCCAGCGGACCATCAGCCGCACATTCACCTGACCTTGAGCGATGAACACCCCTATGCGCTGGCGTTCGTGGTCATCGAAGCCTTGCCGATGGCGTAATCAGGCTTTACCCGTCCCCGGACGATGCCGCGCGGGGCGGTGGACAGGCTTATCCCACGATGAACGACCAGGACGGCTCGCGCGACGGCTCTGCGAAGGCGAACGACGGCACGGTGACCAGTGAAACCACGCCTCCCGTCTGGGCCGGCAAGGACACCAGAAAGATCAAGGCAAGCGAAGTCGCCAGGTCTGCCGGCAGCGAAACGGTCGAGATCATCAAGACGGTCGTTTTTGCGCTGCTGATTGCCTTCGTCCTGCGGGTTCTGCTTTTCCAGCCCTTCACGATCCCGTCGGCTTCAATGGAGCCGAACCTCTATGAAGGCGACTACATTGTCGTGACCAAATGGTCCTACGGCTATTCCAAATATTCCAGCGGGCTGCCGGTCAATCTTCCCTTGGGGGAGGGGCGTATCCTGGGTCGTGCACCAAACCGCGGCGACGTCGTCGTGTTCAAACTGCCTCGTGATGACAAGACCGATTACATCAAGCGGGTCATCGGCCTGCCGGGCGACCGCATCCAGATGATCCAGAACCAACTGCACATCAACGGCGCACCGGTTCAGGACGTCCGCGTGAGCGAGGCCGAGGTCAATGACATGTTCGGCCCGCGTCCGGTGACCCAGATCCGCGAGACCCTGCCGAGCGGCAAATCCTTCATGATCCAGGACTTTGGTCCCGGCGGCGAGCTTGACGACACACCTGTCTATGAAGTGCCGCTGGGCCACTACTTCATGATGGGTGACAATCGCGACAACTCGATCGACAGCCGCGTCGCCGAGGGCTCCGGGGTCGGTCTGGTCCCTGAGGAAAATCTGATCGGCAAGGCCCAGATCATCATGTTCTCGTGGGAGCCGGGTGCGTCCCTGTTCAATCCGGTCAGCTGGTTTGCCAATGTCCGGCCCAGCCGCTTCTTCAATCTGCTCGATTGATGGGTAATGTCCGGTCAGAGGCGGTGGCCGAACTGGTCCGCCGGCTCGGGCACGATTTCGCCGATCCGCGACTGCTTGACCGCGCCCTGACCCATTCGAGCGTCGGGGAGGGCGGGACGCCACCGAGCGGCAAGATCGCGCGTCACAACCAGCGCCTTGAGTTTCTGGGCGACCGGGTTCTTGGATTGCTGGTTGCCGATCGACTGCACCGCGATTTCCCGGAGGCCGATGAGGGCCAGCTGTCATCGCGGCTGCACTCACTCGTCGATCGCACAGCGTGCGGGCGCGTTGGCGAAGCGCTGGGCATCGGAGCCGCGGTACGGCTCTCGCCCGGAGAAACCAAGAGCGGCGGTCGCCAGAAG
>QBLX01000008.1:0-34453 GCA_003241825.1 Alphaproteobacteria bacterium
GCGCCTCCCGCCCCGATGACCCCGGCTCGCCGCCTCCGGAATATCAGCGGCGGGTCGACCGGGAACCTCGTGGAATGGTTCGACTGGTACGCCTATGCGGCCTTCACCCTGTATTTTGCGCCGCTGTTCTTTCCGTCCAGCAGTGACACGGCCGAGTTGCTGCAGGCAGCGGCTGTTTTCGCTGTCGGCTTCCTCATGCGTCCGATCGGGGCCTGGGTCATGGGCGTCTACGCCGACCGCAAGGGCCGCAAGGCCGGACTGACGCTTTCGGTCACCCTGATGTGCACGGGGTCGCTGATCATCGCCTGCATCCCGACCTATGCCTCCATCGGTGTCGCAGCGCCAATCCTGCTCCTGGTCGCGCGGATGCTGCAGGGGCTGAGTGTCGGCGGCGAGTACGGGTCATCGGCGACCTATCTGTCAGAAATGGCCACGGCCAAGCATCGCGGGTTCTGGTCCAGCTTCCAGTACGTCACACTGATTTCGGGGCAGCTGCTGGCCCTGCTCCTGCTGATCGTCCTTCAGAACACGTTGAGCGAGGCCGCACTCTCGTCCTGGGGCTGGCGGATCCCGTTTTTCGTCGGAGCGGCTCTGGCGATCGTGGTGTTCTGGCTCCGGCGCGGCCTCGACGAGACTGCAGAGTTCGAGGCGCGGGAAAAGGGCACCGAGGCGAGGTCCAGCGCCCTGCTGCTGTTCATGAAGCACCCGAAAGAGGCGCTCATGGTCATCGGCCTGACCGCCGGTGGTACGCTCGCCTTCTATACCTACACGACCTACCTGCAGAAATTCCTGACCAATACGGCGGGATTCCAGAAGACCACGGCGACCGAAATCAGCGCCGCCGCCCTGTTTGTCTTCATGCTGCTGCAACCTGCCGTCGGCGCCCTGTCGGACAGGGTCGGGCGAAAGCCGGTCATGATCACATTTGGCGTCCTGGGTGTCGTTTGCACCGTCCCGATCATGACGGCGCTGTCGACGACCACCGATCCCATCATGGCCTTCCTGCTGAGCCTTTCGGCACTCGTGATCGTGTCGGGCTACACCGCCATCAATGCGGTCGTGAAGGCCGAGCTGTTTCCAGCCCATATCCGCGCGCTCGGCGTCGCCCTGCCTTACGCAATCGCCAATGCGGCCTTTGGCGGAACCGCCGAATATGTTGCCCTCTGGTTCAAGCTGGACGGCAAGGAGAGCCTGTATTTCTGGTATGTCACCGGCATGATCGGCATTTCGCTGCTGACCTATGTAACCATGCGCGACACCAGAAATCACAGCCTGATCCGGGATGAGCACGGCTGACCGCGCCAACCTGACCGTTGTTAAGTTAGCTCGCCTTCGCTAGGCCTCACCCAAACCACCGGAGCGAAGACACCCCGATGCAGCGGCCGACCGAACGGTTCGAGGGCACCTCGAACTATATCGCAACCCAGGACCTGAAGATCGCGGTCAACGCCGCCGTCGCACTCGAACGCCCCCTGCTGATCAAGGGCGAGCCCGGCACGGGCAAGACCGTCCTTGCCTATGAGATGGCCAGTGCCCTGAACGCTCCCTTGATCACTTGGCACATCAAGTCGACGACCAAGGCCCACAATGGCCTGTATGAATACGATGCAGTCAGCCGTCTGCGCGACTCGCAACTCGGCGATCCGCGGGTTCAGGACGTGAAGAACTATCTCAAGCCTGGCAAGCTGTGGGAGGCCTTTACCAGCCCGGTTCGCCCCGTCCTGCTGATCGACGAGATCGACAAGGCGGATATCGAGTTCCCGAACGACCTTCTGCAGGAACTCGACCGGATGGAGTTCTTCGTCCAGGAGACCGGCGAGACCATTCGCGCCGCTGTTCGACCTGTCGTCGTGATCACGTCCAACAACGAGAAGGAACTGCCGGACGCCTTCCTGCGCCGCTGCTTCTTCCACTACATCCGCTTTCCCGACGATGAGACGATGAAGGCGATCGTCGAGGTCCATTTCCCTGGCATCAAAGGCCGTCTGGTCTCCCAGGCGCTGAAGACCTTCTATGAAATCCGCGACACGCCGGGCCTGAAGAAAAAGCCCTCAACGTCCGAACTGCTGGATTGGCTGAAACTGCTGCTGGTCGAGGACATCGATCCCGAGACCCTGCGTGAAAAGACCCCGAACAAGCTGATCCCGCCGCTTCACGGGGCCTTGCTCAAGAACGAGCAGGACGTCCACCTGTTCGAGCGCCTGGCCTTCCTGAACAGACGCGAAGGCGCACGGCCCGGAAGCTGACACGCCTTCGTCACGGCAGGGACATCGCGGCACACCAGAGCCGCCACGCCGATTACCGCGATTTCACTGGCGCATGGATGCGATCGGCAGGACTATGGGGTATCCAAAAAGGATAGGATGATGCGGACCGCCTTGATCACCTTCTGCGCTGTGGCTGCTCTTCTTGCGGGTTGCGATGTGCGCACCAGTTCGCGGGTCGATGCCGACGGTGACAGGAATGAGGGTCACACCGCCCTGCGCGTCATTGAAACGCTCCAGTGCCCAGACACGCTTGGTGCTCTGACACGCAAGGGATCAGCACAGGCCGGAGGGACAGTCTGTACCTATGGCGGCCCACGTGGAGCCGAGGTTTCCCTGCATCTGGTCAGCCTCGACGGCACGACACCCGATCTGGCCCTCGCCCGGTTCGAAAATGAACTCATTGCGGGCATGCCCGGTACCGCCGCCCAGATGCGCGGAGCAGCTGCAGATTCAGACGCCGACCAGGCGGACGCCGAGGCAGCCCGTGCGGATGCAGAGGTCGCCCGGGCCGACGCCGAGATGGCAAGGGCGGAATCCAGCGCGCAATCAGGCGACCGCGCAACGGTTCGCTTGCCCGGCGTCACGGTCGAATCCAGCGGCGAGGACGCCAGCGTGCGCATTCCCGGCATGGCTGTCGATACGGATGGCGACAAGGCTCGCGTCCGCATCGGTGGCTTCAGCATCGATGCCAGCGAAGGCAGTCAGGCGGTCGCTATCTCTTCGTCTGACGAATCCGTCAGTATCCAGGCCCACGACGACGCTGCCGAGATCCGCACACGGGCCCCCGGATCGGCAACCCGCGTGACCTATATCCTGACCGACAATGCTGCGTCCGAAGCCGGCTGGCGTCTGGTAGGCTATGAGGCCCGCGGTCCCCAGGGGGGGCCGATTGTTGTTGCGACAGTTCGCGCCAAGGATCGCAATAATGACGGCGTCTTCGACGATGCCAAGGACCTGGTCTCCCTCAACGTGGGCGAATAGCGGCCTTGATCGTGGCGCCGGAATGGGTCACCTGACCGACCCGCCGCCCAGGACTGCTACCTTGTCTGAACGCCCGATCTCGACGCCCGTCGCCAGAAAGTCTCGAAACCCGGCTCCACGCGCCTGGCAACGAATGCTGTCCGGTCGTCGCCTTGACCTGCTGGACCCGTCTCCCTTCGATATCGAGATCGAGGATATCGCGCACGGCCTCGCACGGGTGGCCCGCTGGAATGGCCAGACCATCGGCGAGCACGCTTTCTCGGTCGCCCAGCACTCCTGTGTCGTCGAGGACATCGCGGTGCATATGAAGCCGGATCTGGACCCCAGATGGCGACTCGCCGCCCTGCTGCATGATGCGTCCGAATACGTCATCGGGGACATGATCTCGCCGTTCAAATCCGCGCTAGGCGTCAACTACAAGGACTTCGAGGTGCGACTGGAAAGCGCTATCCACGTCCGGTTCGGCCTGCCGCCCAAATCCCCCGTTGCGATCAAAACCCTGATCAAGAAGGCCGACCGGGCCTGCGCCTACTTCGAGGCAACCCAGCTCGCCGGGTTCGAGCGGAGCGAGTCCCTCAAGCTGTTCGGTGCGCCACCCGCGGGTTTCCATTTGACCATCGACCCCTTGCCTGCTCCGGTTGCCCAGATGCGTTATATCGAGCGATATCGCGCCCTGGCCGAGGCCGTCGGCATCCTGCCCGGGGCCCACCCCCGGCCTGCGGAGTGAAGTCATGTCCTTTGGGGGCGAGCATGGCGTCCGCATCGGTCTTTCGGCTGTTGTCATGGCCCTGCACGACCGCGCACTCTGCGTCCTGACGACGGGCTCAGGCCCTGACCTCGCTCTGCCCTTCGGCCCCTTTGACCCCGTCAGGGACCGGACATTCGAATTGTCCCTGCGCGCCTTCGTGGCCGCCCAGACCGGGTTTCGTCCCGGCTTCGTGGAACAGCTCTACACGTTTGGCGACGCGGGACGGGCTTCGCCCCGCCCGACACCCGGCCCCGAACGCGCTCGCGAAGTCTCCGTCGGCTATCTGGCCCTGACGCGCGAGGCTGACACAGCATCCGTGGCCGATGCACTCTGGACCCCGCTTTTCGATATCTTCCCCTGGGAAGATCGCCGGAGCGGCCCGGCCTCGTCAGTGCCAATCTCCAGCGCCCTCATGGACTGGGCAGGCCATGACGATCGCAGGAGTGCCCGGGTCCAGTCGCTCTTCGCGACAGGGGCCGATCATCGCTGGAACGAGGAACGGGCGCTGGAGCGCTACGAACTGCTCTATGAAGCCGGGCTGGTCCCAGAGGCCGCACGTGATCGGGATCAGCCCGGCGCTCACGTCATGCCCGGCCGGACCATGGCTTCGGACCACCGTCGCATCCTCGCTACAGGCCTCGGCAGGCTGCGCTCCAAGCTGAAGTATCGTCCTGTCCTGTTCGAATTGACGCCGGACACCTTCACCCTGTCCGGCCTCCAGTCCGCTGCAGAGGCTGTCGCAGGCCTGACCCTGCACAAGCAGAATTTCCGCCGTGGCGTCGAACGAACCGGGTTGGTCCAGCCCACGGGCCTTCTGTCAACGGGGACCGGAGGACGCCCCGCCGAACTCTTCCGCATCCGCGACGCCGACCCGCACTCTGGCCAGGCTCCGGGCCTCGCCCTGCCCGCCCAGCGATAGGAACGAAAATCCTCCGCATCCTGCTTGCGGTGAAGGCTCCGGCCCATTAGAGAGGCCGCTCGCTTCGACCTAGCGACTTCGGCACCGCGGAGAGGTGGCAGAGTGGTCGAATGTACCGCACTCGAAATGCGGCGTGCCTGGAAGGGTACCGTGGGTTCGAATCCCACCCTCTCCGCCACTGCCTTTTGGCGATTTTTTCCATAAAAACCAACATATTGAACGCAAGGAATAGTCGCGACTATCGCGCTCAATCGCGCGTGATCGGTAGACGTAAAACGAGATTTTCGGTTGGATTTAGCCCATTTCGGGCCGGAGTCTCCGGCGCGCCAAACTGACTCCGGTTTTTCCTGCTAACAGGAAGTTTATCTGGGGGTTTTCAGGGATTTGGGTTCACCGCCAGGATTGCGTTGGCTCACTGGCACTGTGGGGATTGGGCGAGCGGGTCTTGGGCTACTCCTGGCAGGGAACTTTACAGTGTAGCCGAGTGCTGTCACGTTAGCTTTGCGTGCTCTAATTGAACGATAGTTTCGCCATAGCGGACTGTTCCACTTCGCTTTTGGGCTCATCAGTGGAGACAAGTTAGCATTGGACTGACAGCACCCTGATTTCCGTCCATCAAGCGTGACTGCCTGTTCTTACGACCTTCGCTTCTTCCTTCGCGGCGGCGACAGCGCCGGTGACAGCGCCAAAATCATCGCTTCAGGCTCCGCTCATCGCTGGACGCGAAGTGTGGAATAGGCGAAACGTAACTCAGGGTTTTTCACCGCTCCGCTCAACATTCGAGGCGACTTCAGGATTGTCTATACAGGCTCGATCGATGACCGCGCCTGAACCGCCGGATGCGGCGTTGACAGCGGCTCATGCGCGCTTGTTGCGGGACGAGAGCCTGCAATTCGATCGGGTCGGATTTGAGCTGCCCGAAGTCCCCGGTTGGTTGCGCTGGATCGCAGAGGCGTTTCAGGCTCTGGCCCCGGTGATGCAGTGGCTGTTCTGGGGCGCTCTGGCTGGCTTGGTGGCCCTGCTTCTGTTTTTCATCGGGCGCGAAATCCTCAATCTGCGCAAGCCGCTCCCGCGACCGACGGCACTCGTGCTGGGTGAAGAGCCTGACTGGCGGCCGGACCGCGATGCTGCACGCGATCTGCTGGCGGCAGCCGATCGCCTGGCGGCTGAAGGGCGGTTTGGAGAAGCCGCTCACCTGCTTCTCCTGCGCAGTGTCGAGGACATCCAGAGCCGCCGGCCCAAGGCCCTTCGTGTCTCGTTGACGACCCGGGAGATCGCCAGTCTGGAGGCCCTGCCCCCAGAGGCCCGGCCTGCCTTTCGCCGGATCGGACGGGTGGTGGAGCGCAGCCTCTTCGGGGGAGCCGTGATCGGCGCGGACGCCTTTGCCGACTGTCGCCGCGCTTATGAGGATTTTGCCTTGCCGAAGGGCTGGAGCGCATGAGGATCGCTGCAGGAAATGGAGCCTTTTCGCCTCTGACTGTCATCAGCCTGGTAGTCATAGGAGTATTGTCTCTGGCAGGGCTTGGTGTCCTGTCGGCCTATGCCCCGGAACTGAAGTCGGGCAATGACGGTGGGGCCCATGGGCTTTCGAAATCGTCGGTCGGGTTCGGCGGGATTGTTCGTTTGCTTGAAACGACAGGCGTGCCGGTATTGCTCAGCCGTGGCGCACTCGGAACGGGTGCAGAGGGCAGTTTGCTGATCCTCACACCGACACTGGCTACACCGGCCGACCAGATTGCGGATCGCCAGCACCGGGGTCCCACGCTGATCGTCCTGCCCAAATGGAACGTTGTGGCGGAGCAAGAAAAGCGAGGATGGGTCAATACGGTCGGTGTCATCGAGCCGTCCCGTGCATTGACCTTGCTACCCGACGCCATCCGGCCCGGAACCCGGATTTCGCAGCGGACCGGGGTGAGCGGCACCCTGCTGACGCGCCCCGCCGGCAATCCAATGGGGCCACGCCTTGCCCTGGAAAATCTGCAGACGATTTCTGGCCGCGACTGGATCCCTGTGGTGATCGACGAACGCGGTGAACCGGTTGTCGCCCTGCGACGGGGAACACAGACCTATGTGCTGTCCGATCCCGATCTGTTGAATACCCACGGCTTGAAGCGGCTGGCAGGGGCACAGGTCGCGATAAGCATCCTCGATGTCGTGCGGGCTGATGGTGAGTCCGTCGTGTTCGACCTGACCCTCAACGGCTTCCAGCGAACCCGCAGCCTTTTGCGATTAATGCTGGAGCCGCCTTTGCTCGGAGTCACCCTGGTCATCGCAGCCCTGTTTGTCGTCGCCGGCCTGCAAGCCGGCGTGCGGTTTGGCCCGGCGCGAGAAAGGGCCAGGGCCGTCGCCCTTGGAAAGCAGGCGCTGGCTGACAATACCGCCGGGCTCGTGCGCATGGCGCGACGGGAACATCGCATGGCGTCACCCTATGCCCTGCTGGTCCGCGCGTCCGTGGCGCGGGCGATTGGCGCGCCCCGTCGGCTCAGCGAGCCAGAACTTGATGCCTTTCTTGATCGCGTCGGAGCCCAGTCGGGTGTCGAGGCCCGCTATTCGATCCTGGCCACCCGTGCCGCCGAAGCCCGCACCGCGGGAGATCTGATGACGGTGGCACGCGACCTTCACCGCTGGAAACTGGAGATGACCCATGGACATCAATGAGGTGATGGCGATTGCCGTCCGCATTCGAACCGAGATCGCCAAGGCCGTGGTCGGACAGGACGAGGCGGTCGACCTGCTGCTGACAGCATTGTTTGCTGGCGGCCATGTACTGCTGGAAGGCCCGCCAGGAACGGCCAAGACCCTGCTGGCCCAGGCTTTTGCGCGTACAGTTGGGCTGGATTATGGACGGATCCAGTTCACTCCGGATCTGATGCCCGGGGACATCATCGGGTCGAACCTGTTCAACTTCCAGACCTCAAGCTTCACGCTGACGCGCGGCCCGATCTTTTCGGAACTGCTGCTGGCCGACGAGATCAACCGGACGCCTCCAAAGACCCAGGCAGCCCTGCTGGAGGCCATGCAGGAGCGGCGCGTCACCATCGATGGCCAGTCTCACGCCCTGTCCGGTCGCTTTACCGTCATCGCGACCCAAAACCCGATCGAGCAACAGGGAACCTATCCTTTGCCCGAAGCCCAACTGGACCGGTTCCTGTTCAAACATGTCATCGACTACCCCAGCCAGGCCCAGGAACGGGCGATTGTGGCTGCGCATGGTGCCCGGTCCGGTCAAATGGACCCGGTTGCACTGGGTGTCGCGACCGTCGTCGACCGCGCCAACATCGACGCCGCAGTCGCGGTCGTGGCGAATGTGCGCCTGACCGACGAGGTCATCGACTATATCGTGGCCCTAATCCGCGCGACGCGGGACTCGGCGGATACCGATACAGGGGCATCGCCCCGAGCCGGAGCCATGCTGGCTGTTGCCGCTCGGGCGAGGGCTGTCCTTGATGGACGGGACTATGTCATTCCCGACGATGTGAAGGGATTGGCCGCCCCGGTTCTGCGGCATCGGTTGATCCTGTCACCTGCGGCAGAGATCGAAGGTCGCAAGGTCGATCAGGTCCTGTCGACATTGGTCGATCAGGTCGCGGCTCCGCGGTGATCTACCCGACCCGCCGCGCTGTTCTGATCGTCGCCGCCGGTGCGCCGGTGGCGCTGGCGTTTGGCCTGATCGGATCAGCGGGCTGGGTGGCCGGTCCTGTCTGGGTCGCGTGTGGTTTATTGCTGGCGGCGACAGATGCGCTGGTATCTGCATCGCGGGCCGGCCTCACGATCGATCAGCCGATAGCGCCGCGTGCTGCGATCGCGCGCCCAGGACAGGCCAATGTTCTGGCCCGGTTTGGCAAGGGCCTGATGCCATCGCAGGCCGAGGCTGCCCTGGCAGCCGATGCAAGACTGGGTTTGGGCTCTGTGATCGCGCGGACCGGCGTCAAGGATCAGAAGGCCGCATTTTCTTTCCCGTTCACGCCTGAGCGGCGCGGGGAAGCCATGCTGAAATCGTTGTGGGTTCGCTGGCAAGGGCCGTTGGGACTGGTCTGGAAGCAGAAGACCTTTGCGCTCAATATCGCCGCCCCGGTTCTGGTCGATCTCGAGAGCGTCCGGGATGACGCTGTCCGGCTATTCGCCCGCAACGCCCTGTTCGGAGCCAAGACCCAGATCGAGTTGGGAGAGGGATCCGAGTTTCAGGCGCTGCGCGATTTCCAGCCTGGCATGGATCGCCGGGCCATCGACTGGAAACAGTCCGCCCGTCACGCAGCCCTGCTGGCCAAGGAGTTCCGGACCGAGCGCAACCATCACATCATCATGGCCCTCGATTGTGGACGGGCCATGTGCGAGCCGGTGGGCGGAGCGCCCAGGATCGACCGGGCGATAAACGGGGCACTGCTTCTGTCCTACGCCTGTCTCCGAGCCGGAGACCGGGTGGGTATGTATGCCTTCGACAGCCGCCCCCGCGTCTCGACAGGTGCTGCAGCTGGGCTGGATGCCTTCAGGCACCTGCAACGCGTCGCGGGCCGGATCGACTATTCAACCGAGGAGACCAACTACACCCTCGGCCTGACAACACTGTCCGGATCCCTGCAACGGCGGTCACTGGTGGTGGTCTTTACCGACTTCACAGATACGACCTCGGCAGAACTGATGGTCGAATCGCTTGGTCGACTACTTCGGCGCCATCTGGTTCTGTTCGTAGTCCTCCGTGACGAGGAACTTGAAGCCCTTATGGAGACAGATCCGCGCGAGCCGGATGATGTGGCGCGGGCCGTGGTTGCGGCCACCCTGCTCAAGGAGCGCGACCTGGTCGTCGCCCGGCTGCGGCGCATGGGCGTGCATGTCGTCGAGACAAAGGCCCAGCTTGTGGGACCCGCTGTCATCAACGCCTATCTGGACCTGAAGCGGAGGGACCTGCTGTGAGTGTCACACAGGCTGACGGGCGACTGAAAAGCCAGAAGTTCCGGCAGGCCCGCGAGGATGACTGGAAGCAGCTGGAACGGCTGATGGACAAGGCCGAGAAGGGATCGGCGCGACGTCTGTCAGACGAAGATATCCTGGCCATTCCGGTGCTCTATCGGTCTACCCTGTCTGCCTTGTCCGTGGCTCGGGAAACATCGCTGGACCGGGCACTGATCGGTTATCTGGAGACCCTGTGCGCGCGGGCCTACTTCTTTGTCTACGGCTCGCGTTCGACCTTGAGCGGCAAGCTCGGTTCCTTCTTTCGCCAGGACTGGCCGGCAGCCGTGCGGGCCGTATGGAAAGAGACCTGCGCTTCGGGGTTGTTGTTGCTGGGCGGGGCCGTAGCGGCGGCTGTTCTGGTCGGCCAGGAGCCGGACTGGTTCTATGCCTTCGTACCAGGCGAACTGGCGGGTGGACGCGATCCAGCGGCCTCGACCGAGACCCTGCGGGCCACACTGGCGGGTGAGGGTTCGAGCGATGGCCTGTCCGCCTTTGCAACCTTCCTGTTCACCCACAATGCGAAGGTTGCGATTCTGGCTTTCGCCCTCGGGTTTGCCCTGTGCATCCCGACCGGACTTCTCCTGCTCTACAATGGAGCAACGATCGGAGCCTTCGTGACCCTTTTCGCCAGCCGCGGGCTGGGTTTCGAGGTCGGGGGCTGGCTGCTGATCCACGGTGTCACCGAGCTGTTAGCTGTGGTCCTCGCCGGAGCGGCAGGGCTCCGGATCGGCTGGGCGATCGCCTTTCCCGGCGTTCGGGATCGACTGGACGCCGCGGCCGCGGCAGGGCGCACGGCGGCCACAGTCATCGCAGGCGTCGTGGTCATGTTGTTCGTTGCCGGTCTGCTGGAAGGGTTCGGACGCCAGCTGATCGAGAGCACCACGGTCCGGTATGTCGTTGCCGGAACCAGCGCCCTGATCTGGGGCCTGTATTTCTACGGGCCGCGAAGAGGCCGTACTCATGTCTGATGCGACGACTGCTCCCGGTCGCAAGGCCCGTCGAAAGGCACCGTCCAACCCGCCAGGGACACGCGAGCGGGCCTTTGTAACACCCGAAGGCGTCGATCTGAGGCTGGAGATCGGCGACGCAGGTCAGCGCGCCGCAGCCTTCATGCTGGATGCAGCGATCATCATCGGAGTGCTGCTTGCCATGACCCTGGCCGCCGTCTTCGCAGGCATCGGCAGCGTCATCACCGGGGGAACCAGCGGCGAGATGATCGTCGTGGTCTGGCTGCTCGGGTTCTTCCTGCTGCGAAATTTCTACTTCACCGGCTTCGAGCTGACAGCACGCGCAGCAACGCCCGGCAAGCGTGCGATGGGGCTGCGGGTCGCTGCCCGTGATGGTGGCCGCCTTCGCGCCGAGTCGGTCGTGGCCCGCAATGCCATGCGCGAACTTGAGGTCTTCCTGCCCTTCGGACTGATCGTCAGCCGCGCTGACCAGGGCGGCGTCGACAGCTGGATGTATCTGCTGGCCTTCGTCTGGGCAGCGATCTTCGTCTTCTTTCCTCTGTTCAACCGCGATCGGTTGCGGGCAGGAGACCTGATTGGCGGGACCTGGGTGGTAAGAACACCGAAGCAGAAGCTCGTCCGAGACATGGCCGACGAGGGCACGGCGCGCATGGACCGCTATCAGTTCACAACGGCCCAGCTGGATGCCTATGGCGCTCGCGAGCTGCACGTCCTCGAGGATGTGCTGCGGCTTCGAAAACGAGAGACCATGAAGGCCGTCACCGAGCGAATTGTGCGCAAGATCAACTGGGTCCAGGACGGCGATCAGGACGACTTCGATTTCCTGAGCGCTTACTACACCGGACTGCGAGGACGGCTCGAAGGGCGGCTTCTCATTGGACAGCGGCGTGCTGACAAACATGACCGTGGTTGAGGCCAGCCGTCAGTCGAACAATTCCGCCAGTTCGTCGATCCCGACACCTTCCCTGGCGGTCCGGAGCTCGTAATAGAGCGCGGCAATGCCAGCCGAACCGATGATCGACTGAACCACAGCGATCAGGGGTGTGAAGATCATAGTGACGACGGGACTCCCCGTACCGTCCATTGCGCCGCCGGTCGCAATACTGATGCCCGTCACCGTGCCGCTGATGACTGTCGCGACGACCATGTAGATCACGAACAGTCCGAAGATCGGCCAGCGGAAGCCCGCCGTCAGCTCGCGACTACGCCCGAAACTTTGGAATATGGACCTGTTCTCCATGACCAGAACCGGGGCTACGACGCAGAATACGACGGCAATGATGATGCCGGGGACGATCAGAAAAACCATGCCGAGCATCGTTGCCAGGAACGTCAGGAGGCCGAGACCAAGCAACGGCAGCAACTTGCCGACCGCAACGCCGAGGGCGGCGCGCAGGGTGACGGCGCGCTTGTTCAGGGCGTTGACGGTGACGTGGACGACCGCAGCCTGAAGCAGATAGGCGCCCAACAGCGACAGCAGCCACCCTGTCCCCATGATAACCCAGCCCCGCGGGCTGGTCGGAAACGGCGTGCCACCTTGACCGATGACGGTGATCAGAGACGGAACGCCGGTCAGGACGATCGCAGCGAGCGCGAACGTGACAAAGTTACGGCCGATGACGGTGAAAGTGCGCTCCATGACGCGTCCGAGATCGAACCGCCCCGTTCCCCTTGCCACGTCTGCTGTCATCGCTTCATCCCATGCTTCGGATTCATTGAAGCCTTTACATCCGGGCGTGGCAATCTCCAGCGTGTAACAACCTTCACAAAGCCTCTGTCAGCGCAAATTGAATGCCGCCGACAGGGCCGCGCCGCAGCGTGGGTACAGGGCCAGATCGACCAACCCCTTCCGCTGCTTCGACAGTTCGCCGGAGGTCTTCCGGCAGCTGGTCAAGCCATGACGACCGACGACTTGCGATCCTGCGAGGCTTCAGTGAAGGAGGTCGATAACACCGCCAGGCAGGAAGTGGGGGCGCTGGGCAAACAACAGGGCGAACGATATGTGCCCACTGCAGTGCCTTGAGCAGTGCCGGATCCGCCGATTGCCGGGGCTTCAACGCTGCCCGTACGGGGCAGCAATCTAGGTCCTGCCGCCCCGAGACACCGGTCGGCCCAACGACACGCAGTCCAGCCTCGCCGCTTTCCCGCTGGTCTCGACCAGTTTCTGACCGGTTGGGAACTTGGTCCGGCTCTGGGCGACGGCAGCAGCGCCGAGATCATTTACATGAGCAACAGTCATCACGTGCGCTCGCTCCACACCTAGGTGCCATTCCTCGAACCGTGACTGCATGTTCGACCGACCGTTACTCCCTCGAAAGCCATGACACCGGTGACAGAAGGTCAGCAAATACGCATAGTGAAAGGGAGCATGCCAATACGCGGTGCAACACCGAAATGCGAGGTGTGCGGAACAGCAACAGGACGACCCCATGACCGGACCCGTTCTTGGCCGTCGCGTGTTTGCCGGGGGCCTGGCCGCCGTGCCCCTGTCCGCCTGCACGACCCTTCGGCCCTCGAGGCAATCGTTCGGCACCGCCGGTGTGACCGAGTCCAGGTTCGGAACCACGGCCTCAAGTGAACCGGTCTGGCTTTTCACCTTGACGAACCGGGCCGGCCATTCGGCGAAAATCATGACCTGGGGCGCGGCAGTGACCTCGCTGATGATGCCTGACCGGGCCGGGGTCTCGGCCGATGTCGTCCTAGGCCTGGATACCTATGAGGACTATGTCGCGCGCTCGCGCAATTTCGGCACGACCGTTGGCCGTTATGCAGGTCGGATCGCCGACGGCCGGTTCGACCTCGATGGTCGCACCGTTCAGCTCGACACCAGCGGCGGGGCCCACAGTTCCCATGGCGGGCCGATCGGCTTCGCGAAGCGCAACTGGACCGGACGTGTCGACGAGACGGCTGCGGGACCAGGCGTGGCAATGACACTTGCAAGCGCCGACGGCGATCAGGGCTTTCCCGGCGAACTGATAATCACCGTCATCTACCGGCTGACCCATGACGACCGCCTGACCTTGTCATTCGAGGCGACGACGACCCGGCCGACGGTCCTCAACCCCACTCATCACAGCTATTTCAACCTGTCTGGTGACCCCGAGCGACTGGTGCTCGACCATGTCGTCACGATCAACGCCGACCGCTTCACCGCCTTCGGACCCGACAAGATCGTCACCGGCGAGCTGAGGCCGGTGGCCGGTACGCCGCTTGACTTCCGCCTCCCCAAACCGGTCGGCCGCGACCTTGCGGTGCCAGATGAGCAGATGACGATCGGCGGTGGCTACGACCACAACTTTGTCGTTCGCGGGCCGCAGGGGACGCTGCGACGCGCCGCCCGGGTCGACCACCCCGCCAGCGGACGCCGGCTGGAGCTGTGGACCACCGAGCCCGGCGTTCAGTTCTATACCGCGAATCCGGTTGAGATGATCGGCCGGGGCGGCGTCGCCTATCATCCGCGCTGTGGCCTGTGCCTCGAGCCACAGCACTATCAGAACAGCCCGAACCGACCCGAGTTTCCTTCCACCGTGCTGCGTCCGGGAGAGACCTTTCGCTCCGCCAGCGAATACCGTTTCAGCCTTGCGGGCTCAGTTTGAGGATGCAGAAGATGACGCGTGAAACTCCACCCGGTCGGCATACAAGCTCCCCGACTTCGTCAATGAAGAGATGGGCGCTATCTTCAACTGTTGTTTTGACCCTTTGCCTTCTCAGTGGCTGCGCTCACAAAAGCGCGATGACGGGCATCGCTGCAGCGCCGGGATGGTCCGCGACTACCGGGTTGACGCATGCGACCGAGGCAACGGCGATCCCGCAATCCTCGACCGACACGCCATGGAGCCGCGACGTCATAATCCAGGCCCGACGCATCGCGGACTGGCGACTCGAGAATTCGGCCCGGCTCAAAGACGAAGCTGCAGGATCGACGGCCTGTGAACTCACCGCTCTGATCAACGCCACGACCTATCTCGGTCTGGCTGATTTCGGCACTGTATCGGGTGACGCGCGCTTCGGCGACGCGGTCCAGGTCGGGGGTCGCGCGTTGGGTTGGGCGACGTCCGACGGAGCGGGTGGCTGCCAGCAGAGCGCTAATCAGTACGATGTGATCCGCCTGGCCTGGCTGTCGGCTGCCGCGAGGGTTGACGGCAGCGAGCGTCAAGAACGGCTGCAACCGACCCTGGATCGCCTGAACCAGACGCTTGCGACGCTCGACGTTACCGGAGCCGTCCCCTGCCTGGAGCGATCATCTTGCAGGAACGACACGGATCTTCTGTCGATTGCGCTCTGGGCTGAAGCAAGCCGCCTGACCGGCGACCCCCGCTATCTCGCGCATGGCGATGATCGCTATCGCACCGCTTTCGAGCCTCTCTACGACACCAAAACATTTCTGTTCCACGACCAGGTTGGCGCCGAAGCCAGCGCCGCCGGAGCGGAGGCTTCTGCTCTTTACAATGGGTTGGCCTATGCAGGGCTGGCACGGACAATCCAGGCAATCCCCGCCGACAATCCTGCCAGACTGTATTACGTCGCCCTTTATCGCGAGATGTCACGGACCATCCTGGCGCGCCAGAGAGACGACGGCCACTGGTCGGCTGGCTTGCGGCACCAGGACGATGGTCCCCCGGACATGATGGCGAGCGCGCTTTTCGTCTATGGGCTGGCGTGGGGTTTGAACACCCAGATGCTGAGCTTCAATGAGGGCGAGACCGCCGCACTGTCCGGTTGGGCGGCGCTGACGAGATCCCTCAGGGCCGACGGGGTCCTTACCGAAGCGAATGACACCGGGTTGAACCCGCGCCCGGGGGGCAGAAACCCTTCTCCGCGCGACGCGGTCGGGGTCTACCTGATGGCCACAGCGCAGATCGCGGAGCGAAAATGGTGATCAACGCAAACGCCCTCTCACATCGGACCTTCGCAAGAGGATCTCGAACCATGCGCTTGACCACAGCCGTTCTTGCCCTCGCCCTCGTCCTCGCCCTCGCCCTCGCCCCTGCCGTAACGGAGGCAGGAAGCGTTGACACGACAGGGGCGTCCTCAAGTCACGGCGACCACTTCGCCTTGTTCAATGCAGAGGCCCGATGCGCTCTCCCCCAACTGGCGCAAGGACCAGAGGGCATAGCGGTGCTCGAGCGGGCAGAGGCCGGACTGACGCGGCCGCACGGGGCCGTCCCTGTAATGCACACCGAAGGCACCCTGCCGGGCCGAGGCATCCGTGAATTCAGCGCCAAGGCGCGCGAGGACTTCCCTGTCGTCCAGGCCCTGGCCCTGGCCTATCGAATGACCGGGGAAACCCGATTTCGCGATGCCGCTGAACGCTACCTCCTGGCCTGGGCCGGAACTTACCGCTGGTCGTTCAACCCCATCGATGAAACCGGCTTTGACGCCCTGCTGATTGCGTCAGATCTGATTGAGGACGACCTGTCCCCGGACAGCCGGGCCCGGCTGACCGACTTCTGGCATCGTCTTTCGACAGGCTATCTGGACGCCATGGACGGCGCGCCGATAAACGCTCACACGAACTGGCAAAGCCACCGGATCAAGCTGGCAACACTGGCCGCCTATGCCGTCGGCGACGTCGCTCTGATCGATCGGGCCCGCGCCGCCTACCGGCGCCACGTCTCGGGCAATATCCAGGCCGACGGCTCGGTCCACGATTTCCATGAGCGCGACGCGATCCACTATGTGACCTATAATCTGGATCCGCTGATGACGGCCGCCCTTGCGGCCGAGAACCACGGCGAGGACTGGTTCGGTTGGCGCAATGAGGCCGGGGCAGGCGCGCGCGACGCCATCCTCTGGTTGCTCCCCTACGCCGAGGGCAGGCTCACCCATCAGGAGTTCGTCCGCTCCACGATCAAGTTCGACGCCGATCGCGCCGCCGTGGGCCAGCCGGGATACACCGGACAGTGGAACGCCGGCGGGGCGGTAAACACCCTGCGTCTAGCCGCCCTCCTGGATGACCGCTTCAACGCCGAAGCGTCGGCTCTTTCCACGCGCGTCGACAAACCGGCTGCTCCCTGGATGGTTCTCATGTACGAGGCCCGTGCCGCCGAAGGTAACTGCAGACGCTGAAAGCCAGGCTGCGGTATCGCCTGCTGCTCCTGGCTTTAGCGCTGGATAGGGTTTCGTACGTGGAGGTTTGACGACGCCTTTCAGGCTCTGAGCCGGCAATCAGGCCAAGCGGCCGACGGTCCTTTCGTACGAATGACAACGATCGACCTTTCGGACGGCCGGCGCTTCAGGGAAACGAACATCGAAACCGTCGGAAACTCGGTGCGACTGGCCCTGCCTATGTGGGCCAGGTCAGTCTCTGCTGCGCTGAGTCCGAATTGATAAAAGAACAGATGCCGTGCTCAGAGCGGTCCCGGGCAAAAAAACGCCCCGTCGTCTCGTGACGTCGGGGCGTTACAGTTCCCTGGGCCCGTCCAGCGGGACGAGCCCAAGGGTCAGGAGGCCTCAGAACCGGTAGCGAGCTCCGATCACGAATTCACGACCGGTCTTCTCATAGTTGAGGTTGTTCTTGCGCTGGCTGTTGATCCAGCGCTCGTCTGCCTGATCGGTCAGATTGATGCCTTCGAAGGAGATCGTAACGTTCTCGCCGACATCATAAGACAGGGCCATGTCGACGTTCAGAGATTCCGCCTTGCCCTCGACGTCGTTGCTGCTCCCACCCGGAACCCGGATAAGATACTCGTCGCGATAAGTCCCCGACAGACGAGCTTCGAACGGACCGCGCTCATAGTAAAGCGTGGCGCTCCACGAAGCCGGTGACTGGCCGACGATTGGTTGCCTGACCGTTGTACCGACCGTGGGGCTGACGATGTATTCGATCTCGGAATCGACCGACGTATAGTTGAACAGGCCCCCGAAATCGTCGAACGGCGCGGGCAGGAAGCTGAACGGCGTCTGCAGCGTGATCTCGAACCCTGTCAGGTCACCGCCCGGCGTGTTCTGGCTGGTGGTGAACAGTACGTCGCTGGAGGGCAATACACCCGTGGGCAGGATAGAGTTCGGAAAGCCCGTTTCCGAGAACGGCAGGCGTTCGCGAGTCGTCTGGACGAAGGAGTCGATCGACTTCTGGAACAGGGCGAAGCTGAACAGAGCCTCGGAATAAGGATACCACTCCACGCTAAGGTCATAGTTGGTCGCGCGGATCGGCTCCAGGAACGGATTGCCGACCGTCAGGGTGACGTCCGACACGCCCTGGGCGATCGCGCCACCGGGTGTGAGTTGGTTGAGTGCCGGTCTCGCCATGACCTTTGCGGCTGCGAAACGGACAAGAAGGTCCGGAATCGGTTCAATCGAGACATTGATCGCGGGCAAGGTGTCTTCATAGTTGTTGACCAGCCTCAGGGTATTGGGGCCCAAAATGCCGACCGATTCGACCTCGGTCTCCACATAACGGACGCCCGCATTTCCTCGGACCGGCATGCCATAGAATGAGGTCTGGAAATCCAGCTGGAGGAAGATCCCGTCCGACGTCTCGTCAACCGCCCGGTTCTCGCCGGGGAACGGGGTGACGCGGAAATCGCCGAAGTCGTTGACGCAGTTGCAGCTGAAGCCGATCAAGGCGTCCAGCCGCGCCAGATCGGGGATCACCCAACTCGTTGGCGCACCCGGCGGCAGGCCCAGGCCGCTGCCGAAGTTGCTGACCGTCGTGGAATAATCGGCGATCGTACGGCCTCGGGACGCAAGCAGGGCCAGGGCCGAGGCAGGTACCCCCTCGACCGCCTTGCGGTTTTCCGCGACCGAGAAGCCGAACGACTTGGTGGACAAGCCGCCGCGCAGTGTCAGGGCATCGTTGAGGTCGTAGGTGAAGTCGACTTCGATCGTGTCGTAGGAGTTCACCGTCTCGTTTGGACGTATCCGAATGATCGATGCATCGCCCAGGGCTGACGATGGACTGAGAGCCCAGTTTGCCGGATTAGTGATATCGAATCCGAAGTTGAAGGCTGGCAGGTTCGGATTGGCGGAATAGTCGTATGAGTAGCCATCGACGTCATAGCGGTCGAACGAAACAGTCGTCTGTTGCGGATTGCGGCCCAGGGCTTCCGATCGGCCATAGAGCGCCTTCATGCGGAACCTGTCCGAGAACTCGTGCGTCAACAGAAGCGAGTTTTGCGTGAACTCGGTCGAGAGCACGTCAACGCGCTGCTCGGTCCGGGCATCCACATCGTCGAAGACGGCGGAGATCAGAGTGTTGTTGTTGTCCACGACGCCAGAGACCAGGTCCATGGCCCGAAAGCCCTGTACCCCGGCTTCGCGCGCCGGGCTGATGATCTCTACGAATTCCTCGTTCCGCGTCTGATCCAGCTTGGCGTGAAGAACGTCATAGGTGATCCGCGTACGGTCCGAAACATCGAACTGGAAAGCACCCGTCAGGCCCAGCCGTTCGCGCTGATAGGTGATGCGCCCATAGCGCGGGATCCGCGGATGCGCCGCGAAATGTGCCGCGCGCTGAGCCGCCAGACCCGTCAGAACCGATCCGTCGGCGGTCGTGATCGTGCCGACCGACTGATAGCATCGCGTGGAGTTGACGTAGGAGGTGATCACGCCGCCGACCATGGTGGGGACGCAGCCGTCGTCTGCCGGGACCCGGAACTGGACCGAGCTGGATCCTTCCTCGAACGTCAGTCGCTCGCTGTAGGCGGCTGAAACGAGAGCGCCCAGACGACCGTCCAGCCAGCGATTGCTCACCAGGACGGTACCGCGAGGGTCGCTGTTCTCTGTCTGATCGTTGTATGACGACTGCCCGCCCACGGCGAAGACGAAGCCGTCATAGTCGAAGGGGCGAGCCGTTTGCAGATCGACGGTAGCTCCCAGGGAGCCTTCGTTGACAGCGGCTTCCTGCGATTTGCGGACCGTGACGCTGTTGAAGAGCTCCGACGCGAAGACGTTGAAATCGAAGCCGCGGTTGCGGTTGGCCCGACCCTGGTCCCGACCGCCGGTCGTGGCCAGCGCCTCCAGCCCGTTGAGGCGGACGCGGACAAAATCGGAACTCAGCCCCCGCACGTTGATCGACCGACCTTCGCCGCCATCGCGATCGATCTGAACGCCTGGAACGCGTTGGAGCGAGTCTGCCAGATTCAGATCGGGGAAGTCAGCGATGTCTTCGGCAGTGATCGCATCGACGATCGAGTTCTCATTGCGCTTCACTGCGATAGACGCCTGAAGCGAGCGCCGGAAGCCGGTCACAACAATCTCTTCGACCTCGGTGGCCTCGTCCTGCGAAGGCACCGGCGCAGTCTGGGCCGAGGCGGCAACTACGCCGACAGAGAAAGCTATTACAAAACTGGAAGCGCCGCTGCAAAGGATACCGCGCAAGGCGCGATCCTTCGTCGGGTAGAGTTTCAGCATTTTCATCCTCCCAAGGACCTATCAGAGCCAGGATTTTTCCTGATCAACGCATTTATCGGGAAGTCTGACCTTGCCATTTGACACCGGTGTCAAATCACGGCGAAAATTAGGCGTCCCCCCCAAAATGAAACTAGAACGATGTTCGTCGTCCTTGCAAGCCCGCAATGCCCGCTTTCAAACCCTGCGCGCGGCTGTCCGCCCGTTAGTAATTAAAACGCTTGCCCCGGCATTCGCCCAGATCGGTCACGCCCGGGGTCCAGTCCCCCTCCCAAATCCAGCCATGAAGCACACGGTGACGGGTCGTATTGCGCCGCAGGTCGAGGCTTTAGTGACGCAACTGCTGATCTGAATGCGGACGTTCTGGCTAGACGGTGTCGGCGTCTCCATCGCGGACGACAGGTTCATGCTTGGCTGGGAAGACCAGAGCAGTTCCGACATACTCCTTGCCCGCACGCTGGGCCATTTCTGTCAGTGCGCCTTCAACTATGACCGTCCCGAAGAGACGAGCGGCGCGGGCCAGGCCACCGCTACAGCGTCCTGATCGGCGACATCGCCTATCGAAATCTCAAGGTCCAGCCGATGGCGAGTAGAGGGTCTGCCGGGGCATCGTCACGACAGTTCAACAATGACCGGAACGGTCCCGTCGGCGTCCGATGCTCCTCGCCAGGACTGGCGATCTCACACTGCAGACCGACGGGAGCAAAGGCTGCGACCTCGCCGACTGCGTAGGACACCTCTGTCCCTACCTTCACGGGGTTTGACGAAAAGCTCGCAAAATCGAGAGCGACAGACGCGATCTCGGCTCCCTGATGAGCAGCGATCTCGTCGGTGCGGCTTATCTGGCCATCCTCAAGTACATAGCGCGTTTTGAAGCTCACGCGGGCGTCGACCTCGGCGTCATTTCCGCCCAGCCGGCTGGCGTCCTGCGTCCAGGTCACAACTGTGCGCAGCGGCTCCGTCTGAACTACAACGTTCTTGAAGAATGACGTCGGAGACAGCACCGCTCCATCGGTCAGAGTGATCCGCGGAAGAAGCTGGGCATAGGACTGGTCGGGCGAACCCGCGAGAACACCCGGCGAGAACGGTATCGGAAAATAGGGCGTGTTCATGTGCTGGCCGGGGCCGCCATTGATGACAGGTAGCCCGATAACGCGATCTCCATCCCGGTAGGTCACCAGCAATCGATCGTAGGTCCCCTTCGAGAACCAGGTCGTCGTGGATTTTGGCAATGTGCCCAACCAGGCTTCATAGCCATCCGTCAAGGGGCGGTCGTCCCAACCACGCTCTGACCAGATCTGGTTTGTGTAAGTGAACTGATGACCGAGGCTGAGGTTTTCGCCGAGGATGCGGTGCTTGCCGCGATAGGCATCTGTCAGACGTCCGTGATCCCAGAGATTGACCGATCCTGTTGCAGGATCTTGCCAGAAGCCGACATAGCGCGCCGCAACGCGCGACGAGAAGGCATAGGCCATGGCCTCCTCTTCCGGCGTGAGCAGGTCCAGTGCGGCAGCAGCACTCAGCACCTCCAGGAAGGCCGTTTCGCCATAGGCTCCTATGCTGCGGCCATATTCGAAGCCCTCACCTCTGAGGTTGAGGCGCGGAAGCAGAACATCGACAGATTGGCGAAGCCATACCCGCACCTCGGGAGGCGGTGCTATCCCCGTCTCGATGAAACGCTGCGCGATCTCGCCGATCAGCAGGACGCTGTAGCGATCGTAGCGCCCGAGGCCGTCCGTCTCGTCGGCAAACCCGTATTCGCCCGAATACTCTTTGTAATGAGTGATCATCCTTGCGAGGAGGCGATTGCTGTCCTGTTCACCTTCCCAGCCCAGCAGAAATCGGAGACGCGCAATGCTGAAAGCCACGCCATAATAATTGTTCGGCAGATTGATCAGCGCAAGGCTTTGCGGGTCCACGAAGGACCGCCAATCCAGCTTGGTGCGGAGTTGCGCCAGGGTTTCCGGCGACACGGCCTTGTCCAGCAGACCCAGCTTTTCGAACCTGTAAATTGCTGAAATATAGTAATATTGCCCCCATGTGTCGTTCGTATCGTCGATCATGAGGGCCGATAGGTTTCGGAAGCCTGCAAGATATCGATCCCGGCGCGGGTCACCCGGGTCCATGCTTTCGACAGCATGGGCGAAGGCAATGGCGACCTTGCCCGGAAGGAATTTGTCGTTCGCCGCAAAGACCTCGATGCCATCCAGACGGGTGGCCTTGCCATTCGCCATCACGGTTTCAAGCAAGGCCAGTGTCGACGGAGTTATACGCTCCGAGACGGTCTGGTGCATCGGCAGGACATGGCGGAACTCCGGGCCCCGCTCGACCTGAGCAAAGGCTGCGCCAGCAGAACTGGCGAGAGCTATCGCCAACAGAAACGAGGCTGCCGTGACGTTCGATTTCGCGACCATGAAAGGCTCTCAAGCGATTGGCGCAGACCCGGACCTACGCAGCATCGCCAGCTTGCCACCGGTGTCATGGCCAGTCCAGCCCGAGTCCTCAATACAGAAGGACGGCATCCGGTCAAAAGACATCCATCCCCGCCTGAGTTCAGGAAACGGCGGCCGCCCGAGCGGCATTGCCTTCGGCGGGGAAGCGTCCAAAAGAGGGTCTGCTGATGAGATGGCGTTGGTGATTGAAGGTGTTGTAGATCGCTGCGTGGGTGGTGAGAAATCGCTGGGCCGAGGCTTGGGATGTTAACAGCTGCTGCTGGAGTTCTTGTCGTCGGATCGCCAGGTGCGAGTTCTCGATCAGATTGATTTTACGAAGCCATCCCGGTTGATGCAGCTACCTCACATCCAGCTGGTCCAAAGCCGCTACGTATGATGCCAGGCCGTCCGTCGTGATCGTCTGCGGCTCCACCGGCTGGTTGTGAAGGAGCCGCCTTAGCAGCTTCAAGGCCGCCTCTGTGTTCCACCGGCGCTGGACCAGGACGTCGAGGACCTCACCTTCATGATCGACGGATCGCTACCGAAACATCCACTTGCCGCCGATGGTGCAGACCACCTCTTCCAGCTGCCAGCGAGGCGTCGGCGGCCACCGCCGCTTCTTCAGTCGCCGGGCGATCAGAGGACCAAACTTGATCTTCCAGCAGCCAACCGTCTCATAGCTCACGTCCACGCCGCGAGCGGCCATCAGTTCCTCGACGTCCCGAAAACTGAGGCTGAACCGGAAATCAGCCATACCGCCTGACGGATCACATCGGCTGGAAAACATTGGCGCCTGAACGAGTTTGGCTTCAAGAAACATCATCCCCATCAGCGGCTTAGCCGTCCTCAGTGGAGACAAGTTAGCGTTAGACTGACAGCACCAACGGCACCGCCATCAGACCGGGGCGGAAAGATGGCTCTCGATCATGCCCATTGCATTTCGGATCGCCGCGTTGCGGAGTGCCGCGCGGCGTGTGATCCGGCGGATGTCGAGACTCGGTAGCGGCCGCTCGAACCGGACACTCGTCAACCCCCGTGTCTGGATCTCATCGCGCCCAATGGCCTCGAACATACACGTGTAACCGAGGCGGCGATGAAGGCAGCTGAGGATCAACCCGAACTCGGCTGTTTCAACCACATGATTGTTCTGGGTGACGCCGACCTGCCGCATCAGCGCATCGACCGCGCGGCGGATTGGCTTTTCAGGCGACAGGCTGATGGATGGTGTCTCGCTTAGCTCCTGGGCAGTCACCAGCGGCTGGCTGGCCAGTGGATGGTCGCTCGCGACAAAGATCGCGAGAGGCTCTTGCGCGACGACCTCGCCCAGAGTGTCGAGACCATCGGCAGAGTAGAAATAGGCGACGTCCAGTTCACGCCCCATCACCAGTCTTTGCAGTGCTTCGGGCGGGTTTTCATTGCTGCGCAAGTGGATGGCGCGGTCAGCGGTACCATTCCAGTCCTGCACCGAATGCCCCAGGTTGCGCATCATGAACCCGTGCAGGGCGACTTCTAACGGACCTGTTGATCGGCCTTCGCCAGCCACGTTTTCCATGAAATCGTGAATATGCGAAAGCAGTTCATCCACCCCTTCAAGGGCTCGCTTCCCGGCCTCTGTGGGTTTGATTGGGCCCCCCGGTGTCCGCTCAAAGAGCTGGACGCCAAGCTGGGTCTCTAGCGTTCGCATATGTTCGCTGACCGAAACCTGCGAGATACTCAGCTGCTCGGCGCAGCGACGGAAGCTGCCCCGCTGCACGACAACAGCGAATATCTCCAGCTGGCGCAGCGTAATCATGGCCGTCCCCATAGCTTGCGATAGGTAAATCCGAACACCTCTTAGCCTGCACCCTTATTCTCAGAAATCAAGGGTATCCCTACCAATCCCGTGCCCGCAAAGACGGGAGCCTGTTTGAGCCCAATGAGCCGAGCGGGACAGATATTGGTGAGGAGACCCGCTTGCCCATCACGGCGAAGCTTCGACCTGCAACTGGCCACGGCCGTGCGGTCCCCACATCGTGGGGTCGGGCATGATCGCGTTCGATGTGGTTGTGGTAGGCGCCGGTAGCGCGGGATGCGCCTTGGCAGCGCGGCTCGCCACAGGGGGCGCAGGCCGGATATTGCTGATCGAGGCGGGCGGGGACAATCGCGATTTGATGGTCAAGGTGCCTGCTGCATGGCCCTTTGCCTCCGCCATGCCCCGATATGGCTGGCAAATGAAGACCGAACCGGAGCCAGCCCTTGGTAACCGGCAACTGGATGTACCACGCGGTCGGCTCATGGGGGGGACCTCATCAATCAACGGCATGATGTACAGCCGCGGTCATGCCACCGACTATGATCGATGGGCGCGATCCGGACTTGTCGGCTGGAGCTACGCCGACGTCTTGCCCTATTTCATCAGAAGCGAAACCAATTGGCGCGGCGCAGGCCCGTTTCATGGCGAAGCCGGTCCGGTCAACGTCACCAACAATCCCCGCCCGTCAGGCCTCTACGAGCGGATGATCGCGGCAGCTGCAGAGCTGGGCTATGGTGAAAACCCCGATTTCAACGCGGATGATCAGCAAGGCTTTGGCATGCCTGATTTTACCGTGGCAGGTGACGGCCGACGTGAAAGTGGTGCCACAGCCTATCTTGCCCTTGCAGCCGGCCATCCGAACCTGACGATCTGGAAGAGCGCAACCGTTCAGCGCGTACTGGTTGCCAAGGGTGCGGTCACCGGCGTCGAGGTGCTGCGCGAGGGCCGGACGCAGACCATCGCTACCGGAGAGGTCGTGCTGAGCAGCGGCACATTCCATTCCCCCAAGATCCTCATGCATTCAGGCATTGGCGATGCTGAAGCGATGCGGGCGATCGGAATCGACGCCATCGTCGATCTGCCGGCTGTGGGCCGCAATCTGCAGGATCACCCCATGGTGGTGATGGGCTTTGCCTCTTCTCAGCCGCTGGGTTTTGAACAACGGCTGCGAGCAGACAAGTTCGCCGGATCGGCGCTGAAGTGGGCCCTGGGTAAGGGCGGCCTCCTGTCCGAGGCACCGATGGCTGCGCAGGGATTTGTCCGCGTCCAGCAAGACAGCCCTGTTCCAGACACGCAGATCCAGATCACAACCGGATCGGCAATGAGCCGTCCCTGGTTCCCCGGAATTCGCAAGCCCCAGCCGGATATGCTCGTCGTGACGGGGCTGCAGTTGCGTCCCTGGGGCCGTGGGTCGGTGACGCTACGATCTGCGGATCCTGATCAGGCCCCGGCGATCCGGCTCGGCCTTCTGGACGACCCCCGGGATCGCCAGTTCGCCCACGACATCATTGGCTTCATCCGCCGCTTCTTTGCTACCGAGGCCGCCAGAGAACTGGTCGCTGCGCATGTCTTTCCGAGCGCGGACGCCACGAGCCCGGAGGCGCTTGATGCCTTCCTGGCGCAGATGTTCATGACCGGCCAACACCCCGTCGGCACCTGCGCGATGGGTATCGATCCTTCAGAATCGGTGGTCGATGCTCGCCTCAATGTGCACGGCCTGTCGGGCTTGCGAGTGGCCGACGCGTCGGTGATGCCCAGCATCGTCGGCGGTAACACCAGTGCGCCGGCGATGATGATCGGCGAGCGAGCGGCGGACTTCATTATGGGCTCCGGGAGTGGGCAACGGCCCAACAAGCCATCATCCCACCGCGCTGCCTCTAAACCTGTTCTGCAAGGTGCAGCATGACCCTTGATGCGCCCGACGCACCCTCCATCGTTATCGAACATCCGGACCAGCACTATATCGGCGGCACCTGGGTTGCGCCCCGGGACGGTGGACGGATTTCTGTGGTGTCGGCACACAGCGAGGAAGAGATCGCCGTAGTGGCCGACGCGTCCGTCGCCGATGTTGAGCATGCCGCACAGGCAGCCCGTACTGCATTTGATCACGGACCATGGCCGCGCATGTCGCCTGAGGAACGCGCCGGCCATGTCCGGCGACTGTCCGAAGCATTGGCACCCCGGATGCCGGAAATCGCCCAGGCATGGGTCGATCAAATCGGCGCGCTTGCGACAGCCGCGCCCTTCGTCACTGGAGGCGGCAAGTTCTGGTTCGACTACTATGCCGATCTCGCCAGCCGCTTTGACTGGATACGTGACGTCTCCCGGTTCGACGGCCAGGGTTCCGCCCGGATCGTGCGCGAGCCTGCTGGTGTGGTGGCGGCCATCGCGCCGTGGAACAATCCGTTCGGCATCATGGCAGGCAAGGTTGCACCGGCACTGATGGCCGGCTGCACCGTGGTGATGAAGCCTGCCCCGGAAACGCCTCTGGAAGCCTACATACTGGCTGAGGCCGCCGACGCGGCTGGCCTGCCCGACGGGGTGATCAATCTTGTTTGCGCTGGTCGCGAAGCATCAGAGCGACTCGTTCGCAGCTCGTTGATCGACAAAGTGAGTTTCACAGGCAGTGTCGCAGCCGGACGCACAATCGGCATGGCCTGCGCCGAACGATTTGCCCGCTGCACACTCGAACTCGGCGGCAAATCGGCGGCGATCGTACTTGAGGATGCTGACATCGCGCACGCCGCGCGCGTTCTGGCGAGCGTCATCACCCTGTCGGCCGGACAGGTTTGCGCCACCCTTAGTCGGGTGGTGGTCGTCGATGCCGTGCACGATCGCCTCGTTGAGGCGCTGGCTGCTGAAATGGCGGCTGTCAGGGTTGGTGATCCGTCTGATCCCTCATCACAGATGGGCCCACTGGCCATGCAGCGACAGCGGAATCGCGTCGAGGAGTTCGTTGCGATTGGCCAGGCAGAAGGTGCCCGGCTGGTGCTCGGCGGCACCCGCACCGCAGGTCTGGATCGCGGCTGGTATTTCGACCCGACCCTTTTCATCGGCGTCACAAGCGACATGAGGCTGGCCAGGGAAGAAATCTTCGGCCCGGTCCAGGTGGTCCTGCGGGCCCGTGACGAGGCTGAAGCCATCCGCCTCGCCAACGACAGCGACTTTGGCCTGTATGGCGCTGTCTTCTGCGCCGACCCGGAGCGCGCCTACACTGTAGCGCGTCAGGTCCGGACCGGAACAATCGCGCACAATGGGTTTCTGTTCGACCCTTCGCTGCCGTTCGGAGGCTTCAAACATTCAGGTATCGGCCGCGAAGGCGGAGATGCAGGTCAGTCCAGCTTCACCGAGACAAAATCAATCATCTTCTAAATCAGTAAATACCGCAGATAATGCGAATAAAGGGAGGAAAAATCACCATGAATAGGCTTTCAACTCTACGGAACGTTATTCTTATCGGTTCGATGCTTACACCGGTAGCGGTCTATGCGCAGGATCCCGATAGCAGCTACAAGCTGGATGAAATCGTTGTCACCGCACAGAAGCGCGAGCAAACGCTGCAGGACGTCCCGGTCGCTGTCGCCGTGCTGAGCAGCGAAACGCTGACAGCACAGCGTATCAACAGCATTGAAACCCTGAACACTGCCGTGCCGAACCTCGTCGTCACGCGGTCCCCGTTCCAGCCCTACGTCGCAATCCGCGGCCTTGGGTCCGGTGGCGGTGGCCGGGCCTTCGAGCAATCTGTGGCCATGTATGTCGACGGAATCTACGCCGGCCGCGCCAACCAGTTCCTAAATCCATTCTTCGATGTCGAGCGTGTGGAAGTTGTTCGCGGCCCGCAATCGGTCCTGTTCGGGGTCAACGCCAATGCGGGTGCGATCAACATCGTCAACAAGCGGCCGGGCGACTCCTTCGAAGGCTATGTAACCGCCGGATATGACTTTGAATACGAGGGCCACAATCTGGAAGGGGCAATCTCGGTACCCTTGTCCGATACCTTCGGAGTGCGTGTTTCCGGTCGAACCAATCGTGACGGCGGCTATGTCCGCAACACCGTCAGCGGCCGCGACGAGGGACAGGCGGACAGCGACATGGGTCGTATCGTCGCCAGCTGGCGTCCGACCGCAGATCTGCGTTTCGATCTGGCCTATGAGCACGCCAGCAGGGATGTCGAAGGCACCACCTTCCAGATCACCTCGCTTGGTCTCGTTACCTTCCCGCCGGCTGTCGAAGATGGCCGGTTTGATTTCCGCAAGTCCACTTCCGGCAGGCCAGAGTTCACCCGTCTGACCAGCGACAACGCCTCGCTCAACGCCAGCTATGACATGGAGAACGCCACCCTCTCTGCATCGGTCGGTTACTCGACCTATGAATTCTCCCAAGTCCTCCCAGGCAGTAACCACCCCGTATCAGTGGGCGAGGCGCTCGCTCAGGAAGACTTCGAACAGTTCTATAGCGAACTGCGCCTGGTGTCCTCGGGCGACAACTTTTTCGATTACATCGTCGGCCTGACCTATTTCAATCAGAGCGCGCAGATCGATCAGGGGGTTGATATCGACTTCGGGGCGTTCGGCGTGCCTGGCCTGCGAGCAGGCGTCCGGAATGGCCTCGACCAGGGAACCGATGGCTATGCTGCGTTTGCTCAGGGTACGTTCAACTTCAGCGATCAACTCAGCCTGGTCGTCGGTGGTCGCTACAGCTCAATCACGAAGGAAGCGGACTATATCATCTCGCCGACCGCAGCTGGCCAGCCTGTCCGTGGCTATTCATTCGACGTGCCCAGTCTGTTCGTTCTGAGTGGTCCACCTTTCGGCTTCTTCCAGTGGTTCAACCGCAACAATCCCGCGACCTTCCGTACAAGCGCATTTTCACGGGAACGGACGGACACTACCTTCAATCCGTCAGTCAGCCTCAACTACAACTTCGACAACGGGTTGTCGGCCTATGCCAGCTATACCACGGGCACCAAGTCGGGCGGATTTAACGATCAAGAGAAGTCAGGTACCGTTCCCGAGAACGGCTTCAGTACTGACGTGTTCGAATATGATGCGGAAGACGCCCGTAACTTCGAACTCGGCCTGAAGGCAAGTCTGGATCAGGTGCGTTTTAATGTTGCAGCCTTCTACACCAAGTATGAAGACCTGCAGGCGACCCAGGTCCTGCCCGGCGGTACGCTACTGACCACAAACGCTGCGGCGGCAACGGCCAAAGGCATTGAAGCCGATGTCACCTGGCTGGCCGCTGCCGGGCTGACGATCAGTGCCGACGCAGCCTACATCCATGCGCGCTATGACGATTATCCGGGCGCCTGCACCATCGGCAATCGGAACTGCAGTGACCCCACGACCGGCAACGCGCGCGGCGGCCTCCTTGAGGGCGTGCCAGAACTGTCTGGCAGCATCAACGTTGCCCATGCGGTCGAGGTGATGTCCGGCTGGGAACTGCGCACCCGCGGTCGTGCCTATTACAACGACGGCGCACAGTTTGGCTCCGACCAGAACCCGCTCAACCGGGTGCCCGATTATGTGTTCATCGATGCGTCAATCGGCCTTGCCCAGATCGGGACCGGACTGAGCGTCACTCTGAGTGGCAAGAACCTCGCCAATGAAGCTGCTCGCGGTTTCAGCGCACCCTCGGTCGCAGACGCCCTTTTCGGCTTCTATTCCGCCACCCTGCCAGGACGGCAGATCTTTCTCGACCTGCGCTACGACTTCTAAAGTCGTCGCGGGCCAAAACAGGAGTATTCATGAGCGATTTATTTGAGAGGGGCATGCAGGTCCGACGCGAGATGTTCGGGCCGGAGCTGGCAGAGCGGGCCGTAGCTTCTGCCAGCGATTTCGCCAAGCCGTTCCACGACATCATGACGCGGTACTGTTTTGGCGAGACCTGGAACCGGGAAGCGCTGGGTCGCCGTGATCGCAGCATCGCCACGATCTCCATGCTCATTGCCCAGGGCAAGGAGCTGGAGATCAAGATGCACGTCAAGGGCGGCATTGCCAACGGCCTGACCGTCGAGGAGATCCGTGAACTGGTCCTCCACGCGATGATCTATTGCGGCGTCCCCGCATCGTTCACCGCGCTGCGTGCTGCCGAGGCGGCTCTGGCCGAGATCGAAGAATCGAATCCGGCATGAAGATTGGCTTCATTGGCCTGGGCATGATGGGCCGCCCCATGGCGGAGCGGCTCATCACCCAGGGGTTTGACGTCCGCGTGTCGGACACGAACCCACAAATGGCGGATATCTTCGGCGAGGCCTTCGCCCAGAGTGCAGCCCTGGCCACGGCTGGTGCCGATGTGATCGTGACAATGCTGCCGAATGGCCAGGTTGTCCGGGATGCATTGCTCGGCGCCGGGGCGGGATTAACATCAGCCAATCCCGGCACGATCGTCATCGATTGCAGCTCTTCAGACGCGAGCGGCACGATATCGCTAGGCGTAGAACTGTCTGGGCGTGGCATTCACCTTGTCGATGCACCCGTGTCAGGCGGGGTGCCCAGGGCCCGCGATGGCAAACTGGCGCTGATGGTCGGTGGAACCGTTGATTCCGTCTACGACCAGATAGCCCCGGTACTGGAAGCGTTAGGCGACAGGATTGTTCGGGTAGGTCCCCTGGGGGCAGGCCATGCCGCCAAGGCGATCAACAACGCTATTGCCGCCGCGACACTCGCAGCGACCGCTGAAGGGCTCCTGATGGGTGAACGTTTCGGGCTTGAGCCGGAAACGCTGCTGGAAGTGCTCAATAGTTCCACCGGACGCAGCGCGGTTTCCGAATCCGTGTTTCGCACCCAGATCATCCCCAGGACCTATGCCCAGGGATTCGCCCTCGGACTGATGGCCAAGGACGTCGGAATAGCCGACGCGATGCGCAACAGCCTCGGACTGGATCTGCCGATGCTTCAGCAGACCCACGCGCAGTGGCAGTCGGCGCTGCACGCCCTTGGTCATGCTGCCGATTTCACGGCGTTTCACGCCTATGTCGAACAAACACTCACCGAAGGCCGATGAGGACATAATGGCCCTAAGCCCCCGATACCCAGACACCGTCCACTACACCGGGCTCAACCGTCCGACCCACATCGAAGCCACCGCCCACGACCTGTATGTCGAAGGCGACATTCCCGGTGAAATCGAGGGCACGTTCTTCCGGGCCCTCCATGACCCGGCCCATGTTCCGTTGCGCGAGGAAGATGTTGTCCTTTCACGCGACGGGGTCATCGGCAAAATCGAGTTCCGGGACGGCAAGGTAAACTGTGCTGTGCGCTATGTTCGCACCGAGCGCTTTCTGGCGGAGCAGAAGGCCGGGCGCGCCCTGTTCGGGCTGTATCGCAATCCCTTTACGGACGATCCTTTAGCTGCTGGCGTTGATCGCACCGTCGCCAACACGACGCCCTACTACCACGCCGGCCGGCTGTTCATGTCCAAGGAAGACGGCCTGCCCTACCGCATCAATCCGGACACCCTGGAGACGATCGGGCGGTGGGACTATCATGGAACCCTGAAGTCGCCGACGCTCACGGCGCATCCCAAGATCGATCCTGACACAGGCGAGCTGTTCCTGTTCGGCTATGAGGCGGCGGGTCTTGCCACGCCCACCGTCGCCTATTGTGTAATTTCACCGGAGGGCGAGTTGATCTCCGAACAGTGGTTCGACGCGCCCTACTGTTCGATGATGCATGACTTCGCGATCACCCCCGACCATGCGATTTTTACGGTCTACCCGACCAAGGCCGATCTCGACCGGCTGAAGGCGGGCGGGGTGCACTGGATCCACGATCCCCAGGACTACAGCTATATCGGCATCATGCCGCGTTACGGCAAAGTTGAGGAGATCGTGTGGTTCAAGGGCCCACGAGGCGTCCACAGCTACCATGTGATGAATGCTTTCAGCGAAGGCAGCAAGGTCCACCTTGACCAATGCATGGCCGACCGAAACCTCATCCCCTTCATTTCCGAAGACTCGGGCCTCGATCCTTTCGCCCAGGGTGGCCTTACGCGTTGGACGATGGATCTCGCCCAGCCGGAGGCCGGCATTACCGAGTGGCAGATCGGTCCCTTCGGGGAAATGCCACTGATCGCACACCGGGATACCGGCAAACCCTATTCGCGGGGTTGGTATCTTTCGGTCGATCCGACGAAGCTGACCCGGCTGGCGAACGGCCCCGGGGAATATGTGTTCAATCAGCTTGTCCGCGTCAGCTTTCCGGATGGCGGACTGGAAGTCTTCTCCGAGGGGCCAGGCTGTGGCTTTAACGAGCCCGTTCACATCCCATCGCAAGATCCGGCACATGGCGGCTGGCTGATGCTGATGGTCGACTGGATCGTGGCCGAGGGATATTTCGCCCAGCAGGTCTGGATTTTCGAGGCCGACGACATCGCCAAAGGTCCGATAGCCAAGGTGCTTATGCCGTTTGTGACCTGCGAGCAGGTCCACGGAACCTGGGTGCCGCGCGCGCGGCTCGATCAGGCAAGGGAGATCTGATCCATGACCATTGCCATTACCGGAGCTTCCGGCCAGTTCGGCCGAAGCGCTACCGAACTGCTGCTTGAATCGGTTCCGGCGCAGGACCTCATCCTCATCTCACGCTCGCCGGCGAAGCTGGAGGATTTCGCTGCGCGCGGCTGCGTAGTGCGCAAGGGCGACTTCGACGATCGCAGTGGCCTGACCGATGCACTTCGTGGTGCGGACAGGATGCTGATGATCAGCGGAACCCGCGTCGGCTTCCGCGAGCCCCAGCACACCAATGCGGTGGAAGCGGCAAAGGCCGCAGGCGTGTCGCATATCGTCTATACGTCCTTCATCGCGGCGAACCCCAGCAACCCGTCGATGGCGGTGAAGGACCATGTGTTCACCGAAGCCCTGCTGAGCCAGTCGGGTCTGACTTGGACCGCCCTGCGCGATGCCCAGTACTCGGAGGCCGTGCGCGATGCGATGGCACCGATGAATATCGCAACCGGCCGGATGATCAGCCTCGCGCGCAACGGCAAGATGGCCTTTGTGTGCCGCGAGGACTGCGTGGCATCGGCCGTCGCGGTGCTGCTGGGCGAGGGGCATGAGGGCAAGGTCTACAACATCACTGGGCCCGAGCTGATCAGCTATCACCAGGTCAGTGAACTCCTGGCCGAGGTTTCAGATCGTCCTGTCACGTTCCTGGATACAGACGTCGATGGCCTGTACGCGATGTTCGATGCCATCGGCATCCCGCGCGAACCCGTCGATGATCTAACCGTCGCCAACTTCCCCTGGAACTCGGACGATATGGTGAGCTTCGAGGTCGCGGTGCGAGACGGCTATTTTGCGGTCATCAGCGATGATGTCGAGCGCTTGACCGGACGCAAGCCGCGGAGCCTGCGCGATCTGTTGCATGCACATCGCGATAGCATTCTGGCCGCAGCGGACGCCATGGGCCATCCCGGGTGACGGCGTGAGATCGGTCGGCGGGTTCCGCACCCCGGAGGATGCCGAGATCCCGTGTGTCACCCACCGGCTCTATCCGGGCGATGTGGCGACCGTCGCGATCCAGGCCGGCGCGGTCACTGCCGACGGACGCCTGGTCAGCGTCGCCCGTCCTTGACCCGTATTCACTGCCGCCAAGCTATAAATCCGGAACACCCTTCCATGCCCTATTTCGAGAATGTGTCGCTGCCAGCCGAACCGCGTTTCGAGTTTCTATTCGAGATCGAATTGAAATGGGCCAATCTGCAAAACATCCCTGACATGCCCTCTGGCTACGGGCGGGGTGCAACCTATGTCGATACCGGTGTTGTCAGTGGACCGCATCTGAACGGCAAGCTGGTGCCCAGAAGCGGGGCCGACTGGGCACAGTTCCGCCCGGATCAGGTTCTGGCGCTGGATGCCCGATACATGATCGAGGCGGACGATAGTGCGCTGATCCTGATGCACAACCGCGGCTATCTGGCCGGCAGGGCCCCCGACGTTCTCCCCAGGATCCAGGACTGGATGTTCCGCAACGGGCCTGAAGTGCCGTTCGAGGACTACTACCTGCGAACCACGCCCACTTTTGAGGTCAGCCAGGGCCCCTATGAC
>QBLX01000008.1:34463-38555 GCA_003241825.1 Alphaproteobacteria bacterium
CCCTATGACTGGCTGATGCGCACCGTCGTCGTGGGCATCGGCAGCCGACAGAAGACCGGCAACACAATCCGATATTTCGCCCTGCTCTGAAAGCCCAGCCCGGACTGACAGCCGGGCCAGCACGAGGCATTCCGTGTCCCAGAAAAACAGTCGCACCCTCTCCTGCCCCGACCGTCCCGGCATTGTTGCCTTGATCGCCATGAAGGCGTGCGTGGCCAGAGAAGACGACCGGCAGATGCACGGTCCGGCGTTTCGGGGGCCGGGGCACGGTGAACGGGACAAGCTTGCTTTCCAATACAGACATCTCTGCAACCAAGGCGCTGGAGGCCTGACATGACGAAATTCAATCTGCTGATCGACGGACAACTTGTTGCCGGCGCAGACACCCTGCCCGTCATCAACCCTGCCACGGGCGAAGCCTTTGCCGATTGCCCACGCGCCGATAACGCGCAACTGGAGCAGGCCGTGGCCGCTGCGCGCAGGGCCTTCCCGGCCTGGGGTGCCGCCGACCACGCTGTCCGCCATGCCGCATTGTCGAAACTGGCTGACGCCATGGAAGCAAGGTTCGGCGAGTTCGCGCAGGTGCTGACCCGCGAACAGGGCAAGCCCCTGGCCCAGGCCCAGTTCGAAGTGGGAGGAGCCATCGCCGCCTTCCGCCATTTCGGCGCCCAGAAGCTTTCCCCGCAGACGCTGGTCTCAGAACCCAACAGCCTGGTGATCGAGCAATATGCGCCGCTAGGGGTGGTAGCCTGCATCACCCCCTGGAACTTCCCGCTGATCCTCCTGTCAATCAAGGTCGCTGTTGCGCTGTCGACCGGCAACACCGTTATCGCCAAGCCTGCCCCCACCACCCCGCTCACGACGCTGCTGCTGGGAGAGTGCGCCGCCACGACGCTACCGCCCGGAGTTTTCAATACCCTCGTGGATGCCAACGATCTGGGCGCTGCGTTGTCAGGACACCCTCATGTCGCCAAGATCAGCTTTACCGGGTCAACCGCAACCGGGCGCAAGGTCATGGCAAGTGCTGCCCCCTTGCTGAAGCGACTGACACTGGAACTGGGCGGAAACGACGCTGCGATCATCCTGGACGATGTCGACCTTGACGATCTCGCACCGAAGATTTTTCAGGCTGCCACGTACAATGCTGGCCAGACCTGCATGGCAGCCAAGCGGATCTATGTGCCCCGGGCGATGGTTGGCGGGCTGTGCGACAGGCTGGTGGCGATCGCCGAGGCAACAGTTGTGGGCGACGGCATGGACCCGACCACACAGATCGGCCCCATCCAGAACCAGATGCAGTTCGAGAAGCTGATCGACCTAAGCGCGGATACAAAGGCTGCGGGTAAGGTGTTGACCGGGGGAGCCCAGCTCAACCGGCCCGGCTACTTCATCCAGCCGATGATCGCGCGCGACCTGCCCGAGTCTTCAAGACTGGTCCAGGAAGAGCAGTTCGGCCCGCTGATCCCGGTGCTAGGCTATGACAGCATCGATGAGGCCGTCGCGAACGCCAATGCCAGCGAATTCGGCCTGGCCGCTACGGTGTGGGGAACCGACCTTGAACGGGCCACTGCGGTCGCTGGCCGTATCGAAACCGGGACGGTCTGGATCAACAAGCATCTCGACCTGCGCTTCGACGTGCCTTTTGGCGGCGTCAAACAATCCGGAATCGGCCGGGAACAGGGCGAGGTCGGTATGAAGGAATTCGTATCAACCCGCGTCGTCAGCCTCGCGCGCTGACAGTATGACCCGGCGAGAGACGCATCATGCAGTCTGAAGGACGACCGGCCCGTACTTCTGCCAGGGCCGGTACTTTAAGCATGACTGTTCTGCGGGCGGTCGAGCGTGGCACGACACTTCATCCATACTACGACCAGCGCTCGCCTTTAACGTCAGTCAGGAGCCACCATGCGCGCTGCCATACCTTCGGCTGACACGGCGCTCAGCCTTGCGCATATCGAGGCTTCGTTCCGCTTCGATGATGTCCGACAGCTCGCACCGACCTACCAAGAGTGCGGGCCCGAAACTGCGCAGGCCATCCTTGAGGAGGCAGGCCGTTTTGCCAGCGACCTGCTCGAACCGCTGAACCTGCAAATGGACACGCAAGGCGTCACCCTGTCTCGAGGCCGGGTGCTGACCGCGCCAGGCCATCGCGAGGCATGGACGGCGTTTGTCGAGGCGGGCTGGCCCACGATCGGCCATCGCGCCGATCATGGAGGGCAGGAACTGCCGTTGGCGATGTGCCTCGCCGTACAAGAGTTGTTCGATCGCGCCTGCCCCGCCTTCGGCATGTTGCCGGTACCGCAGCGCTCGGCCGCGCGGCTGATTGCGGCCTTCGCCTCGGACGAGGACAGCGATCGCCATCTGGCAGAACTGGCGTCAGGCGAGCTGGGCGCAACCATCTGCATCTCCGAGGCAGGGGCAGGCAGTGATGTGATGCAAATGCACACCCATGCGATGCCGCAGGATGATGGCAGTTGGCGGATCACTGGTGAGAAATGCTGGATCAGCTTTGGCGACCATGACCTGACCGACGACATCATCCACTGTGTATTGGCGCGTAGCGATCCACCCGGCACAGAACGACCCGAAGTCAGCCTTTTCCTTGTCCCCGGCGGCGGTGCCCAGCCTGACTCTGTGATCGTTCGGCGACTGGAAGAAAAACTGGGCCTGCACGGATCGCCGACCTGTGCGGTGGGCTTTGAGGCCGCCAGCGCCCGGTTGCTGGGTGTTCGCGGCCGCGGACTTGCTCAGATGTTCGTCATGATTACCCAGATGCGACTGGCGGTCGGCGCGATGGGGCTGGGCATGGCCGGAGCAGCAAGCGATATTGCCGATGCCTATGCCCGCGAACGCCGCCAGGGCGGCAAGCCGGGGGCACCGGTTACGATTACCGCGCACCGTGATGTCCAACGCCAACTTATGGAGCTGGCAGGGCGTACTCAACTGCTCCGCGGGCTAACTCTCAATACCGCCAATATCGCCGATATCGCTTTGCGGTCCAAGAACGAGAGCGAGCGGCGCGACTACGAGGCTTTGCTTCAATGGCTGCTGCCGATCCTCAAGACCTGTGGTGCGGATGCGGCATTCAACAATGCCAGCGGCGCGATCCAGGTGCTGGGCGGGGCAGGTTATACTGCCGACTGGCCAGTCGAGCAGATCCTTCGCGACGCCCGGGTCCTCGCAGTATTCGAAGGAACCTCCGGCATGCAGGCCCTCGATATCGTCCACCGCCGAGTGCTGCGCGATTCCGCCGGGCTTGCGGTCTTTCTGGCAATCGCCCGTCTCGATGGCGAGGGCACACCCCTGGTCGACGCGCTGGACCTTCTGGATGACGCGGCCAACCGTCTGAAAGCCGGAACCCCCGACGATGCCGATGGCGCAGCTGCCGCCTTCCTTGACCTTGCCATGATCACCGCACTCGGCTGGGTTGCAGCACGCTTTGCCCGCCTGCAGCGCAGCGTGCCCGGACACGACGATATGGTGCGTACCGCCGCCTATGCGCTCGATCGGCTGCTGCCGCGGGCCAGGCTCGCGCATTCCGAGGTCTGCGCCGGTGCCGGGCCCCTCAAACATTTCATCTGAACTGCCGGCCCATCATCAAAAAGGGGATCATCTTGGACAGCGCAGCATACCAGAGGTACCTTGAGGCCTTTAATGGACGTAAGTACGACGCCGTGGCGGACTTCTATATCGACCCGCCCAGGCTCAGCTTCTTCGGTGTCGAAATCGCTTCGCGGAAGGCGCTGAAGGACTTTTACGGCTTCCTCCACGCCTATATCGACGAGAGCATTACCGTTCTCGACCTGGCAGCAAGCGACACGCTGACCGCGGTCCATGCGGTGGTGCGCGTGGAAGCCAGGCGCGACCTGACTGCAGAGACCCTCGCAGCCCATGGCGCGTCCGGGCTGATGCCAATGGCAAGGGGCGATGTGCTGCAGATGCGGCAGTTCCTCCACTACACTATCAAGGACGGGCGCATCGCCTCGGTCGAGTGCGCGATAGTGGAGATACTTCCGACAGACAGATAATGACGAGCACGCGCAGCTACCTGTCGGCAACCTGGCAATTCACGGCGGGGCCGCACGATGCAAG
>QBLX01000008.1:38565-49753 GCA_003241825.1 Alphaproteobacteria bacterium
CGATGCAAGTGCCTGATCCTAGGCGGGAACCATGGCAGGTCCGATCCCGTCCCCCTGTTGCACGCGCGAAACAGTGGTTTGTCGTCAGGTGATCGCGTCAGCCGTCGCCTGCACCTCTCACACGCAACAGCAGGTCCGCCAGTACCGTCTGTTCTCCCGGTCTCAACCGGGACAGAAACCGGGCCTCGTTGGCTCGCACATGCTCCCGGGCACGGCAGGCAAGATCCTGCCCGCCTGACGTCAGACTCAGTCCGTGTGATCGTCCGTCAGACCGGACCCTGTCAATCAGCCCCTTATCCGAAAGCTGGGCTGTCAACGGTGCCATGTTGGCGCGTTTGATGGCCAGTCGGCGGCCAATCTCACTCTGTGTGATGCCAGGATTGGACTCAACCAAAAGCAGTATTGACATGGTGATCAGTGTCAGCCCCAGGGGCTCCAGCCGGATCACGAGATCAGCCCCCATTGCCAGCGAGGTCCGCCGAAGTTGATAGCCCAGCAGGCCTTCCAGCTGATTGTTTATCTCCGCTTCAAACAGATCGGGAAGATCGCGGGCGAGGGTTGTCACCGTCATCTCTCAATCATGCAGATGGCGCTTGAAGTTGGCAACAATGAACGCTATGTTTCATAGCATTAAGAGCCAAATTCACAGGGTGGACATGTCTGATACGGCGAACCTCAGTGCAAAACCGGCCGCGACCTTCCAGCGGCTGAATCCTCTGACCGGCGAAGTGGCCAGTGAGGCCCCTGCCGCGACAGTCGACCAGGCAAATGCTGCAGTTGACGCCGCCGCAGCCGCCCTGCCCGGCTGGAGCGCGATCGGCCCCAACGCCCGCCGAGGCATGCTGAACAAAGCCGCCACGGCACTGGAGGCGAAGGTCGATGCCTTCGTCGAGGCCATGCAGAACGAGATTGGCGCGACCGAGGGATGGGCCCGTTTCAACCTGATGCTGGCGGCGAGCATGCTCAGAGAGGCCGCCGCCCTGACCACCCAGATCGGGGGCGAAGTCATACCGTCGGACAAGCCGGGCTGTCTCGCCATGGCCTTGCGCGAACCTGCTGGCGTGATCCTGGGCATTGCGCCGTGGAATGCGCCAATCATTCTGGGCGTCCGAGCGATCGCTGTTCCCCTGGCGTGCGGCAATACAGTAGTGCTGAAGGCCTCGGAGATCTGTCCACGGACCCATGGCCTGATTGTCGAGGCATTCGCCGACGCCGGCTTCCCCGAGGGTGTCGTCAATGTGGTGTCGAACGCCCCGGCTGATGCGGGGGTCGTGGTTGGTGCCCTGATCGATCATCCCGCGGTCCGACGCATCAACTTCACCGGCTCGACCGCTGTCGGCAAGATCGTTGCCCGACGCGCAGCCGAACACCTGAAGCCGGTCCTGCTGGAACTCGGCGGCAAGGCACCACTCATTGTCCTGGACGACGCGGATCTCGACGAGGCGGTGAAGGCCGCTGCTTTCGGTGCCTTCATGAACCAGGGCCAGATATGTATGTCGACCGAACGGATTATCGTTGTTGAGGCCGTTGCCGACGTCTTCGTCGACAGGTTCAAGACCAAGGTCGGGACCCTGGCCGTCGGCGATCCACGCCTGGGCAACACGCCTCTGGGAGCTGTCGTTGACCTGAAATCAGTTCACCACGTCGAGGAACTGGTGGCCGACGCCATCGCAGCCGGTGCCGTCTCCGTAACCGGTGGGCCATCGAACGGTGTGCTGATGCCGGCGACCGTTGTCGACAAGGTAACGTCCTCGATGCGACTTTTCATCGAGGAGAGCTTCGGCCCCGTCGTTGCCGTGATCCGCGCCCGTGACGAGGCTCACGCCGTCGAACTGGCCAACGACACCGAATACGGCCTGTCTGCGTCGGTGTTCACACGCGATATCGCGCGCGGCCTGAAGGTGGCCAAGCTGATCAAGTCCGGCATCTGCCATGTCAACGGCCCGACCGTGCACGACGAGGCCCAGATGCCGTTCGGTGGCACCAAGGGATCGGGCTACGGCCGATTCGGCGGCAAGGCCGGAATCGACAGCTTCACCGAGCTTCGCTGGATCACGATTGAAACCCAGCCTGGCCACTTCCCGATCTGACCGCGCACCGATTCACAATCGCCTCCCCGAACGCTACCCAGACGCTGACAATCGGCGCCCATTGGAATGAGATCATGACCGTCGCCACTGACGATCCGAATGTCGCCACCTATAAGATCGAGGACGGGATCGCCTGGGTCAGCTTCAATCGCCCGGACAAGCGCAACTGCATGTCACCCAACCTGAACCGCCGGATGGGCCAGATTCTTGATGAACTGGAGTACCGCACCGACTTCGGCGTTCTCGTGCTCAAGGGGGAGGGCACGGCCTGGTCGGCGGGCATGGATCTCAAGGAGTATTTCCGCGAACAGGAGGCGAAGGGCCTCGGTGCGGTGCGTCAGGCCCAGCGTGAAAGCTATGGCTGGTGGAGGCGTCTGCGCTGGTACAACAAGCCGACCATCGCCATGGTCAACGGCTGGTGTTTCGGTGGCGGGTATGGCCCGCTCTACGCCTGCGATTTGGCCATCGCAGCGGACGAGGCCCAGTTCGCCCTTTCGGAGATCAATTGGGGGATTCTGCCGGGCGGCGGCGCGACCAAGGTCGTGGTCGATCTGGTTCCCATGCGCGACGCCATGTACCATGCCCTCACCGGTGAACTGATTGACGGAACCATGGCGGCCGAATGGCGACTGGTGAATGAGAGCGTGCCGCTCTCCGGGCTCGAAGCCCGGGTGCGCGAGGTGGCCGCCGTGTTGCTCAAAAAGAATCCCGTCGCATTGAAAGCCACAAAGGACGCCGTGCGCCGGGTCAAGGAAATGACCTATGACAACGCGGAGGACTATCTGGTCCGGGTCCAGGAGGCCGCCAACTCCTTCGACAACCACGGCCGCAAGGAAGGCATAAAACAGTTCATCGACGACAAGACCTACAAGCCCGGCCTGGGATCCTATGACCTGACGAAGAAGGCGTCGGCCTGAACATGGGGCCGGTCGACGACACGGCGTTCCACGCGATCCGCCAGGCAAACGCCGTTGCGGCGGTCGACCTCGCCTCCGGCCGGCGTTGGAGCTATCGGGAGTTCGACCAAGCAATCGGTCGATGTGCAGCCCTGTTGCGCGGGGCCTATGGTCTCAAGGTCGGGGAGCGAGTGGCCTCTCTGGCCAGGAACCGTGTCGAACTGGTCATCCTGCATCTGGCCTGCGCGCGGGCAGGGTTGATCTATGCGCCGCTGAACTGGCGCCTGAGCCCCGTCGAGATCGAAGGATTGCTGAGCGACGCAGAGCCTGCGCTGCTGGTCGGTGATGCGGAAATGGATCGCGTCGGACTGTCGGGCATCTTGCTGGACACCCTGAGCGCCGGGATCGATACTGCGACCGAGACCTTTGCCGAAGACGTAGATCCCGAACGCATCTCGCTGATCCTGTTTACCTCCGGGACCTCGGGCAAGCCGAAGGGCGTGATGCTGTCAGAGCGGGCGCAGCGGCAAACGGCGCTCAATTTCGGGCTGTTGAGTCAGGTCAATGCCTCCAGCCTGATGCTGATCGACACACCGATGTTCCATATCATCGGCCTGATCACCGGCGTACGCCCTGTCCTGATGCAGGGCGCGACGTTCCTGGTCTCAGATGGCTTCGATCCGGCCCGTACCCTCGCGCGGCTGGGCGATCCGGCGCTGGGCGTGACCCACTATTTCTGCGTGCCGCAGATGGCGGACCTTCTCCGCGCCGAACCAGGCTTTGACGGCCGGGCGCTAGGGCGTCTGACCGCCCTGTTCACAGGCGGGGCGCCGCATCCAGCAGCGGCGATCAAGGCCTGGCTTGATGCGGGTGTACCTGTGGCAGACGGATACGGGATGAGTGAGGCAGGGACAGTTCTCGGAATGTCGCTGGATCCCGGGACCATCCTTGCCAAGGCAGGGTCGGCGGGCATTCCGGCACCAGGTGTCCAGGTGCGGATCGAAGGTGCCGACGGCCAGGATGCGGCTCCGGGCACAGCGGGCGAACTGCTGCTGCGCGGCGACAATCTGTTCAGCGGCTATTGGCGCCAACCCGAGGTAACCACGGCAGCCTTCACCGAGGACGGCTGGTTCCGGACCGGCGACATCGCCTCCCGCGATCCCGACGGCTTCTTCTCCATCGTGGACCGCAAGAAGGACATGTTCATCTCGGGCGGAGAAAACGTCTATCCTGCCGAAATCGAAGCGGCGATGGCAGATTATCCGGGCATTACCGAGTGCGCCGTGGTCGGTATTCCGGACGGACGATGGGGCGAAGTCGGCCACCTTTTTGTGGCGCACTCTGACAAGACGATCGGTTTCGAGTCGGTTATTGCCCATCTCAAAAACCGGATAGCCCAGTACAAGCTACCCAGGGCGATGAGCGTGGTCGAAGCCTTACCTCGCACGGGCTCGGGAAAGGTCGCGAAGGCAGTCCTGCGAACTCGCGTGACGGGGGCCGGCAGGCCGGACAAGTCCTTAGCTTTCTGATGCGCGACGAGCGCGACAACGTCACCATAGCCGCCTGAAACGGATAGCAGAACCTTGGAAACATTCACCGAACTCCAGACCTCGGACACCGCCGCGACCGCGACCGTGACGCACGCGATCTGGCCGTTAAACACCTGGTATGTGGCCGCTACTCCCGATGAGATTGGCAGCAAGCCCCTGGCGCGCCAGATCTGTGGCGTCCGCATGGCCTTCTTCCGCCCCAAGAGCGGCATCGTCGTCGCCCTTGAGGACTTCTGCCCGCATCGGGGTGCGCCACTTTCGCTAGGCTTTGTGCGCGAGGAGACGCTGGTCTGCGGCTACCATGGCCTGGCGATCGACTGCCAGGGCCGCGCCGACAACATGCCGGGACAACGGGTCAAGAATTTCCCGCCCGTTCGCACCTTTCCAGTGATCGAGCGCTACGGCTTTGTCTGGGTCTGGCCGGGCGATCCTGCTCTGGCCTCCGCCGACAAGATTCACCACCTGCCCTGGGGCGAAAGCGACGACTGGGCCTATGGCGGCGGCCTCTTTCACGTCAAGTGCGACTACCGCCTGATGATCGACAACCTGATGGACCTGACGCACGAGACCTATGTCCATGCCAGCAGCATCGGGCAAAAGGAAATCGACGAGGCGCCGGTGAAAACCCGCGTAGAAGGCCAGGAAGTCATCACCAGCCGGATGATGGAAAAGGTCAGCGCGCCTCCCTTCTGGCGCATGGCACTCAAGGGCGCGGGCCTCCCGGAGGACGCGATCGTCGATCGCTGGCAGATTTGCCGCTTCAACCTGCCCAGCCACGTGATGATCGAGGTCGGAGTCGCCCTGGAAGGTCATGGCGGCTACGATGCAGAGCTGTCCAAAAAGGCCTCCAGCATCGTAGTGGACTTCATCACGCCCGAGACCGAGACGACCCATTGGTATTTCTGGGGTATGGCGCGGCAGTTCGCCGTCAAGGATCAGGCGCTGACAGACACCATCCGCGAAGGCCAGACCAAGATCTTCAGTGAGGATCTCGACATGCTGGAACAGCAGCAACGCAACTTGTCGCAATACCCCGAACGTCGACTTCTGAAGCTCAACATAGACGCCGGCGGTGCCAGATCGCGACTGATGATCGACCGCGTTATCGCCCGGGAGAACGCCGATCCAGTGCCTGCGGCAGAGGCCGAGGCCTAGCCGACTTGGCCCCATACCCACCGTTGAAGCGCCAAGACGAGAGCCACAGACATGAAAACCTTTGACGTGCTGATCGTCGGCGGTGGGCATGGGGGCGCGCAGGCCGCGATCGCCCTGCGCCAGCAGAAGTTCGCCGGAACCATCGCCATTCTCGGCGATGAGCCGCACCCCCCTTATGAGCGTCCGCCGCTGTCCAAGGACTACCTGGCGCGGGAAAAGCCCTTCGAGCGGATCCTGATCAGGCCGACGACCTTCTGGGCCGACAAGCAGGTCGACCTGCTGCTAGGGTCGCGGGTCCTCAGCGTCAACGCCGTCGCCCGCCAGGTGAACACTGAGACGGGCGAGGTGATCGGCTACTGTCAATTGATCTGGGCTACCGGCGGCAGCCCGCGACGCCTGACCTGCGCGGGCCATGACTTGCCTGGCGTCCACAGCGTGCGCACCCGTCAGGACGTGGACAAGATCATGGATGAATTGGGCGTTGTCCAACATGTCTGCGTCATCGGCGGTGGCTATATCGGCCTTGAAGCCGCCGCCGTGCTGACAAAGCTGGGCAAGCAGGTCACGGTCCTCGAGGCGCTCCCCCGGGTTCTGGCGCGAGTGGCTGGAGAACCGCTGTCGCGGTTCTATGAGGCTGAACACCGGGCTCACGGCGTTGATGTGCGCCTTGGCGTGACGGTCGATTGCCTCCAGCCCGGCCCGACAGGCGGCATCTTGGTGCGCCTGTCCGACGACGAGCCCATCGCCTGCCAGATGGTCATCGTTGGCATCGGCATCATTCCGGCGGTGGCTCCGCTGTTCGATGCGGGAGCCGCAGGATCGAACGGCGTGGATGTCGATGGTCACTGCCGAACGTCCCTGCCCGACATCTTCGCGATCGGCGACTGCGCCGCCCACGGCAACGCCTTCGCCCTGGGCGCCCACATCCGCCTGGAGAGCGTTCAGAACGCCAACGACCAGGCCAATGTCGTGGCCAAGACCATCGCCGGCGTCGCCGAGCCCTATCACGCTGTCCCGTGGTTCTGGTCCAACCAGTACGACCTGCGCCTGCAAACGGTGGGCCTGTCGATCGGCCACGACGAAATCGTGGTCCGCGGCGACATCGCCTCGCGCGCCTTCTCGATCATCTACTTGCGGCAGGGCAAGGGCATCGCCTTGGACTGCGTCAATGCCACCAGGGACTATGCCCAGGGCCGCAAGCTGGTGGAAAGCGGTGCCCAGCTGTCTCGCAGTCATCTCGCTGACGTTTCCGTCGCCCTGAAGAACGCGGCCTAATCCTCCGCGTCCCGAGGTCTTATCGAAAGGTTCAATATGCCCACGCTCAACGTTAAAGCTCGCGACGGCGAAGTTCACAGCCTGACTGGCGACGCTGGCCTGACCCTGATGGAAATCATTCGCGATGGCGGCGTCGATGAGATCCTGGCCTTGTGCGGCGGCTGCTGCTCCTGCGCTACCTGCCACATCTACGTGGATGAGGCGTTCATTGGACTGACACCACTGATCTCGGACGACGAAGGTGACCTGCTCGACAGTTCCAACCACCGCCAGGCCAATTCGCGCCTAGCGTGCCAGGTTCCGTTCACCGAAGCCCTGGACGGCGCCTTGGTGATGATCGCCCCGGAGGATTAGCCAGCCGCGGGAAAGACGATGCTGTCACGTTAAACTGGCGCTCCCGCACAGTTTTCACGTTTCGCGAAGCCCTGATCTATCAGTGGGTCGAGGCCTGACGTGCCGTCTCTCGACGACAGAATGCACTAGAGCGGCAGCCCTACATAGTTCTCGGCGATCGCCGCCTGGGCCGACCGCGAGCCGGAAATGTAGTCGAGCTCGGCCTGTTGCATGCGCCGGTCAAACCCATCGGCACCCGGAAAACGGTGCATCAACGTCGTGAGCTGCCAGCTGAACCGCTCGGACTTCCAGACCCGCGCCAGTGCACGGTCCGAATAGCCAGCTATGCCGACGATATCACCTGCCTTGAAATAGCGGATCAACGCCTCGGACAGATAGGTCACGTCGGACGCGGCCAGGTTCAGCCCCTTTGCCCCGGTCGGCGGTACGATGTGGGCAGAATCTCCCGCCAGAAACAGAGAGCCATACCGCATCGGCTCGAACACAAATGACCGCAAGGGTGCGATGGATTTCTCGATCGCCGGGCCTCGCGTCATGTGGCTGGCCGCCTCCGGCCCGAGTCGTACGGCCAGTTCATCCCACAGACGGTCGTCTGGCCATTGGCTGATATCTTCGTCGACCGGCACCTGGATATAGTACCGGCTGCGCGTCGCCGATCGCATCGACGCCAGGGCAAAGCCGTTCGGGTGGTTGGCATAGATCAGTTCATGGTGGCAGGGAGGCACATCGGCGAGTATGCCCAGCCAGCCGAAGGGGTAGACCTTCTCGAAGGTCCGCCCGACGGAGTCCGGAATCGCTTTTCTCGACGGCCCATGAAACCCGTCACAGCCGCAGATGAAGCGAGCGTCCAGACGGTGCTCTAAGCCGTCCCTCGAATAGGTCAGCCAGGGTGTTTCGGTCTCAACGTCATGCAGGGCAACAGTCCCCGCCTCATAGATGATCTCGAGGCCACGATCCGGGGCAGCATCCATCAGATCGCGCGTGACCTCGGTCTGCCCATAGACAGTTACTTTCTTGCCCGTCAGTTCACCCACATCGATACGGATCAGCTTCTCGCCATCAGCGAGGCAGAAACCATCGTGCGGCAGTCCCTCCGTTTTCAGGCGCTCGTCGATGCCGAGCCTGTGCAGCAGGTCCGTCAGGGTTGCCTCGAGGACACCGGCCCGGATTCGCCCCAGCACATAGTCAGCAGTGGCCCGTTCAACGATGACGACATCTATTCCCTCGAACCGCAAGAGATGGCCCAGCAGAAGACCGGCGGGACCACCCCCGACGATGGCGACCTGGGTCCGGCTGCGGCTCATGGAACAAGTTGTTTGTCGAGCTGATCCAGAACCCGATAACAGTCCAGCACCTGGGCAACGGAGCTGTTGGGCTCGCGCCCCTCGCGGATCGCCGCAATGAACTCGCGATCCTGCAGCTCGATTCCGTTCATCGACACATCAACGTTCGACACATCGACCGGCTCTTCCTTGCCCGTGAAGAGGTCATCATATCGGGCCAGCCAGGTGCCGTTGTCGCCGATGTAGCGGAAGAAGGTCCCCAGTGGCCCATCGTTGTTGAATGACAGCGACAGTGTGCAGATCGCCCCGCTCTCGGCCTTGAGCTGGATCGATAGGTCCATCGCGATCCCGAGTTCGGGATGATGCGGACCCTCGATGGCATTGGCCTTCACGATCGGCCCGCACTGATAGGCAAACAGATCGACCGTATGCGCAGCGTGGTGCCACAGGAGATGATCGGTCCAGCTCCGGGGCTGGCCCTTGGCGTTCATGTTCTTGCGACGAAAGAAATAGGTCTGGACGTCCATCTGCTGGATGTTCAGCTCTCCGGCTCTGACCTTGTTATGGATATACTGGTGGCTGGGGTTAAAGCGCCGGGTATGGCCGACCATGCAGACCAGCCCGGTCTCGCGCTGCTTGTCGAACACGGCCTGCGCATCAGCCAGGCTGTCGGCGAGCGGGATTTCGACCTGAACATGTTTGCCCGCCTCCATGCATGCAATCGCCTGGGCGGCGTGCATCTGGGTCGGCGTGCAGAGGATGACAGCGTCAACCTCTGGCATGGCCAGACTTTCGGCCAGATCGGTCGTGACGTGCCTGATGCCGTATTTCGCTGCGACGGCCTCTGTCGATTCACGTGTGCGACCAATCAGGCTGACCACCTCAACCCCTTCGATCAGCTTGAGCCCGTCGAGGTGTTTCTCACCAAAGGCCCCGGCACCTGCCAGTGCGATCTTCATGCGCTTGCTCCTTCGCTGTCTTTTGCCGCTGAAGGGTCCGGGACGGGTCGAAGGACGATATGCCCGACGGCCGTATTCGATGCCGGCACATGATAATGGCGATGCAACTGCTCGGTCGTCAGACCCATGGCACCGCGCATGATCAGCCACATGACCATCTCGATCCCCTCGGACCCGGTCTCGCGCAGATACTCGATATGAGGAATGTGACGCAGTGCGTCGGTCGAGCCCGATAGCTGGTCCAGAAAGCGGTTGTCCCATTCGCGGTTGATCAGGCCCGCGCGGGGGCCCTGCAGTTGATGGCTCATGCCGCCCGTGCCCCAGACCTGGACGTTCAGGTCTTCGGGATAGCTTTCGACGGCACGCCGGATGGCCTCACCCAGCGACCAGCAGCGATTGCCCGAGGGCGGCGGATACGTGACCACGTTCACGGCAAGGGGAATGACCCGGCAAGGCCATTTGTCGACCTTCCCGAACATCATCGACAGCGGCACCGTCAGACCGTGATCAACCTCCATCTCGTTGATGATGGTCATGTCGAACTCGTCCAGGATCGCACTCTGGGCGATATGCCAGGCAAGGTCGGGATGGCCGTCGACGACCGGAACCTTTCGTGGTCCCCAGCCCTCGTCGGCGGGCGCAAAGCTTTCGGCGCACCCGATGGCAAAGGTCGGGATGATCTTCATGTCGAATGCCGTCGCATGGTCATTGTAGACCAGGATCACGACGTCAGGCTTTTCCTGCTGCTCCCACTTTCGGGTCCAGTCGAAGCCCGCAAAGGCTGGCGCCCAGTAATCCTCTCCGGTCTTGTCGAAATCGATGGCAACCCCGAGAGCCGGAATATGGCTGCAGGCCACGCCTGCGGTGATGCGAGCCATCAGTATTTCTCCTTGATCGAGCGCTGTCCGACAGGGGAACGACCTCCGGCAATCATCATCGCCGTGTACTCTTCGAAACTCATGTCGGTCATGGTCGACACGGCCTGGGCAAAGCTCTTGCCGTCGGTCGAGAAGAGCTTGGCAAGGAAATAGATATTGCCACCGAGCGACAGGCACCGATTGAAATCCCGGTCCAGGACCGCCTGCTTCTGATCGGCAGTCATCGGCCAGGCATCGAGGTAGGCGCGCTCGTCGGCCTTGAAGGCTTCACGGTTCGCGGCCTTCATCAGGCTCATGGCGAACTGGTTCAGGTGATATCCCTTACGGGCACGAGCAGCCGTGAAGACACGGGTTCCCGGGATGTCATCCATCTCGGCCAGATAGGCATGAATATCGCGAGGCGCGGTCATAGTCCTCTTTCCTTCAGCTTGGCGTCGAGGCGGGGAAACACGCGCCGCGCATTGCCTTCGAAAATGGCGTGGCGCTGGGCATCCGTGATCAGGGCGTTGTCGATGTAGCGTTTGGTGTCGTCGAAATACTGGCCGGTCCGGGGATCTATCCCCCGGACGGCCCCCACCATTTCCGACCCGAAAAGGATGTTCGGTGTGTTGATGACCTCGGTCAGCAGATCAACGCCGGGCTGGTGATAGACGCAGGTATCGAAGAAGACATTGTCCATCAGATGCTGTTCGAGCGGTGGCTGTTTCATCATGTCGGCCAGCCCCCGATAGCGCCCCCATTGGTATGG
>QBLX01000090.1:0-3140 GCA_003241825.1 Alphaproteobacteria bacterium
CAGAAACAGAGGGTGGGTATCGCCCGGGCCCTGGCCTGCGGTCCCGAGGTGCTGCTGTGCGACGAGGCGACCAGTGCGCTGGATCCAGAGACGACAGATGAAATTCTGAGCCTGCTGGACGGGCTGAACCGGGACCTCGGCCTGACCATCGTCCTGATCACCCACCAGATGGAAGTGGTTCGCAGGGTCTGTGACCGGGTGGCGGTGCTGAAGGACGGCCGGGTGGTGGAGGAGGGGGCGACCGCAGACGTCTTCCTGCATCCGCAGTCTCCCGTGACCCGCGCCATGCTGGCCGAGGGCGAGGGGGGCGAGACCCATGACGCCGCAGCGGTCCCGGCGGGCGGGCGGCTGGCCCGGCTGACCTTCCGCGGAGCCGCGACCTATGATCCCGAGCTCAGCCGCGTCGCCCGCGCAACCGGCGTGGACTATTCCATCCTGTCGGGCCGGATCAGCCGGATCCGGGGCGAGCCCTACGGCCAGATGGTCGTCGCCTTCACCGGCGGGGAAGCCGACGCCGCCATCGCCCAGTTGACCGCCAATGGCGTCGTGGTGGAGGCGCTCTGATGGAGTTCTTTGCCAACGTCGACTGGCCCGAGATCGCCCGTGCGACGCGCGACACCCTGTTCATGCTGTTCGGAGCCATGGCCCTGACGGTCGTCTTCGGGATACCGCTGGGGGTGTTACTCTACCTGTCGGGCAAGGGGCGGCTGGCGGCCAATCCACTGTTGAATGGCGTTCTTTCGCTGGTGGTCAACATCCTGCGGTCGGTGCCTTTCATTATCCTGCTGATCGTCATGCTGCCGGTCACGGTCCTGCTGGTCGGGACGTCGCTGGGGGTAGCGGGTGCCATTCCGCCGCTGGTGGTTGGTGCAGCGCCCTTCTATGCGCGACTTGTCGAGACAGCGCTGCGCGAGGTGGACAAGGGTGTGGTCGAGGCCACCCAGGCCATGGGCGGCTCGACCTTCCAGATCGTGACGCGGGCCCTGCTGCCCGAGGCCATGCCGGGGATTATCGCCGGGGCCACCGTCACGGCGATCGCCCTGGTCAGCTATACGGCCATGGCCGGCGTGGTCGGTGCTGGAGGGTTGGGTGATCTGGCCATCCGGTTCGGCTATCAGCGGTTCCAGACGGATGTCATGGTGGTGACCGTAGTTTTGCTGCTGGTGCTGGTGCAGATTCTTCAGATGCTCGGTGACCGATTGGTCGCTAGGGTTTCTCACCGCTAGATTTTCGAGTGATCCCCATGCTTCGTCGTACCCTGCTTCTTGCCGCTGCTGCCCTGACCCTTGCTGCCTGCGGGCAGGGGGCTGACAAGGCTTCCGATGGCACGGGTCCGCTGGTCGTCGGTGCGACGGCCGTGCCGCACGCCGAAATCCTGGAATTCCTCAAGCCTACGCTGGAAGCGGCGGGCACGCCCATCGAGATCCGGGTGTTCAACGACTACGTCCAGCCCAATACCCAGCTGGTCGAAGGGGGGCTGGACGTGAACTATTTCCAGACCAGGCCCTATCTGGACGAGTTCAACGCTGCCCGCAGCGCGACGCTGGTGACGGTCGCCGGGGTGCATGTCGAGCCGCTCGGAGCCTACTCCCGCAAGTTCAAGGCCCTGGCTGAACTCCCGAACGGGGCTGATGTGGCCCTGCCCAATGACGCTTCGAATACAGGGAGGTCGCTGCTGCTGCTGCAGTCTGCCGGACTGATCACGCTGCGGGACGCCCAGAACCCGCTCCAGACGGTGCGGGACGTGACCGGCAATCCCAAGGCCATCCGGTTCCGCGAGATCGAGGCGGCGACCTTGCCGCGCGTGCTGGACCAGGTCGACCTGGCGGTGATCAACACCAACTATGCACTGGATGCCGGATTGAAGCCCCGCACGGACGCCCTGGCCCTTGAGGGTGGCGACAGCCCCTATGTCAACTATCTGGTGGCGAGGACCGAGAACCAGTCGGACCCACGCGTGCAGGCCCTGGCAACAGCGTTGCGGTCCCAGGCGGTCAAGGATTTCATCGCCGGAAAGTATGACGGAGCCGTCGTCCCTGCGACCTAGGCGGTCGTCGCGGCCAGTTTCTTCACCTCGTCCGGGGCAAGGACACGCACATTGGCAAGGACGGGGCCGCCACGGGCCTCGGCGATAAGTTCGGCGGTCCGGTTCTCGACCAGGGCTTCGAGGCGGGCAAGAAACTCTTCCTTGTCGAGCCCGGTGGGGATCGGGTCGAGGAACTCCAGCGTGGCGACGCCAGGGTGTTTGCGGTATTCCTCCTGCGGCCAGAACAGGCCGAGGTTGGAGGCCAGGGGCACGACCGGCATGTCGAAGTCGCGGTACATGTGCCAGACGCCCGACCGATAGCGGAATTTCTCGCCCACCTTCGCCAGATTGCCCTCTGGATAGATCAGGATCCTTCGGCCCTCGGCATGGGCGGCGGCCCCGCTCTGCTTCAGCGAATCCCGGGCTTCACGGCCGCCGCAATTGTTGACGACGATGGCCCCCAGCTTGCGCAGGACGGTGCCCAGCAGCGGAAACTTTTCCAGATGGTCGCCTGTGACGAAGGCCAGATCGTCGAACTGGTCATAGGTGGCAAAGCCGTCACCCCAACTCTGGTGTTTGGAGGCGATGATGAACGCCCCTGAGGGCAGACGGTCCTTGCCGCGCACGTGGATCGTGATCCCGGCCAGGAGTTGCATGGCCTGAACCATACGGGCGACATATCGACGAATGACCCAGGCCGTGGCGTCGCGCCCGGGCACGAGAGCGGCAAAGGCCGCCGTAAGGCCGTAACCTATGGAGAGGGCCCAATAGGCGACGGCAAAGGCAAGGCTGCGCATGGAAATCAGATTAGGCGCAGAGTGCCAAAGTGCAAAGGACCGCGCCGCACATGGGCATTGTCCCTATGCCGCTTTGGCGACGCTTTCGGCATTGGTCACAAGGTTGCGACCACTGCGCTTGGATACGTACAGGGCACCGTCGGCGCGATCGAGCAGGCATGACCCGCTCTCGCCCGGATGCCGCATGGCAACGCCCGCCGAGATCGTCACTGCACCCAGATCGTCGTTGGTCGAGCGTCGGCGCAGGGCCCGCGTGCCGATTTCCTGGCGGATCTTGTTGAGCGCCAGCTCGACGGCCTCCGTGCTCTCGTTCGGGA
>QBLX01000090.1:3150-5686 GCA_003241825.1 Alphaproteobacteria bacterium
GATGATGGCGAACTCTTCCCCGCCATATCGTGCGGCGACGCGCGGGACCTTGGAAATCCTGCCGATGACGCTGGCCACGTACCGCAGCACCTGGTCTCCGGTCTGGTGACCCCAGGTGTCATTGAAACGCTTGAAGTGGTCGATATCCAGAACGGCAAGGCAGAGCGCGGACTTGTTCGCATCCGCGACCTCACAGGCTCGCAGGAGTGCCTCATCAAACGCCTTGCGGTTAGCCAGGTTCGTGAGGGCATCGGTCATGGCATCGCGCCGGACCTGTTCGAGGTGTTCGCGCAAACGGGCCACCTCCTTGGTCGACGCATTGAGGCGACGCTCAAGCGCCGTGTTTTCTTTCTGAATCCGTGTGGTGGCACTGCTCAGCTCGCTGACCACTTCACGCAGATCGTCGGGCTGGGCGACCTTTTCGATACTGGCCGAGGCGTCCGCGAGTGTCGCGCCGTAGGCCGCCTGGGACCTTTTTGCGTTGGCAATGGCGTCTGACATGCTCGACAATTCGCGGTCCAGAACGGCACCGGCGTCGCGAATTTCCTCAGAGAGACGTCCTCGCGGAAGGTATTCGGCCGCAAGCATCTCTGAAGTGCCCTCGGTGAAGGCATCCGTGCTGGAGAGCAACCGGTTCATTTCCTTGCCGAGCGGGCTTTCCGGATCGCCGATATAGTGGAGCCAGAGTTCGAAATTGAGCGGCGTAGGCCAGACGCCTGCCGTTTCCATGTCGATCAGAGCCTGGCGCGCCATTGCGAAGGCTTCAGGGCCCCGGAGGGCGGTTTCGACCTGTGTCGTCATCACATGTTCCCGACGCGCGCAGATTTTACGGCGATAAGAACAGTAGCCTACGTACGGTTCCGTAACACAGGGTTAAGCACGGCCATGAGCGGCCATTATGATGAGCAAAATCAACGTTGGCGTGTTGGCGCGCGTCTCAGAAACGCAGGGATGTCCGACCCGAAGCCCGCGCCTTCGCGAGCGGGGGCCTGATCGCGATCATCACGTCCGCCGGGGCGACGATCGGCCTGACGCAGTTGCGGCTCGCTGCGCGGGCGTTCCGCTACCGCAGGAGCGTGAGCGGGAGCAGGAGCAGGAGCCTCGGCCAGGGCCAGTGCGGCGGGTGTTGCTGGCAGCGCCCCGACGGGTGCCGTTTCGGAGGTGTCGCGCGCGGGCGAGATCACGGCCTTTGACGCACGACGGGCGCGGGAACGCGGGGCCTTCGACGGCTCGGCCAGATGCCGGGCTTCGCTCGGGGCCGGTGCCATCTCGACGGGCGCAGCCTCGGTCTCAAGGGCATCGGGAGCGACCTCTGCCGTCGTCTTGCGTGAACGGCCTCTCGATCGTGTCGGCGCTTCAGGCGATTTGTCTGTCGAAGTCCCGGTCCGGCCTGAAGCCGATCGCCCGCTCATGTCGCCCGAGAGATCGAGCTTCAGCTCCTGGGGGTCCATCTTGATCAGTTTCAGGACCTTATCCAGCGACTTGTCGTCGCCGGGCGTCACGATCATGAAGGTCTGGCCCAGTTTCCCCGCGCGGCCGGTCCGGCCAATGCGGTGCACATAGTCGTCGGCGTGGTGAGAGACGTCGTAGTTGAAGACGTGGCTGACATCGGGAATATCGAGGCCGCGCGCGGCTACATCCGAGGCGACAAGCAGCTTCAACTCCCCGGACCGGAAGGCGGCGAGTGTCTTGGTGCGCAGGCTCTGGTCCAGGTCCCCATGGATAGGGGCTGCATCGAAACCGTGCTGCTTCAGTGACTTGGCGACAACATCGACCTCGGACTTCCGGTTACAGAACACGATCCCGTTCCTGACGTCCTCGCGAGCAACCAGCTGTCGCAGGGCCGCACGCTTCATCTTGGGGTCGGTGGACGGGATGCGGACCAGATACTGGGTGATGGTCTCGGCCGTCATGGCCGGCCGCGAGGCCTCGATCCGTGTCGGGTCCTTGAGAAACTGTGTCGTCAGCCGCGTGATCTCTGGCGGCATGGTCGCCGAGAAGAACAGGGTCTGGCGCTTGGGCGGGGTGAGTTTGAAGATGCGTTCGATGTCGGGGATGAACCCCATGTCGAGCATCCGGTCGGCCTCGTCGACGACCATCATCTCGACGCCGGTCAGCAGCATCTTGCCGCGCTCGAACAGGTCCAGCAGGCGGCCGGGGGTCGCGATAAGGACGTCCACGCCCTTGTTCAGGGCGGCAACCTGATCACCCATCGACACACCGCCGATCAGCAGGACCCAGGTGAGCTTGGTCCCCTTGGCGTATTTCGCGAAGCTCTCGGCGACCTGGTCGGCAAGTTCGCGGGTCGGAGCCAGAACGAGGGCGCGAGGCATGCGCGCCCGTGCGCGGCCCTTGGACAGCCGGTCGACAAGCGGAAGGGTGAAGGCTGCGGTCTTGCCTGTCCCGGTCTGGGCGATGCCAAGGACGTCGCGTCCGGCAAGCGCCACGGGAATGGCCTGGGCCTGGATCGGGGTGGCTGTGGTGTAGCCGGTGTCGGCGACCGCCTTAAGGGTCGTGGGCGAAAGGCCCAGGGTCG
>QBLX01000090.1:5696-10680 GCA_003241825.1 Alphaproteobacteria bacterium
GAATTCGGTCATGTGTCCTTGGGACAAAGGGGCCGTTCCATCCGAGGAACGGCGGGGGACAAGGGGTCGCCCCGGCGTCGGGGTGACAGGGAATGCGCGGAACCGCCCCTCGGTGGGCGAGCGGGCGGCGCGTAATCGCCAGACCTGTCCCGAACGTGCGCTGCGTATAGATGACCCTGCTGGATAGTCAAGTATTGGGCCGACAGATCAGGATGCCAGCCGGGTCCATCCCGTGGGGCGGAGAACATCCATCGGGCGGAAACTTGCCTTGTAGTCCATCTTGCGCGAGCCCTGGACCCAATAGCCCAGATAAACGAACGGCAGCCCCACTGTCGCGGCCTGGCGCACGTGGTCCAGTATGGCGAACACACCGAGAGAACGCTGGACAATAGCCGGGTCGAAATAGCTGTAAACCATCGACAAGCCATCGCTGAGCAAGTCGGTCAGCGTCACGGCCACAAGATCCCCGGGACCGCTGTCAGTCGATGGCAGGCGGTACTCGATCAGATGCGTGCGGACAGACGTGTCCTCGACCATGGCGACATAATCGGCCCAGCTCATGTCGGTCATGCCGCCACCGGGATGGCGCGCCAGCAGGTAGCGCTTGAGCAGTTCAAATTGTTCGGTGGTGGCTTCAGCCTCGACAAGGTCGCGGGTCAGGTCGGCATTACGCGCGAGGACGCGGCGCTGTGAGCGTGAGAAGACGAATTCAGGCACGGGCAGGCGCATGGAGACGCAGGCGTCGCAGCCCTCGCAGGCGGGTCGATAGGCGATGTTCTGGCTACGGCGGAAACCGGCGTGGGTCAGTTCGTCGTTGACATGGGCCCCATCTGAAAAGGGCAGATTGGCGAAGACCTTTCGCTCGATCATGCCCGGCAGGTAGGGGCAGGGCGCAATCGCGGTCATGAAGAAGCGAAGCTGGCGAAGCGGCAGATGCTGGGTCATCCGCGTGCACCGCGGTTGTTGTCGTCTGACGATCGGAAGGGCTCGGACCTCATGGGGAGATTTGGCTCCATTCGTTGCCACACCGCAAGAGGAAGGATGGTGATCCGGCCCTGCATGACGTCACAGACTGGTGTCCATGGGTAGCACAGGAGCCTCGCGGAGCAGGACAATGGCGATCCGGCGGTTCCCTGCGAGTGATGGATCATCGGGATACAGCGGGTCTGATCCGGCCTTGCCCGCGACGGAGTAGACCCGATCGGGGTCGACCCCGGACCGCTGAAGGATCTGGCGTGAAGCGTCTGCCCGTTGAGACGACAGAGGCCAGTCGGCAGGGACGGACGCGCGCCCTGAACCCGCCACGGCACTGGTGTGGCCCGAGATCGAGATGCGGTTCGGCAGCCGGTTGATGACGGTCGAGATGGCGCGGAGCAACACTTGGGCCCGGGCATTCGGACGCGCCGAGTTCTGTTCAAACATTGACCGGCCTTCCTGGTCGACCAGCTGGATCCGCAGGCCTTCAGGCGTCTGGTCCACGATCAGTTGCTTCGACAGTTCAGCCAGTTCAGGCATCTGCTGCATGGCCTGGCGCAGCGACTCGGCGGCGGAGGCGAATTCCGCAGCCTCGCGTGCGGCGATCTCCTCGCGCAGTTCTGCTTCGCTGGCCGCCGCAAGGTTTGCGCTCTGACCGGTCTCGGCCGGAGCGTCGGGCGGGGCCTCGGGAGCGAGCTGTTCCATCACGGACATGGAGCCAGAGCTCTTGGACCCGTCTTCGCCCAGCGAGGTGCCGCCGAGTATTCCGCCGGAACCGGACGTCGTTGCCGAGATGCTGGCGGGCGCAAAATACTCTGCGATGCCTTTTTTCTGTTCGGGATCGGTCGTGTTGATGAGCCACATCAGCAGGAAGAAGGCCATCATCGCCGTCACGAAGTCGGCATAGGCCACCTTCCATGCGCCGCCGTGGTGGCCACCACCGACCACCTTCTTGACCTTCTTGATGACGATCGGGCGGTCGCTGACCGACATGGGCGTGAGTCTCTTAACGCTGTTCGTTACCCACAAACTGGCGGGCGGGCGTTAAGAACCGGTTTGCAAATCCGTGAAACTCGGTGCCGATCGATCTTGCCGACGCGAGAGGGCTCGCCTAGTCGTGCAAGGTGCCAGAAATCAATGATCCCGAACTTTTCGATATTGCCGATTACCGGCGTGCCCTCGGAGGGTTTGCCACCGGCGTCTGCGTCGTCACTGCTCGAACGCCGGGCGGAGCCTTTGGGATCACGGTGAACTCCTTCACCTCGGTGTCGCTGAGACCGCCGCTGGTCCTATGGTGTCTGGACGATCGGTCGGACCGCTATCAGGCCTTTGCCGAGGCCGAGCGCTACGCGATCCACATCCTGCCGGTCGAGGACCGGGAGATGTCGGACCGTTTTGCCTGGGGGGCCTGCCGCCTGACGGACGAAGAGTTCGATTCCGACGTGCCGGAGCCTCCGCGGCTGAGGAACGCCCTCGTGAGGCTGGATTGCCGGGCCCATAGCCGGACGACGATGGGCGATCATCTGGTGATCGTCGGCGAGGTGGTCGGATTTGAACACCGGACCGGAGCGGCACTGACCTACTATCGCGGCAAGTATGGCGTTGCGGAGCCGGCGGCATGAGGCCGCAGTTGCTCGGAGCGCTTGCAGCGCTTGCATGGGGCGCTATGGCGGGCGGGGTGTCGGCGCAGGCGTTCACCCCGGTCGAGGGTGATGTCGACCTGGGAGCGTTCGAGACTTCGAGCGGCGCGACAATTCCCGACCTGAAAATGCATTACCGCACCCTGGGCCAGCCGGTGAGCGACGGATCGGGGCGGGTGACCAATGCGGTCCTGCTGCTCCATGGTACCGGCGGCACGGGCGCGCAGTTCCTGTCGCCGCAGTTTGCCGGAGAGCTGTTCGGGCCCGGCCAGCCGCTGGATACGGCAAGGTATTTCGTCATCATGCCGGACAATCTCGGGCACGGAGCCTCGTCCAAGCCCAGTGACGGGCCGGCAGCAGCTTTCGCCGAGTATGGCTATGCCGACATGGTCGAGGCCCAGCGGCGGATGTTGTCCGAAGGCCTGAAGGTTGACCGGCTGCGGCTGATCCTCGGCACTTCGATGGGCTGTATGCACATCTTCGTCTGGGGCACGACCCATCCGGATGCCGCCGATGCCCTGATGCCCATGGCCTGCCAGCCGACGCAGATCGTGGGGCGCAACCGTCTGTGGCGGACGATGCTGAAGGATGCGATCCGGGCGGATCCGGACTGGAGCGCCGGCAACTATGTCGAACAGCCGGTCGGCGGCCTGCGGACGGCGGTGAACCTGCTGTTGCTGGCTGGCTCGGCCCCGATGGCGATGCAGGTGGATCTGGCGACGCCAGAGACAGTGGACGGCTATCTGCAGACCCAGCTGGAGCGCCGGCTGCCGGTCCTCGATGCCAACGACCTCTGGTACCAGGTCAATGCTTCATGGGACTATGATCCGTCGGCAAACCTCGAGCGGATGACGGCACCGACGGTGTGGATCAATTCAGCAGACGATTTCATCAACCCGCCGGAGCTGGGGCTGGCGGAGCAGTTTGCGCCGCGCATGGCCAACGTCAGCTATCGACTGATACCCAATTCAGCTGACGGCAAGGGCCATGGCACACACACCTGGGCGCGCTTCTGGAAGGATGATCTGGTCGGCCTTCTGCAGCGGACGGAACGCTAGGCGACCGTTCGCCCGGTGAGGCGTCAGACCTTGCGAACGAACTCGGCCCGAAGCACCAGTCCCTTGATGGAAGGGTGACGGCAGTCGATCTCCTGATCGTCACCGGTCAACCGGATCGACCTGATCACGGTGCCGCGCTTGAGGGTCTGGCCGGCGCCCTTGACCGTCAGGTCCTTGATGAGGGTGACGCTGTCGCCATCGGCGAGGGCATTGCCGACCGAATCGACCACGGCGACGGCGGTCGAGACAGTTCGTGCATCCGCCTCGACCGGGCTCAGCCATTCGCCGGATGCCTCATCGTAGATGTAGTCGCCTTCGGTCCCGGCGGTCATGCGCCCAGCAATCTTGCCGCCTTGGGAGCAAAATAGCTCAGGACACCAGCGCACCCCGCGCGCTTGAAGCCATGGAGGGTCTCGAGGATGGCCCGGTCCTCGTCCAGCCAGCCCCTGGCGATCGAAGCCTGCATCATCGCGTACTCGCCACTGACCTGATAGGCGAAGGTCGGCACCCGGAAGGTCTCCGATACGGCCCGGACGATGTCCAGATAGGGCATGCCGGGTTTGACCATGACCATGTCGGCCCCCTCGGCGATGTCCATGGCGACCTCTTTCAGGGCCTCGTCCGCATTGGCGTAGTCCATCTGATAGGTCTTCTTGTCGCCGGTCAGCTGTTTTGCCGATCCGACCGCGTCCCGGTACGGGCCGTAGAAGGCCGAGGCGTATTTGGCGGCGTAGGACAGGATCAGGGTGTCGTGAAAGCCATTGGCTTCCAGCGCCTCGCGGATGGCCTGAACACGGCCGTCCATCATGTCCGAGGGGGCGACGACGTCGGCTCCGGCGTGCGCCTGGATAAAGGCCTGTTCTGCCAGACGCTCCAGCGAGGCGTCATTGGCGATCCGGTTACCCTCGAGCACCCCGTCGTGGCCGTGATCGGTGTAGCAGTCCAGAGCCACATCGGTCATCACGCCGATGTCCGGGCAGGCGTCCTTCACGGCCTTGATGCAGTCGGGGATCAGGCCGTCCGGGTCCGTGGCCCCGGTGCCGATCGCGTCCTTGATCGAGGGGTCGACGTGCGGAAACAGGGCGATCATTGGAATGCCGAGGGCATAGGCCTCCCTGGCGGCTTCTGCTGCGGCCTTGGGCGACAGGCGAAAGACACCTGTCATCGACGGAACCGGAATCCGATCCTCGGTCCCGTCGTGGACGATCAACGGCCAGATCAGGTCGGCCGGCGTCAGGGTGGTCTCGGCGACCAGACGTCGCACCCAGGGGCTGGACCGAAGACGGCGCGGACGGGCGAGGGGATAGGGAG
>QBLX01000091.1:0-6762 GCA_003241825.1 Alphaproteobacteria bacterium
GACAGGCCGGTTTCGGCCGCGCGCTGGTAGTCGATCAGGCCGTCACCATTGCTGTGCATTAACTTTTGCTGCTAAGGTTGGAAATTGCCTTGGTCTGCCAATTTCGTGAGTTATTGTTCTTTCACCGGCTGATGAAATACTAAAGCTGCACGAAAATTGCACCGAACACGGCATAGCCCCTTGCGCTTCTCGCAAATGCGATAAACAGTTCGCAACTGCGAGATTGCAAACAGGGGAGCAACTTTATGTCGCGGTTCAGGAACAGTTTAAGCGGGCTTATGGCCCTGGGGGTCTTGACCCTCAGTCTATCCAGTGGGGCGATGGCGATTGCCGCGCCAGCGGTTCCGGAGCCGGTTGCAGAGGTCGCTGCAGCGGTCGTTGAAGCCCCCGCCGAAGCGGTTGAAGTTGTCGAGGCGGTCGCCGCCGAAGCCGAGGCTGCGGCCCCGGTGCTCCTGCCGCATCAGGCAGCCCTCGAGATTGACGGCGCGGGCACGGCCTGGCTGGGCACCTCCACGGCCCTGGTGCTGCTGATGACCCTGCCGGGTCTGGCCCTGTTCTACGGCGGCATGGTCCGGCGCAAGAACGTCATCGCCACCATCACCCAGTCCGTCGGCGTCTTTGGCGTCGTGTCGCTGGTCTGGTTCGTAGCCGGCTATTCGATCGCGTTCGGCAACGGCGGTGACCTCAACAGCTATATCGGCGGGTTCGATGCGCTGTTCCTCAATGGTGTGACCATGGACACGGCGCACAGCCTGCTGCCGGGCATCCCCGAGTTCCTGTTCATCGCCTTCCAGATGACCTTCGCCATCATCACTCCGGCCCTGATCACCGGCGCCTTTGCCGAGCGGATCAAATATTCCGGACTGCTGCTGTTCACGGCCCTCTGGTCGCTGCTGGTCTATGCGCCCATCGCCCACTGGGTGTGGGGCGGAGGCTTCCTGGGCTCCATGGGCGTGCTGGACTTCGCCGGTGGTGCAGTCGTGCACGTCAACTCGGGCGTCGCGGGCCTGGTCTGTGCGATCTTCCTCGGCAGCCGCAAGGGTTACGGGTCCGAGCCGATCGTGGCGCACAACCCCGTCCTGACCATGATCGGTGCCAGCCTGCTGCTGGTCGGCTGGATCGGCTTCAATGCCGGCTCGGCGGGTGCGGCCAACAATCTGATGGCTGTCGCCCTGATCAATACGGTCCTGGCCGCTGCTGCTGCCTCGCTGACCTGGAAGATCATCGAAGTGGTGGACAAGAAGAAGCCATCGCTGATCGGCGTCCTGTCCGGCATGGTCGCCGGCCTTGTGGCCATCACGCCCGCTGCCGGTTTCGTCGATCCAAAGGGGGCCGTGATCATCGGCCTCATCGCCGGTCCGGTCTGCTATGCTTCCTCAGTGTGGCTCAAGAAGCTGCTCAAGTACGATGACAGCCTGGACGCCTTCGGCATCCATGGTGCAGGGGGCCTGCTGGGCGCTCTGCTCACGGGTGTCTTCGCCACGACCGCGATCAACAGCCTGTCGGAGGGTGCAAACTTTGGTGCCCAGGCCATCGGCCTGGTCTGGACAATCCTGTTCAGCGCCATCGGGACACTGGTGATCCTGTTCATCTGCAAATACACCACCGGTCTTCGGGTTACGGACGCCCAGGAGTCCGAGGGGCTGGATACCCACCTGCACGGCGAGGCCATGGACCACGCCTGACGACCGTCATGGCCGGGCGCAGGCAATCCCTGCGTCCGGTCCTCACACCAACAACACCAACCTCCTCATTCAGGGCATCATCATCATGAAATACCTTTCAGCCTGTGCCGCCGCACTGGCCGTCGCTACTCTGGCCGGAACCGCATCGGCCCAGGACCCGCAGGTCTCGTTCAATGTCGCCGGGACAACCGACTATGTGTTCCGCGGTTTCAGCCAGACCCAACAAGACGAGGCTGTCCAGGGCGGCGTCGATCTGACCATCGGTAGCGTCTATGTCGGAGCCTGGGCCTCGAGCCTCGACTTCGGCGACAACACCGATGTCGAGGTCGACCTCTACGGCGGCTATCGCTGGGAAGCTGTCGGCGTGGCCTGGGACGTCGGCGTCGTCGGCTATTTCTACGCACCGGGTGCCAACAGCGAATATGACTACGTCGAGATCAAGGCCGCCGGGTCGCGGGCCATTGGCCCGCTCACGGTCGGTGCCGCCCTCTTCTTCTCGCCGGATTTCTTCGGCGTTGACGATGAGGCCACCTATTTCGAAGGCAATGCGGCCATTGCGCCTGCCGACAAATGGACGATCTCGGGTGCCGTCGGCAAGCAGTGGCTGAGCGCTTCGGACGACTACAGCACCTGGAATGCCGGGGTCGGTTACGCCCTCACCGAGAACGTCGGGCTCGACCTGCGCTACCACAACACCGACGTGAAGAACGTCCCTATCGCCGGCGACCGCGTCGTCGCGACCGTCAAACTGCTGTTCTGATCCTTGGCTATCTGGGCCCCGCCGGTGAGGGCGGGGCCCATCTTTCTAGCGGATCGTCAGGATCCGGATGTCTCCGACCTTGTTGGTCGGCATGACCACGACCTGCTCTCCGAGCCGCCGGAAGGCGAGGTCGACACAGGCGTCACCAATCTGCAATCCCGTCACCGACAGCCGGTCGATGCCAGCAGGCAGGGTCGGAGCCGTGATCGTTACCGTGCTCTCGAAGGCGTCGATGCTCACGCCCAGTGAGGCCTGCAGCATCAGGAAGACCGAACCGGCTGCCCAGGCCTGGGGAATACAGGCGACCGGATAGGCGATCGGCGGTTCGCCGGCCTGACGCTCGAAACCGCAGAACAGCTCCGGCAAGCGCATCTGGAAATGGGTGGCCGCCGCATAGAGCTCGCCCAGGATCAGGGCCGCCGCATCCCGCTCGCCATAGCGCGCCATCCCGGCGACGCCGAGGGCCGTATCGTGCGGCCAGACCGAGCCATTGTGATAGCTCATCGGATTGAAGCGGGCCTGGCCCCGGGCCAGGGTCCGCAGTCCCCAGCCGGTCCGGAACTCGCTGGACAACAGCCGCCTTGAGACCGCCTGGGCCCGTTCGCAGGATGGCAGGCCGGTGAACAGCAGATGGCCTGCATTCGACCCGATCGACCGGCACTGGCTTCCGTCCCCGTCGAGGGCGATAGCGTAGAAGCGCTCGTCCTCCATCCAGAACCGGTCCTCTACCCGCTTGCGCAGTCCCTCGGCCTGATCAGCCCAGTGCGCGCTGCGGGCATCCCCGAGACGGCCCCCGAGATCGGCCATGGCTCTCCATGCCGCGAAGGCATAGCCCTGAACCTCCAGCAGGGCGATCGGTCCCTTTGGAAAGGCTCCGTCGGTGTGGAAGATCGAGTCCTCGGAATCCTTCCAGCCCTGGTTTGACAGGCCGGTTTCGGCCGCGCGCTGGTAGTCGATCAGGCCGTCACCATTGCTGTCGCCATGATCGCGCATCCATGCCGTTGCCGCGATCAGGTTGGGCCAGAGGGTCCGGATCAGATCCATGTCGCCCGTGCGCGTCGCATAGGCTCCGGCCAGGGCGACGAACAGGCAGGTGGTGTCGACGCCGCCGTAATAGAGGCCGAAGGGCACCTCGTGCAGGGCGCTCATCTCGCCGCCGCGCGTCTCGTGCATGATCTTGCCGGGCTGGCTGTCGTGGAAGGCCGAGGTCTCGGTCGCCTGTCGTGCCGCCAGATACGTCAGCACACCCCTGGCCAGCGACGGGTCAAGCCACAGCGTCTGCCAGGCCGACAGAATTCCGTCGCGACCAAAGGGGGTCGAGAACCATGGCACACCCGCATAGGGATAGGGGCCGGTCGGCAGATCGCTGGTCAGCAAGGCCATGTCGGCGCGGGACTGGTCCAGCCACTGGTTGAAGCGCGGACTGCGCGGGCCACGCAGCGAGGCCCCCCTGCGCCGACGCGCGCGCATCGCCATGCGAGCCGCAAGCGCATTCGTCCGCCAGCGCAGGCGGTCAGGTGCCTCGCTCTCGCTGGCACCGCATTCGATGAAAAGGTCGAGGTGTTTACCGGTGGGCAGGCTGAACAGGAATTCGGCACGGCTGGCCGACAGGCGCGCCGGTGGTTCGGAGAATGCCAGGCAACTGGTCCGGATGACGTCGTCCAGCCCGGTGTAGCGGAAGGTGACGCGGCGGCCGTCGACAGTCGGGGTGTCGATGGTGCCACTTCGCTCCCGCAGCGTGCCGCGTACCTGAAAGATATCAGCGAAGTCGGCACCGAAATCGAAGGCGATGGGCAGCAGCACGTCTTCGATGCCGTGATTGACCATCCGTACCTGCTCGAACATTCGCCGGTCCCAGACGAACCGCCGTCGCTCGATATGCATCACGCCCGCCGGTGCGGACTTCCCGCCCATCGGCGGCAGGGGCCGGTTGGTGGAGTGGCAGGTGAAAAAGACGTTGTCCCGTGATGCCCCGGAACTCAGCCGCGAGGGGCGTGCACCACCGACTGTCAGGACCAGACGCGACAGGATGCGGGTATCGAGGTCGAACAGGCCATCTGCCCCGCCCCTGAGATCGCCCCAGCCGTCGGCCACCAGAAAGGTGTCGCGATCCTTGAGTGCCAGCAGCCGCTCCAGCCCCTCGCCACCCCCGAAATCCTCCACTGCGGTGGTCTGCACCGAATAGCCGTCGTCCATCAGAGTCTTCCATACGCTTACAAAGTCTGTCGGGACCCTACAGCCAAATGCGAGCGGATGCCGACCGTTCGAATGTTTTGCGGGCTTTGCGGTTTTCCAACGGACCCGACGCCTGTCGCCGGGGTGCCGATATGTCGCAAAACCGGCTGACGGCCTGCAGGGGCGCGGCTCTGAAGGATCTTGGCTCTGAAAATCATCGTCTTCCCAATGGGTTCACGCTGAAAATGCGGAACCGATGGCCCTGCTTGTGGTTCGGACAGGGAACCGAGCACCTCATGCAGACCATATCGATCAGAACCCGGGAGTTGCCTCCAGCCAACGCCCCAAGGGTGCTTGTCGTCGAGGACGAGTTTCTGATCCGGATGATCGTGTCCGATTATCTGCGTGAGATCGGCTTTACCGTGGTCGAAGCCTGTAGTGGCGACGAGGCTGTCGCCGTCCTCCGGTCCGGGGTGCTGTTCGACGTGGTGTTCACCGATGTCAGGATGCCCGGATCCACGGACGGTCTGGCCCTGCTGGCCTATGTTCGTGCCACCCAGCCCGGTCTTCCGGTCGTCGTCACATCGGGTCATCTTCTGCCTGCTCTGGCGCTGGCTGGCGGTGCGGTGGAGTTTCTGGCCAAACCCTGTGGTCTCGAACAGGTCGCCGAAGCCCTTTGCGCAGCAACCTCAGGCAGATGAGCAGCGACGCGGAAGCCGGCGGGCTCAAGGACGCCGTTCTGATCGTGGATGGCGACGTCCTGTCCCGGCATGCCATTGCGGACTATCTCCGGCATTGCGGCTATTCGGTCGTCGAGGCGGCCAGCACCGATGAAGCGATGACGGCGATCACCGAGCTGTCGCTCGGCATCGACGTGATCCTGTGCGATGTGGCCGCCATCGGCGAACGCTCGGGCTTCGAACTGGCGCGATGGGTTCGCGAGAACCGTCCCGGGCTGGAGGTTCGCCTCGCGGCCAGCGCGGAAGGGGCAGCAACCTTTGCCGCCGAACTGTGCCAGACCGGCCCGCACCTCGACCTGCCCTATGAGCCGGGTGCCGTGATCGACTACATCCGGCAACTGAGGGCCGCGCGGGATCGGGTCTGAGACCACGGCCTCCGGATCCTGGAGCCGATCATTCGAATGTGCAGGCTTGCCCTTGTACTCCGGACCCCATAGGGCCTGCTGCCAGTGTTGATCGCAACCGCTGCGATCAGGCGGTTGCCGTCTGACGATGTGGAGCTGTCGAATGAGCGTGGCGCACGATTCGACAGCAGAGCCCTTCCAGTGGGACGAAAAGCATCTCCGGCTGGGCGTCGAGGCAGCGGGGATCGCCCTGTGGTCATGGAACGTCGATACCGACAAGCTTAAGATGGACGAGGTCGGCTATACCCTCTGGGCCATGCCGGGCGGGGACGGTGTCACCTTCGAGGACCTGTCCGCAAACATACACCCCGCAGACCGCGACCGGGTCCGGAACGCGTTCAATGCGACGCGCGGGATCGTTGGGCCCTATGAGATCGATTTCCGCATCATGGTCGGGCCCGAGGTTCGCTGGATTTCGGCCCGCGGCCGCGGCGACGACGAGGGGATCGTGGGGCGGCTGATGTACGGCGTCTTCCTCGATGTGACCGAACGCAAACAGGCCGAAGAGGCGCACGAACTGCTGGCCGGAGAGATGAGCCATCGGGTCAAGAACCTGATCGCGATCGCCGGTGCCCTCACGACCATGACGTCCCGGTCTGCGGAGACCAAGGAAGACATGGCGCGCGAGCTGACGCAGCGGCTGACAGCTCTCGGTCGGGCCCACGATCTGGTTCGCCCGGTCCCCGGGCATCCGAATGACGGAGCCCTGCTGGGTGACCTGCTGTCGGTGCTGCTGAATCCCTATGATGACCTGGGCGCCTTCAGCGGGCGTATCCGGGTCTCGGTTCCCCGGATGGCCATCGGCGAGGCGGCGGCGACCAATCTGGCCCTGGTCCTGCACGAGCTGGCCACCAACTCCGTCAAGCACGGGGCCCTGTCATGCGGCAGCGGTCTGCTCGACGTTGCGGGCAAGATCGACGAGGGCACGGCGACGATCGTCTGGACCGAGCGCGGCGGCCCCCGGGTTCAGGCACCCTCGGATACCGCAGGGTTCGGCA
>QBLX01000091.1:6772-10609 GCA_003241825.1 Alphaproteobacteria bacterium
CCAGCTGCTGAAACGCATCATCACCCGTCATTTTGGCGGCTCGGTCCATTACGACTGGTCCCCCGACGGCCTGATCGCGACGCTCGATCTCCCCGAGGAGCGACTGGGCTCCTGACCCGGCCTTGTCTGTGGCGTCGTTCGAGGGCATGAGGACGCGCATCACCCTGGACCCGTCCCTGCTCGCAGGTGGCGAGTGGCTATCCTGACCGCCGATCCGTCGGGAAATCGAGCTGCAAGACGTGGCTCACCCAGATGAAAACCCATGTCCATAATCGCTTCCGCGCGCCAGCAATGGCTTGCCAACCCTCGACGTGACCTGCTGGCCGGGACGGTCGTGGCGCTGGCCCTTATCCCTGAGGCTATCGCCTTTTCCATCATCGCCGGGGTCGATCCGGCCGTCGGTCTCTACGCGAGTGTCGTCATCGCCGTGACGATCGCCTTTGTCGGTGGCCGGCCCGCGATGATCTCGGCAGCAACCGGGGCCATGGCCCTGCTGATGGTCACCCTCGTGCGTGACCACGGGCTTGAGTACCTGTTCGCTGCCTCGCTGCTTTGCGGTGTGATCCAGATTATCGTCGGCCTGTTCAAACTGGGCCGCTACATCAAATTCGTCTCCCGGTCGGTCATGACCGGCTTCGTGAACTCGCTGGCGATCCTGATCTTCCTGGCCCAGATGCCCGAGCTTTTGGGTGCCAACTGGCAGACCTTCGCCCTTGTGGCGGCAGCCCTCGTGATCATCTACGGACTGCCGCGCCTGACCAGGGCCGTGCCATCGCCGCTGGTGGCGATCGTCCTGCTGAGCGGGTTCGTCGTCTGGACCGGGCTGGACGTCCGCACCGTCGGGGACATGGGCCAGATGCCCTCGACCCTGCCGATGTTCCACATCCCGGTCGTTCCCCTGACCTGGGAGACGCTGATGATCATCGGGCCGATCTCGGCGACGCTGGCGTTTGTAGGTTTGCTGGAGAGCCTGCTGACCGCCAATCTGCTGGACGACATCACCGACACCCCGTCCGACAAGGATCCCTGTTCGGCGGCATGGCGGGCTGCGCCATGATCGGTCAGTCGATCATCAATGTGACCAGTGGCGCGCGTGGCCGGCTGTCGACGCTCTGGGCCGGGGTGTTCCTGCTGTTCCTCATTCTGGTTCTGCAGGACTGGGTGGCGCAGATCCCGATGGCGGCGCTGGTGGCGGTCATGATCATGGTCTCGGTCGGCACCTTCGACTGGCGGTCGGTGACGAGCCTGCGCTCCACCCCGTTCCAGTCCTCGGTCGTGATGATCGCCACGACCGTCACCGTCGTCGTCACCCATGACCTGTCGAAGGGCGTCGTTCTGGGCGTTGTGCTGTCGGCGATCTTCTTCATGCGCAAGGTCGGGAAGACCGTCGGCGTCGAGGAAATCCAGACACCCGAAGAGGGTGTCCTGCGCTATCGCGTGACTGGCAATCTCTTCTTCGCCTCAGCCGATGTGTTTGCCGCTGCCTTCGAGCACCACGGTCACCCGAAGCGGGTCGAGATCGACATGACCGACGCTCATCTGTGGGATCTGACCGGCGTGGCCGCGGTCGACAAGGTCGTATTCCGCTATCGGCGCCAGGGGGCAGAAGTCGTCGTCATTGGCATGAACTCGGCTGGCCAGACCCTGATCGAGCGTGTCGGCAAGCACGACAAGAGCCATCTGCCGCCGGCCGCCGCGCACTGAGCCTCGCCGGTCCAGCTGGTCAGGCGAGGGCGGCGAAGCTGCGCGGCTCGAGGATGGTGCGTGTGACAACGTCATTCTCGACCACGCCAAACGGCCGCTGGGCCAGCAGGTCGCCGTAGACGTCGAGATAGCGACGGGCCATGGCGGCGGCCGAAAAGCGCAGTTCGAAACGGTCCCGGATGGCCGCTCGGTCCAGCCGGTCCGCGCGCCTTGTTGCCTCGATGGCCTGCTCCATCGAATCCACGAGGAAGCCTGTGGTCCCGTCCTCGATGATCTCGGCGGTCGAGCCGCATTTGAAGGCGATCACCGGCGTTCCGCAAGCCATGGCCTCGATCATCACCAGACCGAAGGGCTCGGGCCAGTCGATCGGGAACAGCAGGGCATCCGCCTTGCCCAGGAACTCCGACTTCTGATGATCACCGATCTCGCCGATGAACTCGATCAGGGGATTGTCCAGCAGGGGTTTGATCTTCGTCTCGTAATAGACCTTGTCGGCCGCATCGACCTTGGCCGCGATCTTCAGCGGCTTGCCCAGCTTCAGCGCGATCTCGATGGCACGGTCGGGGCGTTTCTCGGGCGAGATACGGCCAAGGAAGGCCAGATAGCCGTCCGACTTCGGGGAAAACCGGTACAGTTCCTCGGGCATGCCGTGGTGGACCGTGGCCCGCCAGTTGGCGAAGGCAAGGGGCTTGCGCTGGTCGTCCGAGATGGAAACCAGCCCGAACTCGGGCCAGCGTTCATAGACGGGGGCGAGGTCCTTCATGTCCAGACGGCCATGCAGGGTCGTGATCGTCTTGTCCGCGTACCGGCTGAACATCGGGAAATGGATCATGTCGGTGTGGAAATGGATGACGTCGAACTCGTCGACCCGCTCCATCACCTCGCCCAGCATCGACAGGTGGGCGGCCAGATCGGACTTCAGCGGCGCGGGGTCCAGGCGGATCGCCTGATCGCGAACGGGGACCAGACGGGCACGGGTCCGGGCCTCGGCGCTGGCGAACAGGGTGACGTCGTGGCCGAGATCGACGAGTGCGTCCGTCAGGTGCGCAACCACCCGCTCGGTCCCGCCGTACAGCTTGGGTGGCACGGCTTCATACAGAGGCGTAACCTGGGCGATCTTCATGGTCGGGTGTCCCTGTGCCGAAACACAGGCACGGACTCCGGAACACGCGCAAGTTCAGTCAGTTCCCGGTGAGCACTGTGCGTTGTGACGCATAGCGGACTTTCTCGGACCGCCTCAGAAGCGCCGTCGTGCCGATGGCCATGGCGGCGGGAACGACGGCCCAGATCATGCCCGCAATGGCCATGCCGGTCGCAGCCGCCCAGAAGGCCTGGACGATGAATTCCGCAATGCCGATCAGCAGCGACCCGCGCTTGTTCTGGTTGAACGCCTTGCGCTTCTCCGGCCGCTGTTGCCACAGCTGGATGAGACCGGATGACCCTGCCGAGCAGACGCAGCCGGCCGCGACCACGAGGGCAGCCAGCGGTGACACGAAGGCGAAACCGGCCAGGGCGATGGCTGTCAGGGCCAGGGTCGGAACCAGGGCCGCCAGCAATTTGGCGCGGTCTGCGGCAGCCCGTTCGATCGGAGCGCAGCCCAGCAGGTCCGGGCTGTCCTCCGCCGAGATGATGATCCAGGCGAAATTGCCCGCCAGCTGCCCGGCCATGACCACGATGCCTGCGCCGCTGAATGCAGCGACAGCCCCGCTGTCCGCATCGCGGAACATCACAAAGCCGAGGGGCAGCAGATAGATCAGCCGCAGCACGACCTGGCTGACCAGTTGCGGGTCACGGGCCAGAAGGCGCAGCTCCTTGCGGATCATGACGCGCGTCAGGCCTTCCGCGAAGGGTTTGTCGGCCACGGCACGCGCGGGGGCAGGGGCCTTGCCGCCTGCGGCCTCTGTGGCATTGGCCGCGAACCGGGGTGCCAGACCGATGCTGACGGCGGCAAAACCGGCCAGGGCGATCCCGCCCAGCACGCCCAGGGCCATGAGGTCGCCGGTCAGGGCCTGAACCGGCCATGACAGGGGCTGGCCAGCCTCGAACAGGCCCGTGTCCAGCACGGACTGAAGGCTGGCATACAGGGGGCCGGGGCCGTCGTCCTCGTCGGCGGGGCGGGTCAGGTTCCACATC
>QBLX01000092.1:0-207 GCA_003241825.1 Alphaproteobacteria bacterium
GGTGGAGGCGGTGCCTCGGCCCAGTCAGCCCCGCGCTCAGCCCCGGCTCCGGCCCTTCCAGACCCCCAGACCTTCGAACAGACCGTCGCCCTGATCGGGGAGAAGCGGGAAATCAGCCTGCAGATGGACGTGCAGCGCTATGTCCGGCCCGTGTCCTTCAAGCCGGGTCAGCTGACCTTCGAGCCTGCGCCCGGAGCCCCGGCCAAT
>QBLX01000092.1:217-4078 GCA_003241825.1 Alphaproteobacteria bacterium
GCTCAAGGAATGGACGGGCCGGCAGTGGTTCGTCATCGCCAACGGACAGGGCGGAGGCGAGACCCTGATCGAGGGCGAACGTCGCAGTCGTGCCGCCGATCGGGCCGCCATCGAAGCCGACCCGTTCGTCATGGCCGTGATGGAGGCCTTTCCCGGCGCGACCATCGGCGAGATCAAGACCCTGGCCCCTGCCGTCGAAATGCCCGCGATCCCGGACGAGATCACAGACGACGACGATTGATTCAATCCGCTCATCCCGGCGCAAGCCGGGACCCGGAACTTTGAGCCGTCCGGCGTTTGAACGCGGTCAGCCCTGCCAGATTTGCCAGAAACCACCGGGTCCCGGCTTGCGCCGGGAGGAGCGGAAATTTCAAACGATCGAGGCTGCTTCCTCGAAATCGAGGCGGGGCGAGCGGGGATACAGGTTCTCCTCATTGCCATAGCCGAGGTTGATGATGAAATTCGGCTCGACCGTCGTTCCGGCAAAGAACGCGTCCTTCACGCCCGCCATGTCGAAGCCCGACATCGGTCCGCAATCCAGACCCAGGGCCCGTGCGGCGAGGATCAGATAACCCGCCTGCAGGGTGCCGTTCCGGAAGGCGGCCTCGCGCCGGCCCTCCTCGGTCGGGAACCAGCTGGCGGCGTCGGCGTGCGGGAACAGCTTCTTCATCAGCGGGCGGAATTCGACCTCGTGGCCGACGATGACGGCGACCGGCGCCTGGCGGGTCTTTTCACGATTGCCCTCGCTCATCAGCGGCAGCAGCCGGGCCTTGCCCTCATCGGAGGTCACGAAGACGAAGCGCGCGGGACTCATGTTCGCCGAGGTCGGACCAAATTTCGTCAGGTCGTACAGCTGTCGAAGCAGGGCCTCGGGCACCGGCGTGTCGGTCCAGCCATTACGGGTGCGCGCCTCGGTCAGGATCTGGGCGAGGGCGGCGTCGTCAAGCGGCGTGGCGGACATGGAAAAGGCCTTCATCTGAAACTGTGTCGGTGACGGAATACGATATAGAGGCTCGGATGGCGGGCGCAATCGCGCGGGTGTCACACCCTGCCCCTGTCGCAACGGCATCGAACCGCTTATCTAGGGCGCATGAAAGACCTTACCCAACTGATGCAACAGGCCCAGGCGATGCAGCAGAAGCTGCAGGACGCCCAGGCAAAGATGGCCGAGACCCTGGCCGAAGGCTCGTCCGGCGGCGGTCTGGTGACCGTGGCCCTCAAGGGGCCGGGCGAAATCACCTCGGTCCGGATCGACGACAGCCTGCTGGTTGCCGGTGAGGGCGAGATTCTGGCGGACCTGATCATCGCCGCCCATGCCGATGCCAAGCGCAGGCTGGACGAGACCAATGGTGCGCTGATGCGCGAGGCCGCTGGTCCGATGGCCGGGATGAACATTCCCGGCATGCCAAAGCTTTTCTGACCGGACGGTCAGCCCAGGATGGCCGCCTCCGCCGGACCCGAGATCGAGCGATTGATCGCGCTTCTGGCCAAACTGCCAGGGCTCGGCCCGCGCTCGGCCCGCCGTGCAGCCCTGACCCTGCTCAAGCGGCGTGAGCAGCTCCTCATCCCGCTTGCGGCCGCCATTCAGGAGACTGCGGACAAGGTCGTGTCCTGCTCGGTCTGCGGTGCGCCCGATACGCGCGACCCCTGCTCCATCTGTTCCGACACCCATCGCGACAATGGCCTGATCTGTGTGGTCGAAGAGGCCGGAGCGCTCTGGGCGATGGAGCGTTCGGGTGCCTTCCGGGGCAAATACCATGTGCTGGGCGGCCTGCTGTCGGCGCTGGACGGGATAGGTCCCGAGGCTCTCCGGGTTGCCGAACTGGTCGGGCGCTGCCGCGGTGGCGACGTCCGCGAGGTCGTGCTGGCCCTGCCCGCAACAGTCGATGGCCAGACGACGGCCCATTATCTATCGGAGCGTCTAGCCGGATCGGGGGCCGAGATCACCAGTCTGGCCCGCGGCGTTCCCGTGGGTGGCGACCTGGACTGGCTGGACGACGGCACCATCGTCCAGGCCATGCGAGCCAGACGCCCCGCTTGACGCCATCCCGGTCTGACCGGACCCGGCCCTATCCCGCCGTGCGCCGTCGCCCGCTGACGAAGACATCCACCCGCCCGTCGCCCCGCACCCGGGCGATGCGGCTTGTCAGGCGCTGGGTCGTGTCGCCGACCGTCACAGTGGTGGTCACGCGGTAGTGGTCGGACGTGAAGCCCGTCCCCGGCGGCAGGGTCAGGCCCAGGTTGCCCAGATCGGCCGGCAGGACATAGCCCCTCTCCTGACGCTGCTGGACCAGATCGCGGGCCAGGGCGGGGTCTCCCGCCAGAATCGCCAGCAGCGGCTCGCCGACGGTGTTCAGGTTCAGCGTCGCCGCGTCCGGCAGGGCGATCATGTATGGCTCCATCCGCGCGATATCCTCGCCCGAGACCCCTGCCGTCCTCAGCAGGCCGAAATCGGTCAGGGGCCCGGCCACCCGCACCACCGTCGCCACCCGGATCGCTGTCTCGGGGGCAAGGCCGATGGCCTGGCCGATGCGCTGGAAGGTGGCGATCGGGCCGCTGTCACCGGACTTCATGGCATTGATGTTGAAGCGGGACTGCTCGTCCTCGATGGCGAGCGAGAAGCGTCCGCCCGGCACGTCGATCGCCTGCTGCCCGATGGCCGCCCAGGGCTCTGACAGGTTGTCCGTTCCGGCGGCGACCAGGGCGTCGCGCCTCAGGACGGTGACGGCCGACAGTTCTCCCGCCCGGGCATAGGCCCCGGCCTGGGCCGCGTCCCGAAGCCGGGTCCCGCGCTGGACCTGGATATCCTGGGCCACCACCATGACCAGCACCGCAACACTGGCCACGGCCAGGACCAGCAGGACATTCAGCAGGATCATGCCCTCGCGATCGCGGTGCCTCATGGCTGAAGGCCCTGCTGTCCGGCATCCATGAGCGGGATCGAGGCGACCCGCCGAAGCGTCGCACCGGGCCGGCCGTCGAACCCGGACAGGGTCAGATCGAGGGCCACGGCGCTGACCCCGGCATTGGGGTCCATCACCGGGGTGGCGTTGACGATGATCCCGGCCCCCTGCGCGGCCACGGCCACCGGCTCGGTGATCTGGGGCCAGGTGTCCAGCCAGTCCCCGCGCCGCCGATGGAAGGTCCAGCGTACGCCCTCGACCCCGTCGATCAGCCGCTGCGTCCGCTCGCCCTGTGGCCCGGCCACGACCCGCACCAGCGTCTGCCCGTCCAGGCCATAGCGCACAACGACCGGGGCCTCCGACAGGTCGGCCTTGACCAGGCTCAGATCGCTGCCGCCACCGGACAGCCCGCCGGTGATCTGGTCGAGGTCGGTCGAGACCACCAGCATGGCCCGCTGCACCTGGGACATCCGTGCCAGCCGCGCGTCGGTCGCACTCTGGGTCCGCAGCACGCCATCCAGCAGGGTGAACCCGGCCACGGCGATCAGGGCGAACAGGGCCAGGGCGATCATCACCTCGATCAGGGTGAAGCCGGTGCGTCGGGACGGCTTCCTCACCCGGCCTGACATGCTAAGCGGGGAAGGACGACGGAGGACTCCCCATGCTGCGCACCTGGAAGATCCGCGACGGAGACGGCGAACGCTCGGGCGGGGCATTTCAGTTCGAGCGCCTGGCGGTGCGGGTCACGCCCTGGCGCGTCATCCTCGCCGGTGTCGGGGTCGGCACCTTCGCTCTGACACTGCTGGCCACACTGCCGGCTGAAGCCATTGTGCCGGATGATCGCGACGCCGTCGGTACGGTCTGGAAGGGCGAGGCAGGCCTGCCGATGGGCTTTGCTGCCGGCTGGTCGTTCCAGCCGCTCCAGTCCATCGCCAGACTCGGTCTCGTGGGCCGGATC
>QBLX01000092.1:4097-8547 GCA_003241825.1 Alphaproteobacteria bacterium
AGGCGGTGCTGCGCCCCGGACAGGTCCGGCTGAATGATCTCGACGGGGTGGCGTCAGCGCGGCTTCTGGCAGCGGTGGCGACCGACCTGCCCTTCGTCTGCGATGCCGACATGCGGGTGGCGGTCGGTGAACTGGCCCTGAAGGGTGCGCCCGCGGGCGAGGGCGGGTTCCGCACCGGACCCGGTTCCTGCCAGCCGCGAAGCGGCGGTGCCGCTGTGCCGGTCCCGGCCCTTGCCGGCAATCTGACAACTGAAGCGGCCGCGACGACCCTGACCCTGACGCGCGACGGCTCGGGCGAGGCGCTGGCCCGGGTGCGCATCACTCCGGCGGGCGAGACCGAACTGGCCGTGGAGCCCGCGGGCATGGGCGTGATCCCGCTGGGGTAGCCATCTCCCGCAGGCAGGCGGCGGTCCCGGCTCACAACCCCGCCAGATTGTTCAGGTTGACGATCGGCAGCAGGATCGACAGCACCATCAGCAGCACCACGCCGCCCATCACCAGCAGCACGCCGGGCTCGACCAGCGCCACGAGTGCGGCCACCAGCGATTCCAGCTCCTGCTCCAGGTCGATCGCCGCCCGCTCCAGCCCTTGACCCAGTTTGCCGGACTGTTCGCCGGACGCCACGATGGCCAGCAGCAGGGGTGGGAAGACGTCGGCCTCGGCCATGGCATTTCTCAGGGACGCACCCTCGCGGACCCGGGCCGCGACCCGCATCGCCCGCTCGCGCGCGAACCGGTTCGGGGTTACCGCCGCCGAGGCCTGCAGCGCCTCGACCAGTGGCACGTCCGACCGCACCAGCGTCGCCAGGCTGCCGGCGAACCGCGCGGCGTTCAGATGCCGGGTGAACCCCTTGAACGGCGGTGTCTCGATCAGGAATTTCGCGAACCGGCGGCTGTTGTCGGGCACGGCGAGCCAGCGGTTCCAGCCGATCCCGATCAGCACGGCGCCGATCACCACATAGACGCCAAAACTCTGCACGAAGCCCGACAGGGCGATCAGGGCCCGGGTCAGGAAGGGCAGTTCGGCCCCGCGCGAGACGAACACCTTCACGATGTCCGGCACCACATAGACCATCAGCAGGGCGATCATCAGCAGGGACACGACCGCCAGAAGGGCCGGATAAAGCAGGGCCAGCTGGATCTTGCGCCGCGCCTTCTCCTGATTGCCGACGAACTCGGTCAGATGGGCCAGCACGTCCGACAGCTTGCCGGACTGCTCGCCTGCCGAGATCGAGGCGCGATAGAATTCCGGAAAGACCCTGGGATGTCGGGCGAGGGCGGCGGCAAAACTGCGGCCTTCCAGAATGGCTGATCGGACGTCGATCAGCACGGTGCCGACCGGCTGGCCGTCCATCTGCGCGGCAACGATACGCAGGGCTTCCTCGATGCGGATGTCGGACCCGATCAGGGTCGACAGCTGCCGCGTCACCGCCGACAGGGTCTTGGAACTGACGCCCCGGCGAAAGATGACGATGCCCTTCGAAAGGTCCGTCTTCGGTCGCTCGCTGGCCAGGGCAACCTTTGTCGGCAACAGACCCCGGTCGCGCACCATCTGGCGCGCCCCGACATCGCCGCCGGCCTCGATCGTGCCGGTATGGACCCGCCCGTCGCCATCCACAGCCGAATAGCGGAACACCGGCATCAGCTGTCCTCGCGCACTACCCGCGCGACCTCCTGCACCGAGGTCTCGCCCATCAGGGCCTTCTGGGCTCCGTCTTCCAGCAGTCCCGGTCCCCGGCTGCGGGCCAGCCGGACCAGGTCACCCTCGGACATGCCGTCATGAATGGCCTTCTGCAGGGCCTGATCGATCTCGATGACCTCATAGACGCCCGTCCGGCCCCGATAGCCTTCGCCCCGGCAGTCGGCACAGCCGACAGGTCGCCAGATGCGCGCCCCGACCGGCACGGCCCCGCCAGTCATCTCGCTCTCGAAATCAGTCGCCGTGCCCTCGGCCTTGCACGACGGACAGAGCCTGCGCACCAGCCGCTGCGCCGCCAGCCCGGTCAGCATCGGAGCAAGAAGATAGCGTTCCACCCCCATGTCGATCAGCCGGGTGACGCTGCCCACCGCCGTATTGGTGTGCAGGGTCGACAGCATCAAATGACCGGTCATGGAGGCCCGGACCGCCACCTCGGCCGTCTCGTGATCGCGGATCTCGCCGACCATGATGACATCCGGGTCCTGGCGCAGGATGGCGCGCAAGCCCCGCGCAAAGGTCAGGTCGATCCGGGCGTTGACCTGCATCTGGCCGATGCCGTCCAGCGCATATTCGATCGGGTCTTCCACCGTCATGATGTTGCGTCGCCGGTCGTTCAGTCGCGTCAGCACCGAATACAGGGTCGTCGTCTTGCCCGAACCGGTCGGGCCGGTGACCAGGATGATCCCGTGCGGCCGCGAGATCAGCCGCTCGAAGGTCTCCAGGTCGCGTGCACTCATGCCCAGCTGCGCCAGGTCCAGCGAGGTCGAACCCCGGTCCAGCAGACGCAGAACGACCCGCTCGCCATGCTGGGACGGAATGGTCGAGACCCGCACGTCGACGTCCAGTCCGCCGATCCGCAGGGTGACCCGTCCGTCGTGGGGGACGCGCTTCTCGGCGATGTCCAGCCGCGCCATGACCTTGATCCGGCTGACCAGCAGGGGCGCAAGGGCCCGGGCCGGCTCGAGGACCTCGCGCAGCACGCCGTCGATGCGGAACCGCACGACCAGACGCTTTTCCTCGGCCTCGATATGGATGTCCGAGGCCCCGTCGCGAATGGCCTGGAGCAGCAGGGCATTGATCAGCCGCACCACCGGCGCGTCGTCGCGGCTGTCCAGCAGGTCGTCGACCGCCGCCGCGTCCTCGGCCAGGGCGGCCAGATCGTCGTCCGAAGCTGCAAAGTCTGCAGCCGGAGCCGCCTCGCCCCCGGTCTGGTCTCTCAGGATCGCATCGAACCGGTCGTCATCGACGGCCTCGAAGGCAATGTCGCCGCCATGGACACGGCGCACTTCCAGCAGGGTCTCCAGCGTCGCCGATCGTCGATGCAGACAGACGGGGGTGTCACCGCCCGTTCCGTTGGCCGGACGCAGGATCATCGCCCCGCGCCGCCGCGCAAAGCCGTAACCCAGCACGCCGGGCGCAATGGCAGGAAGGGTGTCCTCGATCAGGCTCATGGGCGTGTGACCGTCATCGTGGCATCGACCGTACCCTCGGCTGCGGACCGGGTCATGCGAAGTTCGCTGATCACGAGGCCCGACCTCTCCAGGGCACCCAGCCATGGGATGACGCTGTCATAACGCGCGGCATTGAGGGTCAGGGCGACCCCGTCTCCCTCGACCGCGATGTTGGCGGGGGTGATACCAAACGGGGCGGACTGGATGACGATCACACTCTCCAGCGGCCCGTCCGGCAAGGCCATCCCGGGCGAGATGGGCCCCGCATTGGCGACCCGGGCCTTGATGGATTCATAGGCGGCGATCCGGGCGATCGAGTCCTCCCGCACACCGAGCAGCGGCCTCAGGATCGCGAACCAGAACAGGGTCAGCACAACAAAGCCGCTGAAAAAGGCGATCAGCACCTGTTCGCGCCGCGACCGCTCGCGGGTCCAGGCAACGGCGGCGGCCACGGCCGGGCTGGCCGTCGCCAGGGTCATGGGTCGTCTCACTGTGCCGCTCCGATCCGGATGGCGGCGTTCAGACCCGTGGTGGCCACCCCCTGTTCGACGCCGGCGGGTGCGCCCGACGCCGTCAGTCCGGCTGTACTCAGGGCCGCGACCGCCTGCTCCAGCGTCGCCGCATCAGGGACAACCACCCCCAGCGAAAGCTCGCCGGCCTGGTCATACGCAACCTGGGTAAAAGCCATCTGGCCGGCGGGCGGCAGGGCGCTCGAAGCCTCGGCCAGCAGCCGGGTAAAGGGTCTCGCCCCGCCGGAGCCCTGCGGCAGGGCGCGGTCGGCGGCGGCAATCAGGTCCTCGCCAGGGGCCAGATCGGGGGCGACCTGTTGCAACAGGAGACGGGTTTCCGTCTCCCGGGTCTCGGCCATGCGGTGCAGCAGCAGGGCGTCGACCGCCAGTATGGCGACATGGGCCAGCACGCCGATCCCGGCGATCATGGCGACCGTCTTCAGCATATCGGGGGCCCCGGCGCGCACCGCAGCGTGGGTTCCCTGACGCAGGTCGAGGGGGGCAAGCACGGCGACCGGGTCATGGACCGTGCCCAGCAGGACGGATTCGTCCTCGACCCCTTCGATCATCGTGTCGGGCAGGTCGCCGCCCAGCAGGGCCAGTCGCGGCTGACCCGCCGCACTCCAGGCCGTCGGCAGGTCGCGTACGGGCAGGGCGAACCCTGTCCCCTGATCGGTGCGCACCAGCGCCCGACCGCTGTCGACCCGCACGCTCCAGGTGCCTGTCGCAGGCATCGGCAGGCTCAGGGCGTCGGGCAACAGGACGGCGGGATCCAGATCGGCGGTGGCGGGG
>QBLX01000092.1:8557-10443 GCA_003241825.1 Alphaproteobacteria bacterium
CGCATGCTGAACGACCCCGGCCAGATGGCGTCGCGGCGCGATTTCCTGGCCGAGGGCGCAGTGGAGCGCGGCCAGCGGCTCGGCCACCGCATCCTCGATGGCGAAGGGCAGGGCGGTCTCGCGCTGGCGCCGTGTGGTGAACGGCAGATCAACAGCCAGAGTTAAGACGTCCTCGGACGGAACCAGAACAGTCGTCGGCCCCGACCATGTCCGGTCGATCGCAATAATTCTGTCATCGACAATGCGCCATAAGCCGCGGCTGGGCAGGTTCGATCTGGCGGGTCGACCGAGCATGGAGCGCACTCAGAAATGGCGTGGTCGCGGGGAACGTCCCGGTCTATAGCAGCGAAAATCGACCTGTCGCCAGTGCATGAATCCTTGGGCAAAACTGTCATGAAACCTTCGCTGTACCGTCAGGCGGCAAGCAACGTTGACCGGTCGACGCGTGCCGGTCTGACCCTTGTGGAGATGATCGTCGTTCTGGCCATCATCGCACTGGTCGCCGTGCTGATCGTGCCCAATGTCATCGGGCGCCCGGACGAGGCGCGGGTCACTGTGGCCAAGACGGATCTGAAGACCATCGCCTCGGCCCTGCGCATCTATCGTCTCGACAACGGGGACTACCCCACCACCGCCCAGGGGCTGGAGGCGCTGGTCGAGCGACCGACCTCACCGCCCGAACCCCGCGCCTGGGCCACGGACGGCTATCTGCCCGAGATGCCGGTCGATCCCTGGGACAATGCCTATGTCTATCGCAACGAGGGCGGGCGGTTCAGCCTGCTGTCCTTCGGCAAGGACGGCAAGGAGGGCGGCGAGGGCCTCGACGCTGACCTGACGGATCGCACCCGCTGATGATCCACCCGTCCCGTCTTCGCCGCGCCGGCATGACCCTGGTCGAGATCCTGGTGGTGCTGGCCATCGTCGGGGTCATGGCGGGCGTCGTGGTGCTGGGTGTCGGCATCGGAGACCGGGGTGTGGGGGTCGAGAGCGAGGCCAACCGGCTGGCCGACCGTCTGAGGCTGGCCGCTGACGATGTCCTCGTCACCCGCCGTCCGCTGGCGATCGCCTTTGACGACGAAGGCTATGTCTTCGTGCGCGGTGACGGGACCACGGTGTCGGCTGCGGATGCGGTCGAGCCGCTCCGGGAGCGCCACCGTCTGCCCGACGGCGTGCGGATGGTGGGCCTTGGCGCATCTTCCCCGATGGCCATCGACCCGGACGGTGCAGGCGCGATCGCCGGGTTCGGGTTCGCAAAGGGCGACACACGCTGGCGCGTGGAGTTCGACGGCCTGAATGCGGTGGTCTCGCCGGTCCTTGACCCGGTGACATCATGAAGCGTCGCGACGGCTACTCCCTGATGGAAGCCATGGTGGCCCTGTTCATCCTGGCGGTTGCGACCGTCGGGCTCACCCGTGCCACCCAGACCCATATCGATGGCGTCCGGGGTCTCGAGCAGCGGGTGATCGCCCAGTGGGTAGCGGAAAACCGGCTGGTGGAACTGAATCTGGAGGGGGCTGCGGCCATGCCCGCCCGCTCCACCGTGCGGATGATGGATCGGGACTGGGCCGTCGATGTCGCGACGCGCGCCACGGATGACCCCGACCTGCTCGCTGTCGATGTGGCCGTCGCCGAGGCGGGCACGACAGGGGCGACGGTCAGGCTGTCCGGCTTTGTCGATCGTCTGGCGGGGGCCGCGACATGACGTCGGAACGGGCCGGAGAACTTGCGGTTCGCGCGGCGGGCCTGATCGTCGTGGTCAGCCTGGCCATTGCCCTTGCGGGCCTCACCTGGCGGCTGGTGGGCTGGGATGATGGCCGCGATCAGGTCGCCGTCGCCGATGCCCTGCCGCCGCTGGGCACCAGCGGCGGGCCCGATCCGGATGTCGC
>QBLX01000093.1:0-4270 GCA_003241825.1 Alphaproteobacteria bacterium
GTCGCCGACATGATCGCAGCCCTCGAAATGGACGACGTCACCGGGACGGCGGCCTTCCTGACGAACCCGACCGTCGTCAACACGGCTCGCAAGCTCAAGGACGCTGACGGGCATCAAATCGCCCTTGCCGAGACTTTCCACGGCCAGCGGCTGGAGGTCACGACACAGGTTCCGAGCATTGCTGGAACCCCGGTCAAACAGGCCCTGATCTATGGCCTCTGGTCGGAGCTGGTCGTGGGCTACTGGTCCGCCGTGGACGTCCTCGTCAATCCGTATCATGCGGACGTGGCCAGCAACGGCGGCGCCCTGATCCATGCCTTCCTCGACGCCGACGTTGCCGTCCGGCACGTCGAGGCCTTCCGCTACGCGGCGGTCTGATCGTGAACGCGCCCGAACGCCGCTCCGGACCTATCGAGCTTCGCGCCAAGGGTCGCCGCCTGGAGGGCTACGCAGCCCTCTATGGCGTTCGGGCGCGGATCGCTGATCAGTTCGACGAAGAAATCCGTCAGGGGGCCTTCACGGGCTCCCTGCGGTCTGGCCGGGACGTTCTCGCCCTGGTCGATCACAACCCCTCCCGTCTGCTGGCCCGCACCCGATCCAAGACGCTGCGCCTGTCGCAGGACACGACCGGCCTTGCCTTCGATCTGGACCTTCCGGACACCGGCGAAGGCCGCGATATTCTGGCCCTGGCCGAACGCGGCGACCTTGGCGGAATGAGCTTTGGCTTCACCGTCGCAGCCGGCGGCGAGACCCGCGAGGGAAGCGTTCGGATGCTCGAAGCCCTGACCCTGCACGAGATTTCCGTGGTGCAATCCTTCCCCGCCTATGACGGGACAATCATCACGCCACGGTCGCGCGAACCCGGTTCGTCGCTGCGCCTGGCGCACCTTCGCCGCTATCTGGAGATCATTCGATGATCTGGCCATTCAACCGCGAAACCCGGAACGCTGCGACAATCGCCAGCTCCGATCCCTATCTGTCCGAATGGTTCAGCCTTCGCGGCCAGGGACCGGGCGCGGTCAATCCCGAAACCCTGCTATCCAATTCTGCGGTGGCCGTTCGTTGCGTCAACATCCGATCCGAGATGCTGGCCAGCGTCGGCCTTTTCCTGCTGCGCCGATCTGCGGACGGTGGCCGGGCCCGGGCTGACGATCTCCCGCTCTATGGCGTTCTGCACGATCTGGCTAACCCCCAGATGACCGCGTTCGAGGCCCGCGAGTTTCTGATCCGATCACTCGACTTGACCGGCAACGGTTACGCCCGGCTTGAACGTGACGGGCGCGGCCAGGTGATCGGCCTTTATCCAGTCCGGCCCCAAGACGTCATGGTCGAGACCCTGCCAAGCGGTCGAGCGCTCTATCGCGTTTCCCAACGCGCCGGAGGGACGATCACCCTTCTGCAGGAAGAGATGCTGCACGTCCGTGGCCCGTCTCGAGATGGCATCATGGGTATTTCAGCCATCCAGTATGGCCGCCTCGCCATGTCGCTTCGCGTGTCGCAAGCCGAGACGGCGAAGTCCCTGATCGATAACGGCCTGCGCCCGTCCGGCGTCATGTCCTACGATGAGCGCATCCAGGCCGCCGATCGCGTGAAAATCCGCGAGTCGGTCGCTGAACGCCTTCAAGGGTCGGCCAATGCTGGTCAGCTGATCATCATGGATGGCGGAGCCAAATATACCCCGCTCGCCTGGAGCGCAGAAGACGCCGAGTTCCTCGAAAGCCAGAAGCTGTCCAACGAAGACGTCGCCCGCCTTTTCGGGGTTCCGCCGACGAGCGTCGGCATCACCGACAAGGCGACCTATTCCAACACTGAACAGGAAGCGCGGTCGCTCGTCCAAAACTGCCTTGGCCCGCTGGCCGCCCGCGTCGAAACTGCCATGATCCGGTGCCTGCTGACTCCCGACGCTCGCCGGACCCTCTACATCGAGCACGACTTGGCCGCCCTCTTGAGAGGCGACGTCCAGGCCAGGTTCGAGGCCTATCGCATCGGTCGCGAGATCGGAGCCCTGTCGCCGAACGACATTCGACGTCGGGAAAACGAGACCCCGATCCCCGGCGGCGACGTCTACCACCAACCGTCCAACTGGACGCCGCTTGGCACTATCCCGGAGGCGGCGGCATGATCGAACCGATCCTGACCCTGGACGAAACCAAGCTCTTCCTTCGGATCCTTCACGACGACGAAGACACCGTGATCGCGGGCCTGATCCAGACCGCGACCGAAACGGCCATGGCCCACGCCGACGGCCTGCTGCCCGAGGATGAAATCCCCGAAAGCGTCCGGACGTCTGCCTTGCTCCACGTCTGCCGTCTGTATGATGACCGACACACCGAAGCCCCGCCACAGGCCGCTGCGACCCTCGCCAACCGATACCGGAAATGGGACGTCTGACATGGGCAAGAGCGTGTCGGTCGCCCGGTTCAATCGCTATCTCGACGCCCTCAAGGCGCGCGGCGACAAGCCCTGCGCCATCGACCTGTTGCCGGATGGGTCAATCCGCGCCCACCTTGTCTCGCCAGCGAGCGACGCAGGCGAGGATCAGGGACCGAACGAATGGGACGCGGCCTTAGAATGATCGGGTTTCCGCACGTCAGCTCCTATCGCGATAGGCACGGCAAGGTGCGCTTTCGGTTTCGGCTGAAAGGGTCGAAAACCGTTTACCTCCCCGGCCTGCCCGGCTCGCAGGAGTTCGCGCAGGCCTATGCCGACGCGGTCGCGGGCGTGACTTCGAAACTGGAGATCGGCGCAGGCCGCACCGTCCCCGGAACCATCAACGCCTTGGCCGTCGCCATCTACGCTTCCGCTGAGTGGGCTATCTTGGCCCCGACGACACAGAGCAGCCGCCGCAACATCATCGAGCGCTTGCGCCGGGACTTCGGCACGTTCCGCGTGGCCACGATGACGCAGAACAATGTTCTCACGATGCGCGACAAGAAGGCGGGCACGCCCTTTGCGGCCGACAACTTCCTGAAGGTGCTGCGCTGGATGATGGATTTCGCAATCAGACGGAAGCTGCGCCGCGACAATCCCACGGCAGGGATCAAGCCCCTCAGGGTCGATAGCGATGGTTTCCACACCTGGACGGAAGACGAAGTTTCGCAGTTTGAGATCCATTGGCCGATCGGCACGAAACAGCGCATCGCCTTCGATCTGTTGCTCCACACCGTCCAACGGTCTGGAGACGTCCGTCAGATGGGCCGCCAGCACGTCAAGGATGGCCGTCTGCACGTCGTCCAAGTCAAGACCGGCGCTAAGCTGTCCCTGCCCGTTCTGGAGCCCCTGAGGGCATCCCTCGACACCGTCCCCGCAGATCAGATGCTTTTTATCATGACCGCCTACGGCAAGCCCTTCACCGCCAAGGGTTTCAGCCAATGGTTTTCGTCCGCCTGCCGTGACGCAGGGCTTCCCCATTGTTCGGCGCATGGCCTTAGGAAATCCGGCGCAACCCGCTTGTCAGAGCGCGGATGCAGCGAGAACGAGATCATGGCCTGGACCGGCCACAAGTCCAGCAAAGAAGTTCAGCGATACACGCAGGCCCGCAATCAGAGCGGCCTTGCTGACTCTGCCGTGGCACGGACGCCCGGCACCAAAGGCGAACAGATTTTGGCTAACCAAACGACCCGGTTAGCCAAATAGAGGCGTAAAGACATGAAAAGAAAGGCTAAAATAATGCAGATGGCGACCCCGGAGGGACTCGAACCCCCGACCTCTGCTTTAGGAAAGCCTTGCTCTATCCGGCTGAGCTACGGGGTCACGCAGGGGTTCCTAGCGGGTCGCGTCGGGTGGCGGAAGACGGTGCGGTGTATTTCGCGTTTTGACAGGTTGTCCGTTTTGATATGAAACTCTCTTCGGAGGGAGATTCCGTCATGGCCCTGATGCCGACCTGTCTGATCATCGGTGCCGGAGACGGCGTGGGCGGGGCTGTGGCCCGGGCCTTTGCGCGCGAGGGTCTGGCGGTCTGTGTTACCCGCCGTCCACGGCATCTGGACAAGCTGGAAGCCCTCGCCGCCTCGATCCGTGACGAGGGAGGCAATGTCCATGCCTATGGGGTGGATGCGCGCGACGAGGCCGAGATGGTCGCCCTGTTCGACCGGGTCGAGGCCGAGGTCGGGCCGCTGGAGGTCGTGGTGTTCAACATCGGGGCCAATGTCCGGTTCGACGTCGCGGACACGACGGCCCAGGTCTATTCCAAGGTCTGGGAGATGGCGGCGCTGGCCGGCTTCTTCACCGGGCGGGAGGCCGCGCGGCGGATGGGGCCACGGGGCCGGGG
>QBLX01000093.1:4280-10302 GCA_003241825.1 Alphaproteobacteria bacterium
ATCCTGTTCACCGGCGCGACCGCCTCCATGCGCGGAGGGGCAGGCTTCTCGGCCTTTGCCGGAGCCAAGGCGGCGCTCCGGCAACTGGCCCAGTCGCTGGCGCGCGAGATGGGGCCAAAGGGGATCCATGTCGCCCATGTCGTGGTCGACGGCATGATCGACGGGACATTCGCGCGGTCGATGGTGCCCGACATCCAGCCCCTGCTGGACGCCGATGCCATCCTCAAGCCCGACGAGATCGCCAGGAACTATGTCTGGCTTCACAATCAGCAACGCAGCGCATGGACCTTCGAAATGGACCTGCGCCCCTTCGCGGAGACATGGTGATGAACACCCGGACCATCGATTTCATCTTCGATTTCGCCAGCCCAAACGCCTATTTCAGTCACCACGCGCTGAAGGGTGTGGCCGGGCGGACAGGCGCGACCGTCAACCTGATCCCCTGCCTGCTGGGGGGTATCTTCAAGGCCACCGGCAACCAGGCCCCGTTCGTCGCCTTTGGCGGCATCAAGGGCAAGATGGACTATGAGATGCTGGAGATCCGGCGGTTCATCGCCCGGCACGAACTGACCCGGTTCCGCATGAACCCCCACTTTCCGATCAACAGCCTGACAGCGATGCGCGGCTTGTGCGCGCTCGAGCGGGGACCCGACTTCGACACCTATGTCGAGGCGGTGCTGGCGGGCTTCTGGGAGCGGGGACTGGCCATGGGCGACGCCGGCGTCCTGGCCTCCGTCCTGACCGAGGCCGGGCTGGATGCCGAAGCGATCCTCGAACAGGCACAGACCGATCCGGTCAAGGCCATCCTTGCAGCCAACACCGAAGCCGCAGTCGCCCGCGGCACCTTCGGAGTTCCCGCCTTCTTCGTCGGCGACGAGATGGTCTTCGGCAAGGAAAGACTCGGCCAGGTCGAGGACATGGTCGCCAGCTGACGGATTGTGGTTAATCGGTCTTAAGATACAATATCTTGTAGGGAACAAACCCCGAATCGGGCGGTGTCACCGATTCGGTCCTGATTCGTTTCACCCCTGTTCCGCCCATCCGGTCGAGCCTGTTAATCTCCCGACCCAAGGAGCCGTCCATGAGCCTCGAAACCCTGTTCAGCCTCGCCAACGGGGTCGCCTTGCTGGGCTGGATCCTTCTGGCCCTTGCGCCTCTGGGCCGCGATCGCATCGTCATGGCCGCGCGGGCTGTGGGCGTCGTCCTTGCCGTTACCTACACTGTGCTTCTGGTCCGGGCCCTGACCGGAGACGGCTTCAGCGGCGACCTGACGACCCTTGCCGGGCTCACCGAGGGCTTCAGCCAGCCAGAGGCGGTGCTGGTCGGATGGGTCCATTATCTGGCCTTCGACCTCTGGGTGGGAAGCTGGGCGATCGAGGATGCGGGCAGAAGGCGCATTCCCCATCTGGCCATGCTGCCCGTTCTGGTTCTGACCCTGATGGCGGGGCCCGTCGGCCTTCTGGTCTATCTGGGACTGCGGACCACCCTGTCGCGCAGGAGGGCCCGATCCGGCAGGGGGTAGCAGAGGTGGCTCAGAAAGGCAGCAGGATCAGGACCACCGGCAGGACGGCACCCAGCACCAGCATCCAGCGGGCGCTGCGTTTCCAGCGACTGACCATGGCCCCCATCCAGATGCCGGTGAAGGTCGAGAGGATCAGACCGACCGACGCGAGGGTAAAGAACCATTGCAGCAGCTGTTTCGACAGGGTCGGGCCCGGACGCGGCGGTGTGGCCGCAGACGCGGCCGGGGGGCCTGCCGGAGATGCGGCCGCGGGTGCCGGTTCGGCACGGCGCCTTGCCACCGCATAGACCTGGTCCTTGTGCAGCCGGCCCAGTTTCTCGATCACGGACGGCGGCACATAACCGGTCTTTGCCTCCTGAAGGCGAAAGATCTGCAGGGCCCCGGTGAAGGCAAACATCAGGACACTGGGCGCGATCAGCATCCCCATCCACAGATGGGCCTTTCGGATCAGCATGGGCCAGGCGATCGGGCGACGGGTCGGCAGGGCGACATCGGTCAAGGCAGCAGCTCGGGGAACTGGCCGGGTTCGGCTGGTCAGCTAATGATTGTCGCGGCCAGAAGGTTCCGCTTGAGCAACAGTTCGCGAATGGCCACGTTGGTACCATCATGAGCGACCGCCCATCAGGCCAGGCTCCATCCCGCGTCGTTGCGGTACTGGGGCCCACCAACACCGGCAAGACCCATCTGGCGGTCGAACGGATGCTGGGCCACGCCTCGGGCATGATCGGCCTGCCGCTGCGCCTGCTGGCGCGCGAGATCTATGAGCGGATCGTCAAACAGCGTGGCGCAAACGCCGTCGCCCTGATCACCGGCGAGGAAAAGATCATCCCCGCCCGGCCCCATTTCTGGGTCTGTACGGTGGAGGCCATGCCGCTCGAGCGCGAGGTCGAATTCCTGGCCGTGGACGAGATCCAGCTGGTCGCCGACCCCGAGCGGGGCCATGTCTTCACCAGCCGGATGCTGCACGCCCGGGGCCGGTTCGAGACGATGTTCCTCGGGGCGGCGACCATGGCCCCCCTGATGCGGCGGCTGATCCCGGACATCGAGATCGTGACGCGCGAGCGGCTGTCCAGCCTGACCTATGCCGGGTCCAAGAAGCTGACCCGCCTGCCCCGGCGCAGCGCCATCGTCGCCTTCAGCACCGAGCAGGTCTATGCCATCGCCGAACTGATCCGGCGCCAGCGGGGTGGTGCGGCCGTGGTCATGGGCTCGCTCAGCCCCCGTACCCGCAATGCCCAGGTCGCCCTGTTCCAGTCGGGCGAGGTGGACTTCCTGGTGGCCACCGATGCGATCGGCATGGGGCTGAACATGGAGGTCGACCATGTGGCCTTCGCCGGCATCCGCAAATTCGACGGCCTTCGCACCCGCTGGCTGCATGCCCATGAGATCGGCCAGATCGCCGGTCGCGCCGGACGCCATATCCGGGACGGCACCTTCGGCGTCACCGGGGAGTGCCAGGAGCTGGACGAGGATCTGGTCGAGCAGGTCGTCGAGCACCGGTTCGATCCGGTTCAGGGCGCGGAATGGCGCAATGCCCGGCTGGATTTCGACACCGTGCCTGACCTGCTGCGGTCCCTGACACAGGTTCCGAACGTGCACGGGCTCAAGCTGACCCGGACCGCCCTGGACGAGACCCTGCTGCGGCGAGCCATCACCGACGACGAGATCAAGAAGATCGGCCGGTCGCGCGGCACCATCATGCGGCTGTGGGAGGCCTGCCAGCTGCCGGACTTCCAGAAAACGACGCTGGATGAACATGCACGGCTCTCGCGCGAGATCTTTCAGGCCCTGACAGGCAAACGGGGTCGTCTGACCGAGGACTGGATCGGACCGCGGTTTGCCGACGTGGACCGCGACGATGGCCAGATCGACCAGCTGTCGGCCCGACTGTCGGCCGTTCGCACCCTGTCCTATATCGCCAACCGGCCGGACTGGCTGGATCAGGCGCAGGGGTGGCGCGATCGCACCCGGGCTCTGGAAGACCGGCTGTCCGACGTGCTGCACGAACGGCTGACGGCGCGGTTCGTCGATCGCAAGACCACCGCCCTGATGCGCAGCCTGAATGACCGGGACGTGTCGCTGGCCGAGGTGGCGACAGATGGCGTCGTCACGGTGGACGGCGAGGCCGTCGGCCATCTGACAGGGGTCGCCTTCCGGGCCGAGACGGGCACATCCGCCCTCGCCAACAAGACGCTGAAGACGACCGCCCTTCGTGCTGTCGGGCCGGAGATCGCAAGGCGGCTGGGGCGGCTGGCTGCGGATCCGGACGCGGCCTTCAGCCTGACCCCGGATGGTCATGTCCTGTGGAACGGGGCGATCGCGGGCCGGATCCTGTCCACGGCGACAGGGGCCGATCCGTTTGCGCCCCAGGTCAGGTTGCTCGGCGAACTGGGGCCTGTCCCGGCCCGGGAGCGTGCGCGTCGCCGGATCGAGGCCTGGGCCGCGGCGGAAGCCGGGCGCGCCCTGCGGGACCTTCGCCGCCTGAAGCAGGCGGTGGAGTCCGGAAGCCTGAAGGGCCTGCCACGCGGCATCGCCTTTCGACTGATCGAGGCCGGAGGGCTGATCGACCGGCGCGATGTCGAGCGTGATCTCGCTGCCCTCAGCCAGGTCGAGCGCCGGACCCTGCGGACCTTCGCGATCCGGACGGGGGTCCATTCGGTCTGGCTGCCCGGCCTGATGAAGCCCCGCCCCCGCGCCTTTGCCCGCGCCTTCGTGGACCTGCCGGTCCTGTCCCCCTTCAGTGCAACGGCCCTGATCGCGGCTCCATCCATCCCGCTGGAGCCGCGGGCCCTTTCCGCCCTGGGTCTGCGTCTCGCAGGGAAATGGCTGGCCGCCGTGGATGCGCTGGAGACGATGGCGACCGCGCGCGCCGCAAATGCGGGCCGGGTCCCCGACGAGACCCTGACCCTGCTGGGCTGGACCACCGATCAGGCGAAGGCTGTCGTCAGCGCCCTGAAGACCGAGCGGGCCCGCATGCCTGACCGGCCGGGCGAGGCCCCGCGCACGGTGAAGGACTCGCCCTTCGCCATTCTGGAGCAGCTCAACGCCCCCGTCGCTCCGAGGACGACGCGCAAGCGTCCGGCGCGCCGTCGCGCGAAAATGGCCGCGAAACCGGCATGACCTGGCGAGCGCGTATCGAGCCCTTTACCCGGCCGGTCTTCTTTGCCGTTTCACGGCTGACACGAGGCATGACCCTGGGCGTGCGCACGGTCGCGATCGATGGTGAGGGTCGCGTCATGCTGGTCAGACACACCTATCTTCAAGTGTGTTTCAAAGGCTTCCGCAAATCAGAGACGGTGAATGTCCACTTTCAGCGTCGGTGCCTTTGGCTGCTTTCGACCCATTGCGGGCACGGGCTTGGCAGAGCATCCTGCTCAGATGAAGCACCCATTGCACCATCGTGTGATCGCCATCGTCGCCACTGCAATGGTTGTTGGCCTCACGGTTATCGGGCTGAGCTTCACGCCCGCAGGAACTGCCGTCCTCGCTTGGTATGGCTGCTTGACCCAAGGGATTTGCATCTGAGGCATGTCCGCTTCCCACCCTCAGCGGCGGTTCGGCAGGTCCGCTTTCAGGTCTTGGGGCGAATGCCCGCTTTCCGCCTGCCAGGGCATCACCGAATTCGACCCTAGCCGGACTTTTCGGTCAGGGTCTCGTAGGGACGGGCCATGGGAGTCGCGTCGCAGGCGTTCCTGATAAGGGCGCAAGAGCGAGGGTCACGCCGTCAATCATCTGGCCTGTCATGTCCTGGTTTCCGATCACGACGCTAGCCGTGCCGCCACGATCAAAGACCAGATTAGGTTCAATCGGCGTAGCGTCGCCGTTGGTAATGCGGACGGCAAGAGCCAGTTGGTCGCCATCACCGTCTCCTTGAACAGGGTTCAAGTTGGCGTTCATCTCGAACGCTCCCTCGCTGTCGATAAATGAAACGACAGCGTGGCCGTCTTCGATGACGACGGAACGGGTAGAGACCGTTGTGACGCCACCTCTAACAATGGACAGGTCCAGTGAATAGCGTGCGGGCGCATCGGTCTCTATCGGGTCAAGAGCAGACAGAGCGACAGCGGCGGCCAGGATTGCAAACATAGCCTGTTCCCTTCGATTGCTACGTTCTCTGGATTGGCGGATTCAGTTAAACAATGGTTAACCGGTTTTTATCAGCGCTCTTCCGACTATTATTGATGTCCGCTAACCACCCACAGCCGCTACTCGGAGCGTTCGGTTTTGGACGAACGCCAAGATTGAACCGACAGACCGACAAGCCCAGTGTCGCCCTGTTCAGCAACAACTTCGGGAAGTCGGGACAATGAACTGGCGCATCCTGATCGAACCGTTCACGCGCCCACTCTTCTTCGCCTATTCGCGCCTCACCCGAGGCATGACGCTCGGCGTCAGGGCCGTCGCCGTGGATGCCGAAGGCCGCGTTTTGCTCGTGCGTCACACATACCTGTACGGCTGGTGGCTACCGGGTGGCGGGGTGGACCGCGGGGAGGACTGTCC
>QBLX01000094.1:0-6206 GCA_003241825.1 Alphaproteobacteria bacterium
GTGCAGCCGCCCTCGCGCGCTACGACGCCCGCCGCGCCCCGCTGAAAGCGGGTGTGGGAGTATCCGGTGCGGCACCGGACTGTCCCGGCGGAAACCTGCGAGGAACCTGCGCGGGGGTCCACTTGCGGGAGCATTTTCTGAACCCGGAGCAGGTCCCTTACCGGCGAGAGGGGCCTCTTTAGCTCCCCTCACAGCCCCTCCCGCGAATGGACAGACGAAGAAGGGCGACACCGTTGCCGGTGCCCGTCGACGATCAAGGCACCGAAGTCCAAAACCAGCGCGAATCAATAGGCAACATGCGGAAGTCGTCCGCTCCGGGGCCAGAGGAGACGTGTCGTGCCCCCGCAAAGGCCTATTCAGGCGAGGTCGACCTTATGGGGTCGAGCGGTGGTCCGGGCAATGGAGGTCGTGCATGACCTCGCCGAGTTCCATAGCGCCGGCAGCGACCATCAATGCGCCTGTCAGAGCCATGCAGCTCCAGAACAACCAATTCTTCTGCACGGCTCTGCCCCCACGATGAAATCCCAGATTGTGCAGGAACGGCGCTCTCGTCAAGCCAAGGAAAAGGGCGACACCGTTATCGGTGCCGCCCTCTTTTCGTTCGTGATCCTTATCCCGGGTAACCCCCGGGACAGGAGCTATTCGCTTTCGGCCAGCTCCAGCTGCAGGTCTGCAGGCAGGGGCTCGACGGAGGCTTCGCGGTTGTTGGTCAGGACCGCGTCGCGCTCGTTGGCCACCTTCTGCAGGCTGCGGAGGTAGGCCCCCGTGCCTGCCGGGATCAGGCGACCGACGATGACGTTCTCCTTCAGGCCTTCCAGCGTATCCTTCTTGCCGTGGACCGAAGCGTCGGTGAGGACGCGGGTGGTCTCCTGGAAGGACGCCGCCGAGATGAAGCTGCGGGTCTGCAGCGACGCCTTGGTGATGCCGAGCAGGACGGGCTGGGTGGTGGCGATCCGGCCCCCACGCTTTTCGACCTTCTCGTTCTCCAGCACCGCTTCGGCGACCTCGACCGTGTCGCCACGGATCAGGGTCGTCTCGCCGGAGTCGAGAATTTCGACCTTCTGCAGCATCTGACGGACGATGACCTCGATGTGCTTGTCGTTGATCGGCACGCCCTGCAGGCGATAGACCTCCTGCACTTCGTTCACCAGATACTCGGCCAGCGCTTCAACACCCTGAATACGCAGCAGATCGTGCGGATCGGGGTTGCCGTCGATGATGTAGTCGCCCTTCTGGATCAGATCGCCGTCGTGGACGGAGATATGCTTGCCTTTCGGGATCAGGAACTCGACCGCCTCGCCCTGTTCGCCGTCTGCATTCGGCTCCGGGGTGATCTTGATGCGGCGCTTGTTCTTGTAGTCGCGACCGAACTCGACGCGACCGTCCATCTCGGCGATGACCGCGCAATCCTTGGGACGACGGGCCTCGAACAGCTCGGCCACCCGCGGCAGACCGCCGGTGATGTCGCGTGTCTTGGCACCCTCGGTGGGGATACGGGCCAGGATCTCGCCGGGCTTGACCACGTCACCGTTGGCGACCGACAGAATGGCCCCCACCGGCAGCAGGTAACGGGCGTCCGAGCCCGAAGCCAGCGTCGCATAGGCCTCGCCGGAGGTGATGCCCATGGCCGGACGCAGGTCCGAACCACGGGGCGATGCACGCCAGTCGATGACCACGCGCTGGGCGATACCCGTGGCTTCGTCGGTTTCCTCGCGGAACGACAGACCCTCGACCAGATCCTCGAAGCGGACGGTGCCGCCCACTTCGGTCAGGATCGGCGTGGTGTAGGGGTCCCACTCGGCCAGACGCTGGTTCTTCTTGACCTCGGAGCCTTCCTTGACGCGCAGACGCCCGCCGTAAGGGATCTTGTAGCTCTCGCGGTCCTTGCCATCGACCATCACCGTCACGACGACGTTGCGGCTCATGGAGACCAGGTCGCCGTGTGCGGCGGTAACGGTTGGTCCGACGATCCGGACGATACCGGCGTTGGTCGCCTCGTAGAACGAGGTTTCCGCCACCTGGGCCGTCCCGCCGATGTGGAAGGTCCGCATCGTCAGCTGTGTGCCCGGCTCGCCGATCGACTGGGCCGCGATGACGCCGACGGCCTCACCGATGTTGACGTTGGTCCCGCGAGCGAGGTCGCGTCCGTAGCACATGCCACAGATGCCGGCCTCGGCCTCGCAGGTCAGGGCCGAACGGACCTTGACCGACTGGACGCCCTGCTGGTCGATGATCTCGGCCACGTCCTCCACCAGATAGGTGTCGGCGGGGAACAGGACGTTCTCCGTGCCCGGTTCCTTGATGTCCTCGGCCGCATAGCGACCCAGGACCCGCTGGCCCAGCGAGACGAGCACGTCGCCGCCCTCGACCACGGCGCGCAGCGTGATGCCGCGCGTGGACTTGCAGTCTTCCTCGGTGACGATCGAGTCCTGCGCAACGTCCACCAGACGACGGGTCAGGTAACCCGAGTTGGCGGTTTTCAGCGCGGTATCCGCCAGACCCTTGCGGGCCCCGTGGGTGGAGTTGAAGTATTCGAGGACGGTCAGGCCTTCCTTGAAGTTCGAGACGATCGGGGTCTCGATGATCTCGCCGGACGGCTTGGCCATCAGGCCGCGCATCCCGCCGAGTTGCTTCATCTGGGCCTGCGAACCACGGGCGCCGGAGTTGGCCATCATGAAGACCGAGTTGATCTCGGCTGTACGACCGCTGGCCAGGACGCGCGGCTGCGCGATCTCGCCCATCATCTCGTCGGCGACCCGGTCCGTGGCCTTGGCCCAGGCGTCAACGACCTTGTTGTACTTCTCGCCCTTGGTGATCAGGCCGTCGGCGTACTGCTGCTCGTATTCCTCGACCAGCGTCCGCGTGGCGGCGACGATCTCGACCTTCTTGGCCGGAATCACGATGTCGTCCTTGCCGAACGAGATGCCGGCGCGCGCAGCTTCCTTGAAGCCCAGGCCCATCATCTGGTCGGCGAAGATCACCGTCGCCTTCTGACCGCAGTGGCGATAGACCACGTCGATCAGGTTGCCGATTTCCTTCTTCGTCAGGTTCTTCTCGAGCAGGCGGTAACCGACGTTCGGATTCTTGGGCAGAAGTGCGCCCAGCTTCATCCGGCCCGGCGTGGTGTCGATGACCTTGGTCACCTCATTGCCTTCGGAGTCTTCCTCGGTCCAGCGCGCCTTGATGCGGGTGTGCAGGGTGACGACGCCGGCATCCAGGGCCGCATCGATCTCGCCGACGTTGGCGAACAGCTTGCCCTCGCCGGGCTCGCCGTCCTTGACCAGCGACAGATAGTACAGGCCCAGGACGATGTCCTGCGACGGCACGATGATCGGCTTGCCGTTGGCAGGCGACAGGATGTTGTTGGTCGACATCATCAGGACGCGCGCTTCCAGCTGGGCCTCGAGGCTCAGCGGGACGTGCACGGCCATCTGGTCACCGTCGAAGTCGGCGTTGAACGCGGCGCAGACCAGCGGGTGCAGCTGGATGGCCTTGCCCTCGATCAGCTTGGGCTCGAACGCCTGGATGCCCAGACGGTGAAGCGTCGGCGCGCGGTTCAGCATGACCGGGTGCTCGCGGATCACCTCTTCGAGGATGTCCCACACCTGGGGCTGCTCGCGCTCGACCATCCGCTTGGACTGTTTGACCGTGCCCGACAGCCCCTTGGCGTCGAGACGCGCATAGATGAAGGGCTTGAACAGCTCGAGCGCCATCTTCTTGGGCAGGCCGCACTCGTGCAGCTTGAGGTCGGGTCCGACCACGATGACCGAACGACCCGAATAGTCGACGCGCTTGCCCAGAAGGTTCTGGCGGAAGCGGCCCTGCTTGCCCTTCAGCATGTCGGCCAGAGACTTCAGCGGACGCTTGTTGGCACCCGTGATAACGCGACCACGACGGCCGTTGTCGAACAGGGCGTCGACCGATTCCTGCAGCATCCGCTTTTCGTTGCGGATGATGATGTCAGGGGCCCGCAGCTCCATCAGGCGCTTCAGGCGGTTGTTCCGGTTGATCACCCGGCGATAAAGGTCGTTCAGGTCGGAGGTCGCGAAACGACCGCCGTCCAGCGGCACCAGAGGGCGCAGTTCCGGCGGGATGACCGGCACGACCGTCAGGATCATCCACTCGGGCTTGTTGCCGCTCTCGAGGAAGGCCTCGATCAGCTTCAGGCGCTTGGAGGCCTTCTTGGCCTTCATTTCCGAGGGGCTGTCGGCCAGTTCGCCACGGTGGCGCTCGGCCTCGGAGTTAAGGTCGATACCCATCAGCAGGTGGCGCACGGCCTCGGCGCCGATCTCGGCGGTGAAGCCGTCATCGCCGAACTCGTCCTGGTAACGATAGAACTCGTCCTCGGTCAGCAGCTGGTTCTGCTTCAGCGGGGTCAGGCCCGGCTCCGTGACGATATAGTTCTCGAAATACAGGACGCGCTCGACGTCCTTGAGCGCCATGTCCAGCATCAGCGAGATGCGCGACGGCAGGGACTTCAGGAACCAGATGTGGGCGACCGGGCTGGCCAGTTCGATATGGCCCATCCGCTCGCGCCGCACGCGGGCCAAGGTGACCTCCACGCCGCATTTCTCGCAGATAATGCCCTTGTATTTCATGCGCTTGTACTTGCCGCACAGGCATTCGTAGTCCTTGGTCGGGCCAAAGATACGCGCGCAGAACAGGCCGTCACGCTCGGGCTTGAACGTACGATAGTTTATCGTCTCGGGCTTCTTGATCTCACCGAACGACCACGAGCGGATCTTCTCGGGCGAGGCCAGGGCGATCTTGATCTGGTCGAAGGTCGGTGTGACCGGGACCGCGTTGAAGATGTTCAGGACTTCCTGGTTCATCTTGGTTCCTTCTGCGGCGAGGCCGCGTAAAATTCAAAGAGGAGGACGGCGAACCCGTCTCCTCCCCGTCGCTAGGCCGCGACCGGGAGGAGACGTCAGGCTCAGCTGTTCTCCAGCTCCACGTTCAGACCCAGCGAACGCATTTCCTTGATGAGAACGTTGAAGCTCTCGGGAATGCCCGCCTCGAAGCTGTCGTCGCCTCTGACGATGGCCTCGTAGACCTTGGTCCGGCCAGCCACGTCGTCGGACTTCACCGTCAGCATTTCCTGCAGGGTGTAGGCGGCGCCATAGGCTTCCAGAGCCCAGACCTCCATCTCCCCGAAGCGCTGTCCGCCGAACTGCGCCTTGCCGCCCAGCGGTTGCTGGGTAACGAGCGAGTACGGCCCGATCGAACGGGCGTGGATCTTGTCGTCGACCAGGTGGTGCAGCTTCAGCATGTAGATGTAGCCGACCGTGACCGGACGCTTGAACTGCTCGCCGGTCGTGCCGTCATAGACGATCGACTGACCCGAACGCTCCAGACCGGCCTTCTCCAGCAGGTCCTCGATGTCCGAGATGTGCGCGCCGTCGAACACGGGCGTCGCGAACGGAACCCCCTTCGACAGGTTGCGGGCCAGCTCGATCAGATCGTCCTCGTCCTGCGGCAGGGGCGTGTCCTCGCCGTAGATGCTGACCAGGTTGTCGATCAGCGCCTGCTTCTGGCCGCCCTGTTGCCAGGCTTCCAGCAGTCCCTGGATCTGCTTGCCCAGACCGGCCGAGGCCCAGCCCAGGTGGGTTTCGAAGATCTGGCCGATGTTCATGCGCGAAGGCACGCCCAGCGGGTTCAGAACGACGTCGACCGAGGTCCCGTCCTCGAGGTGCGGCATGTCCTCGATCGGCAGGATCTTGGAGATGACACCCTTGTTGCCGTGACGTCCGGCCATCTTGTCGCCGGGCTGAAGCTTGCGCTTCACGGCCACGAAGACCTTGACCATCTTCATCACGCCGGGGGGCAGTTCGTCGCCACGCTGCAGCTTCTCGACCTTGTCCTCGAAGCGACGGTCGAGCGCCTTGCGGGCGTCCTCGAACGACGTCTTCATGGCTTCCAGCTCGCCCATCGCCTTCTCGTCGTCGAGGGCGATCTGCCACCAGAGACCACGCGACAGGTCGGCCAGCTTCTCTTCGGTCACTTCACCACGGCCAAGACCCTTGGGACCCGACGTCGCCGTCTTGCCCATGATCAGCGGCTTGAGGCGGCCGTAGGTGTTGCGCTCCAGGATCGCGAGTTCGTCGTCGCGGTCCTTGCCCAGACGTTCGATTTCCGAACGCTCGATCGACATGGCGCGCTCGTCCTTGTCGACGCCGTGGCGGTTGAACACCCGCACGTCGACGACC
>QBLX01000094.1:6216-10002 GCA_003241825.1 Alphaproteobacteria bacterium
TTCTCTTCCGGTGTCATCGGGCTTTCGCCCTTCGGCGTGACCTTGCCGCACAGGATGTCGCCCGGCTGGACTTCGGCACCGATGGCCACGATGCCCGCCTCGTCGAGGTTGCGCAGGGCTTCCTCGCCGACGTTGGGGATATCGCGGGTGATTTCCTCAGGCCCCAGCTTGGTGTCGCGGGCCATCACCTCGAACTCGTCGATGTGGATCGAGGTGAAGACGTCGTCGCGCACGATGCGCTCCGAGATCAGGATCGAGTCCTCGAAATTGTAGCCGTTCCACGGCATGAAGGCGACCAGGGCGTTGCGGCCCAGGGCCAGTTCGCCCAGGTCCGTCGAGGGGCCGTCGGCGATGACGTCGCCGACCTTCACTTCATCGCCCACGCGCACGATCGGGCGCTGGTTGATGCAGGTCGACTGGTTGGAACGCTGGAATTTGGACAGGCGATAGATGTCGACGCCCGAACGCGCGGCTTCCAGTTCGCCGGTCGCACGGACCACGATCCGGGTGCCGTCGATCTGCTCGACGACGCCGTCCCGCTTGGCCACCACGACGGCGCCGGAGTCCACGGCCACGACGCTTTCCATGCCCGTGCCGACCAGCGGCGCGTCGGACTGCACCAGAGGCACGGCCTGACGCTGCATGTTCGCGCCCATCAGGGCCCGGTTGGCGTCATCGTTCTCGAGGAAGGGGATCAGGGCCGCAGCGACCGAAACGACCTGTTTCGGCGACACGTCCATCATGTCGACGTCGGCCTTGATCAGCAGTTGCGAGTCGCCGTTGATCCGTCCGGGGACCAGATCGTCGACGATCTCGCCGTCCTTCAGCTGGATGTTGGCCTGGGCGATCGTGTATTTCGCCTCTTCCATCGCCGAGATGTAGACCACCTCGTTCTGGGCCTTGCCGTCCTTCACGCGACGGTAGGGGCTCTCGATGAAGCCGTATTTGTTGACCCGCGCGTGGGTCGCCAGCGAGTTGATCAGGCCGATGTTCGGGCCTTCCGGCGTTTCGATGGGGCAGATGCGGCCATAGTGCGTCGGGTGCACGTCGCGGACTTCAAAGCCGGCGCGTTCGCGCGTCAGACCGCCCGGGCCAAGCGCCGAAAGGCGACGCTTGTGGGTGATCTCGGACAGAGGGTTGGTCTGGTCCATGAACTGCGACAGCTGCGACGAACCGAAGAACTCGCGGACCGAGGCGGCAGCAGGCTTGGCGTTGATCAGGTCGTGCGGCATCACCGTGTCGATATCGACCGACGACATACGCTCCTTGATCGCCCGCTCCATACGCAGCAGGCCGACGCGGTACTGGTTTTCCAGCAGTTCGCCGACCGAACGGACCCGGCGGTTGCCCAGGTTGTCGATGTCGTCGATCTCGCCACGGCCGTCCTTCAGGCCGACGAGGATCTGCAGGACCTTGAGCACGTCGTCCTTGCGCAGGACGCGGATCTCGTCGGAGACTTCCGGCGTCTCCAGACGCATGTTCATCTTGACCCGGCCAACGGCCGACAGGTCGTAGCGCTCGCTGTCGAAGAACAGCGAGTTGAACATGGCTTCGGCGGCTTCCGGGGTCGGCGGCTCACCGGGACGCATCACGCGATAGATGTCGAACAGCGCGTCCTCGCGGCCGGTCGACTTGTCGACCCGCAGGGTGTTGCGCATGTAGGCACCGACCGTGACATGGTCGATGTCCAGCACGTCGATGGTGGTGAAGCCTTTTTCTTCCAGCAGCGCGATGGTCGGCGCGTCCAGTTCGTCACCGGCCTCGGCATAGATCTCGCCGGTCTCGTAGTTGACGGCGTCGGCGGCCAGGTAACGGGTCACCAGGGCATCGGCAGCCAGCGACAGCGACTTGGTCGTGTCACCCAGCTTCTTGGCGGCACGGGCACTGATCTTGGCACCGGCCGAGGCGACGATCTCGCCGGTGTCGGCGTCGACCAGGTCGAACTCGGGCTTCACGCCTCTCCAGCGCTCGGGCTTGTAGGGGGTGACCCAGCCCTCGCCGCGCTTCTCGTAGGGAACGGTCTCGTAGAAGGTCCGCAGGATCTCCTCGCCGTCCATGCCCAGGGCATAGAGGAAGGTGGAGGCCGGCAGCTTGCGGCGACGGTCGATACGGACGAACACGATGTCCTTGGCGTCGAACTCGAAGTCGAGCCACGAACCGCGGTACGGGATCACCCGCGCGGCGAACAGCAGCTTGCCCGAGGAGTGGGTCTTGCCCTTGTCGTGGTCGAAGAACACGCCGGGCGACCGGTGCATCTGCGAGACGATGACCCGCTCGGTGCCGTTGACGACAAAGGTGCCCTTGTCCGTCATCAGGGGGATGTCCCCCATATAGACGTCCTGCTCCTTGATGTCCTTGACCGAGCGCGCGCCGGTTTCCTCGTCTGCCTCGAACACGATCAGGCGCAGCTTGACCTTCAGCGGCGCGGCATAGGTCATGTCGCGCTGGATGCACTCCTCGACGTCATATTTGGGCGGCTCGAACTCGTACGAGACGTATTCCAGCACGGCGCGTTCGTTGAAGTCCTTGATCGGGAAGACCGACTTGAAGACGGCCTCGATGCCCTGGTCCTTGCGAACGCCCGCGCGCACTTCGCGCTGCAGGAACTGTTCGTAGGAGGCACGCTGGACCTCGATCAGGTTCGGCATCTTGACCGCCTCGGGGATGCGCCCGAAGGATTTGCGGATGCGCTTCTTGCCGGTGAAGGTCGTGGCGGAGGCGATCTGACCGTTGATGGCGAGACCGTCGAGGACGTCAGTCATTCTGTGTTCCCATTCGCGGAGCCGCGAGGCCCTGCGTCAAATGCGGCGGCACGAGGCACCGGTCGGTGTCCCGTGACAGACGGTTTCGGCATCCACCCTCGACCCGGACCCGGATCAGGACGCCTGAAATCATTGAAGCTCCCGGGAAAGGAGCCACGCCTTCGCTCGGTCGGAGGGCGACGGACCGGGCCTCGGCGCTTGCGCGCGAAATTCATGGAATCTGCGGAGCGGCGACATATACGCTGTTCTTCGGCGAAATAAAGGCCTGTCCACAGTTTTCGACAGGCGATCTGCATTAGCGCTGGCGGTTGGAAGAATGATGCGAACGCTCATCTGCTCGATCGTCCTGCTCGTGATCGCTTCCAGCGTGTCGGCCCGGCAGTTACAGGACGACGGGACGACCTGGTGCGAATCTCCGACAGTGCCGGACTGATCCCTGCCCGAGCTACGCCACAGCGCCCATCCTGCTCAGGCCGCAGCTGTCCGCCACCCCTCCCAATTCCACCACGCCAGCGCCTGTCGCGCACTCGGAACACGACCGATCCTGTCGTTCGATCCCGACGACTTCCGCAACGCCCGTCCGGACGATGCTAGGCTCTGACTGTTCCCGTCGCAGGGGAGGCGCCTCTTGGTACCAGGCCTGAAGCGGCGGCGGGGAACGGTCGAGCGGGAAGAATTCGGCGTGAAACCCGAAGGTCCGGAGGGTCTGGTAGCCCTTCGCCCGTCGCAGGCCCAGACGACCGGCAGGAGGCGAACCGGGTCCGACCAAGCCGTGCGGGGAAGGCCCCGCATGGTCCCGGCGGAAGAGCCTGAAGCCCGGTCCGCTTGCGTGAACCGACCGTGACGGAGCGCAGGCTGACGTCGAAAACTCTCAACGCCGCCCTCACGGGCGGTATCCCGGTTCCGGACGAAGGTCCGCGCTCCGTCCCCTCCCACCCCGCGCCGCGTCGGCGACGGGGATTTTGGCATGGGCGGCTGTTGATGCTTGACGCCCCTCTCCCCCCGGACGACGCTGATCGCTTCC
>QBLX01000095.1:0-239 GCA_003241825.1 Alphaproteobacteria bacterium
GTGGTCACGTACCCCGTACTTTTCCTGGTAGGTGACGTCGGCATGCCCCGGACGGTAGGCGCGCGCGATCTCGCCATAGTCCTTCGAGCGGGCATCCTCGTTCTGGATTTCGATGGCAATAGGCGTGCCCGTCGTGACGGGACCAGCACCATCATCGAATGTGCCGGACAGGATGCGGGCGGTGTCGCTCTCGTTCCGCTGGGTTACGAACCGGCTGCCGCCTGGTTTTCGGCGATCAA
>QBLX01000095.1:249-9930 GCA_003241825.1 Alphaproteobacteria bacterium
CGATCAAGCCAGGGCTGGAGGTCGGCCTCTGTCAACGCGATGAGCGGTGGACAGCCATCAATGACGCAGCCGATCGCCGGCCCATGGCTTTCGCCCCAGGTCGTGACGCGAAACAGATGGCCGAACGTGTTGTGGGACATGATGGCGGCTTAGGCTGCCAGACGCTCCGGCGTCCAGACCCTAGTGAACCGCCACAACAGGTCTTCCGCCGCGGAGGGGACATCCTCGCTTCGCGTCAGGGCCACAAAAAGATGTCCAGCGACGCGCGCCCCGCGGGCCGGCAGACCGAGGTCCCGCAGACGTAGACAAATCGGGCCTGTCATGCCCGGTGTGATCCAGGCTGATCGAGGACCGGCATGGGTTTGAATTTCGACGCGACCACCATCTTCGATCAGGCGGGGCGCTGTTGGCCAGGTCATGTGGACGTCGTTCCCGATAACCGACAGACCATCTGATGTCCTGATCAGGACAGGCAGGCGCAGGCTCTGACCGTCCTCCTCTGCACCTTTGAGGCGGATCTGGTCACCTGTCCGCAGGCCGGGAGCAAGGCTGACGCGCAATGTACGACCGTTGAACCGGACAGTGGCCTTGCCTCCCTGCAATGCCTGGAGCGGCGTAATGGCGACGACCGGAAGCGTTGCGGGACGGGCAGGCGGCCCGGCCAGGGCAGGCGGCTTCGCGGCGTGCGCCTGGAGCAGACGCCATGCCGCGATTGTGCGTCGGAAACGTAGCTCGTCGCCTCCGGGCAGGTCCGGGCGGGCCGCCTTGATCGCTTTCCGAAAGGCCGCCTTAAGCGCCGAACTATCAACGGCTCCAGTGAGCCCAAGAAGAGCTCGGGCTTCGAAGATCGAGACGATCTCGGACTGGAGACGGACGGTCATGGCGATATACAAGCGTGAACAGAGTCAACAGCTGGTTAACCCTGCGACACTGTCCCTCGACGTGGGGCTGCGCAAATCGAGCCAGAGGCGCTATCAGACCTCATGACCCACGGTGCCATTCCCCCAAGTCCAACACGCGAAGAATACGATCGCGACTATGCGGCTGCTCTTGCGGCCAATGGCGATGACACGATCTTTGAGCGTGAAGAGCCTCTTGGCCTGTTTATCGAATGGCTGGCTGACGCGCGTGCGCATGAGGTCAACGATTCCAACGCGATGGGGCTCTCAACTATCGACAGGGACGGAATGCCGGACAGTCGTATGGTCCTGTTGAAAGACGTCGATCAGCGCGGCTTCACCTTCTATTCAAATGAGGAGAGCGCCAAGGGCCAGCAACTGGCAGGGCATCCCAGCGCTGCCCTTCTGTTCCACTGGAAGTCATTGCGTCGTCAGGTGCGCGTTCGCGGGATTGTCGAACCGGTGACCTGTGAAGAAGCCGACGCGTATTTCGCCAGTCGGGCGCGAGAGAGCCGGATTGGGGCTTGGGCGTCAGAGCAGTCCCGGCCCCTTGATTCGCGACAAACTCTTGAGGCGGCGGTCGCTCGGGAAGAGACCCGGTTTGCAGGGCAGGATGTGCCGCGTCCCGAGAACTGGACCGGGTGGAGAGTTGTGCCAAGTCGTATCGAGTTCTGGCGCGACCGACCGTTCCGCCTGCACGATCGCCTGCGCTTTGACCGGCAAGAGGTAGTCTGGACCCGTACGAGGCTCTACCCCTGAGATGCACCGTAGCGAGCGAGGAAGGTCGTGACGGCATCCTCTGCGATCTGATTTCCCGCACGAGCGACATGGACGTCATCGCCAGTAATGAGGGGAACGAAGAAGACCGGATGCTCGATCATCCCCATCAACTGTCCTGCAGCCCAGGAGCGCTTTTCGATACTCAGTTCACCGGCTTCGCAGAGTCTTGTCAGACAGGCGATCAGGGGCGCACCGAAATCAGATCGGCCCTTTTCAAAGAAACCTTCTGCCACCTCACGAAAACGCGGACGCTCCGCCATCACAAGTCTGAAGACGGAGCGCACGAACGGATCACCCATGAAGTTGGCGTAGGCAAGGGCGAACTGAAGGATCTGGTCACGAGCCGGTCCCTCGGCCCCATGGGTGACCTTGGCCATCTGAGCGGCAAAAGCATCTGAAGCCGACACGATAACCGCTGCGAACAGATCGTCCTTCGACTGGAAGTAGGTGTAGAGTGTAGCTGTCGAAACGGCGGCTTCGCGAGCGATTGGCTCGATCCGGGTCGAGGCAAAGCCCCTCGTCATGAAGTGGCGTCGGGCCTGCCGCAGGATTGCGGTCCGGCGGGGGTCATCATCGTTCGAGGTATCGTTCATTCCGTTGCGCAGTACAGCCGTGAATACCGTTGTTATGACTACGTCTGTGCCTTTCAGCATCGTTCTGCAAGCCGGTGATAGTCAGATCGCAGAATGTATCAGGAACGGTGCCAGCAGCGGGTGAGCAAGTACGGGCGCTGCAAGACGTACGACGGCCTGGGGATCTTCGAGGCGAACGGCAGCCGTCGTGTCGGCAATGACAAAGTCGGCATGGGTGCGAGACGGTTCCGTGAGTCGCTCGTGACCGGGTCGAACAGTGGTCAGATATTGTGCCACTACTGAGTCAGCAGTCCGTCCTCGCTCTTCCTGATCTCTCAGAAGCCGTCTTATGAAGCGGATATCGGCAGGAGTGTCCACGAAGACCCGAATGTCGAACAGGGCTGTCATGGCAGGAGTGCAGAGCACGTGCGTACCTTCCACGATCACGACATCGGCCACGGGGATCGGTTCACCGTCAGGTTCCCGTCCATGGTGGATGAATGAATAGACCGGGGCCGTGACTGGTTTGCCTGCCTTGAGACGCATCAGGTCTGCTGTCATGAGACCGTGATCCCGGGCAGCGACATCGTCGAAGTCGAACGTTGCCGCATCGAAGCCGGGCAGGGACGCTGCGTCGCGGTAGTAGCTGTCCTCGCGCATCAGCGCTGCCGCGCCCCGGGGCAGGGCTGCCACGAGGGCTTGGGCCAGTGTGCTCTTGCCGGATCCAGAGCCTCCCGTGATAGCGATCAGAATGGTCATGGGCTGCCTTGTAACGGCCAGTGGTCCGATGAAACAACAGGGGTACCGGGCTCATTGCCCGCCCTCAGCAGGAAACTGCCCGAGCCTTACCCCGCGTGACGTTGCACAGTGCCGCCTGCGCCGATAGCTTGCCGGACAAGCGTCGCTCCCAATGTCGGCGCACATATTCAGGGAACCCAACATGCTCGGATTGATGCAGGACTGGCCACTGACGGTCGACAAGATCATTGACCACGCGAGTCACTGGCACCCCACTCGGGAGGTCGTGACGCGGTCGGTCGAGGGACCGATCGTCCGGACCAACTATGGCGAGATTCACGGGCGGGCCAAAAAAGTCTCGAACTTCCTGAAAAGCTGGGACGTCCAGGTCGGGGACCGGATCGCGACCCTGGCATGGAATACCGGCCGTCACATTGAGGCCTGGTACGGCATCATGGGGATCGGTGCGGTCTGCCACACCCTGAACCCGCGGCTTTTTCCCGAGCAACTCGTCTACATCATCAATCATGCCGGTGATCGCGTCATCTTCGTCGACCTGACGTTCGTGCCGCTGTTGCAGGCGATCCTGCCGCACTGCCCAGGCGTTGAGCGCGTCGTGGTCCTGACCGACGCCGACCACATGCCCGATGTGAAGCTCCCGGGGCTGGAGTGTTTCGAAACCCTGCTGGAACAGGCTTCGGCAGATGTAGTCTGGGGTGACTTCACCGAGCAGACCGCCTGCGGCCTCTGCTATACGTCCGGCACGACCGGCAACCCCAAGGGTGTGCTGTATTCCCATCGTTCGAACTTCCTGCACACACTGATCACCATGCAGGCCAGCGTCATGGCGGCCACGCCGAATGACGTCATCTTGCCAGTCGTGCCCATGTTCCACGCCAACGCATGGGGTCTGGCGTTCACGGGCCCCGCTGCAGGGGTCAAGCTGGTGATGCCTGGCGCACGCATGGACGGGGCGGCTATCTACGAACTGCTGGAGACCGAAAGCGTGACGTTCTCGGCCGCGGTGCCTACCGTATGGCAACTGCTTTTCGACCACATGCGAACCAACCAGCTTAAACTGTCGACGCTGAAAAAGGTCCTGATCGGCGGCTCAGCCGTGCCTGAAGCGCTGATCCGCGGTTTCAACGACGAGTTCAACGTCGAGGTCATCCATGCATGGGGCATGACCGAAACTTCGCCCGTCGGGACGGTCGCGAACATGACCCCGGAGTTGAATGCACTGCCCTACGATGAGCAGATCAAGTGGCGGCTGAAACAGGGCGTGCCGCCGCTGGGTGTGGAGATCAAACTCAAGAACTACGCTGGTCAGGAAGTTCTGCATGACGGCTCGACCTATGGCCGACTGATGGTCAAGGGCCCGACCGTGGCAGGAGCGTATTTCCGGGGAGAGGGCGGCGAGATCCTCGACAATGAGGGCTACTTCGACACCGGCGACGTATCCACCATCGACCACCTCGGCTTTATGCAGATCACCGACCGGGCAAAGGATGTGATCAAGTCCGGCGGCGAATGGATCAGTTCAATCGAGATCGAGAACATCGCCATGGGTCACCCCAAGGTAGCGTTGGCTGCTGTCATCGGCGCCGCCCATCCCAAATGGGACGAACGACCCGTGCTGGTCGTCAAGCTGAAGCCGGATCAGGATCAGAACAAGCAGGAACACCTCGACTTCCTGGTCGGCAAGATTGCCAAATGGTGGATGCCCGACGATGTGGTCTTTGTGGACGACATTCCGCTCGGGGCGACGGGCAAGATCGACAAGAAGCTCGTCCGGCAGCACCTCAAGGACTATGTTCTGCCTACGGCGGCGACTGTCGAGCGGGGTTAGTCGGTGGCAATGACCGGCGAAAGGGCGCGGCATCTTGCACTCGTCGGCCTCGGAGTAGCCTTCGTTGCGCCGATCATTGTCGTGCTTTCGGCGTTTGCTGCCCGCGTCGGTTTGATCCCGGTCGAAACGGCCGTCAGTCTTGTCACTCTGGGGGTCGCAAGGTCTGTCGCCTTCGCAGCCCCGGCCGTCATCCTTACTGTCCTGTGGATCACGCGGCGGGACTGGCGACGGGCCGCGAAGTATGCGGTCCCGGCGTTCGTAGTCTCCGCACTTTCACTGGGTCTCTTCCAGTACCATGCCGTGCAACTGGCAAGGTCAGGTCCTCTGGATGTGTCGACTAACCCGGGCGACTCACCCATGTTGAGACTGCAGGCCGGCCTGCCGGGGACCTGTGGGGGACTCGCGGCTGTCGAGACGCAGATCTTGCCGGAGTCGGCAGCTTGGGCGCTCCAGGAGCAGGGCTTCGCCATTACAAAGGCAGGCCTGTTCGAAGTCGAGGGCACACGCCAGGGCTTCTGGTTCGGCCGGCGCTATGATGCGGTGGTCCGGATACGCCCGGGCCGCACCGATCTGAGGCTCGCAACCGAAGGGGATCGGGCAGACGGCGGTGCAGTCTGCCGTCAGGCCCTTGGACTTGCAAAGCTGCTTCAGCCGGCTGTGTAACGGCCGGCGGCGTCGACACGGACGCGGCCCTCGCGGACCAGTTTGTCCAGATGCGCACGAACGGACAGGCTTGCTGCAGGCCAGAGACGTGGATCGACCGCGGCGTAAAGGATCGGCACCATGGTCGAGATGTCGGTGTCGCCAGCGCGGATGCGGTCCAAGATCTGTCTCTCCCGATCCAGACGGTGCGTCCTGTAGGCCGCAAGGAACGGACGTGGGTCCCGGATGGGCGGACCGTGAGCAGGCCAAAGGACGTCGAAGTCGTGCGCAATCACGGCGTCGAGGCTCTCGATGTAATCGCTCATGTTGCCGTCCGGAGGAGCGACCACAGTCGTCGACCAGCCCATGACGTGGTCGCCACAGAACAGGGCGTGCTCGTCTACCAGCGCAAAGGCCATGTGGTTCGACGCGTGACCCGGTGTGAACAGGGCCTTCATCGTCCAGCCATCGCCCGCGATCGTTTCTCCGCCGGACAGAATCGTATCCGGCTGGAAGCGGTCATCCTCGTCTTCGTCCAGAGTGCCCGATGCATGTGTCTGACACTTCGGGGGTTGGGCAGCGAGGATTGGTGCACCGACAGCATTCGCAAACGGATGAGCGAGCGGGGAATGATCCCGGTGGGTGTGTGTCACGAGGACGTGGCTGACCACACGACCCTCCACCGCTGACAGTAGAGCTAGCAGGTGGGCTTCATCTGCGGGCCCGGGGTCAATCACCGCAACGCTGGCTCCGGGATTGTCCCGCCCCACGATGAAGGTGGACGTACCTGCGTAGGTGAAAGGTCCGGGGTTATTGGCGACCACGCGCTGGATCAGCGACGAGACCTGATCACGTCTGCCGCAGGCAAAGTCGAAGTCTCGCACGAAGGGAATCATCGGTGGTCCATTCCGGGCAGCAATCATGGCCCGGTCCTTGCCTTAACAAGAGGTAAATCTTCCGGGGAGAGCGTGTCTTGGTCCAGTCCATTGCCTTTGGTGTATCAAAACGGCTCCAGCCCCTGGCTGCAGCCGTCCTTGTCCTCGTGGCAGCGCAGTTGGTCACGGCGTCCTGCACACCGGAGCCCGTGCCCTATGCCACCCGGGTGGCCGTCCTTCGCTAGGCCAGCATCATAGCGGCAGACGGCTCAGGTCGTAGCCCGCCTGGGCTGCGGCAGATCTTATGGATTCCGGCGATACTATGCCTGCCGCCGAGGTCGCCAGGGCCCAGGCTGCCGTCGAGCGCATGCCTGAGCGACAGTAGAGAAGTGTCGGCTTGCCGTCAGCGAGTTGCAGGCCAACGGCGTCGACCTGATCATCAGACGGCATGCCTGTAATCGGGATGTGCACATATTCCATCCCGGCATTCAGAACGGCTGCTTCGACCGCCTCGGACGCAGGCTGGCCTTGCTCCTCGCTGTCTGGCCGATTGTTGATGACCCTCGCGAGGCCAAGTGCGGCGGCGGCGGCTATGTCTTCAGCCTCGATCTGACCTGCCACATAAATCCCCGGCGCGATGTTTCGAAGGCGATCCATGGCTATTGCCTGCGCACGCGGACCGCTCGGCTGCCATCGACGGTCAGCAGGAAACTGCCCAGTGCCGCACGGCGAACGCGAACAGACTGTCCTGCCCGGTTCTGGAACCGGACGGGCTCACTGTCGATCTGGCGCCAGGTGCTGCCATCGGCGAGGCTGAACGTCCATTTGCCGTCGCCGTACTGACCTGCGCGGTTGAGCGTCGTTTCGATCGAGTCGAGCACATCGGGCTGGGCCCCACGTTGAAGAATGTCTGGCATGGATGGAAGCTGGAAGCCGAACAGCTGCCGCCTCGCCACGCTGACCTGCTCGCGATCGACCACGACGACGTCGCCCTGTTTCTCAGCTGAATCAAAGGCTGAGGCTGCCGCATCGTAACAGGCCAGCCTTTGGCCACCGTCAGCAATTGAACGACAGTCGATCAGTCGGGTGAGAAGTTCCGGGCGAGCCTGGGCAACTGGCTGCTGCGCCTGAGCCGCGCTTGCGCAGAGAGCGACGAGAAAAATGCCCGCGATGATTGAACGCGTGGATCGGATGTCAACCATGGCTGTGCTTCGCTTTGACCGGGCAAAGGGATGCCCGCTGTCCTTCTTGCCACGACGGTGTCTCTGCGCGCCAGTGGGCTTTCGCCATCCTGCCAATCGTGACCTGATTGCGACAGTCGCGAGGCCACATCGTTACGACAATGTAATTGTGGTGGCATTCCGTTTCGCAAGGTGACTAGAAGGTATCCAGACTGCGACGCTTGTGTGTTTGTCGCGGGGGAAGACCAACAACAAATCCTCGGAATCCTGACCTGGAAGGGCAGGGTTGCGTCATCAGGAGAGTCATCTTGAGAACTCACATTAACCGTCAACGGCTGCTGGCCACGACCATTATCGGTGGCGCTGCGCTTCTTGCGTTCGCTGCTCCGGCAATGGCCCAGACCGCGCCGCAGGAGCCCGAAGCCACGGTCGACGACATCGTCGTGACCGGCTCGCGCATTCCGCAGGCCAATCTGGTCACAACCAGCCCGATCACCCAGGTGACCGCCGAGGACATCGATGTTCAGGGCGTGACCCGGGTCGAGGACCTGGTGAACCAACTGCCGCAGGCTTTCGCCGCGCAGAACTCCTCGATTTCGAATGGTGCCTCGGGTACGGCGACGGTTTCGCTGCGTAACCTCGGTTCGGACCGCACCCTGGTGCTGATCGACGGTCGTCGCATGGGCTATGGCTCGCCGACCGATACCGCTGCTGACCTGAACCAGATCCCCGGCCAGCTAGTCGAGCGCGTCGAGGTTCTTACCGGCGGCGCATCGGCCGTTTATGGTTCGGACGCTGTTGCCGGCGTCGTCAACTTCATCATGAAGAAGGACTTCGAGGGCATCCAGATCGACGCCCAGTACGGCTTCTACCAGCACAACAACGACTATGACGGTCCCGGCAACCTGCGTGCCGAGATCGCACGCCGCGGCACGACCAACGCTGCGCAGTTCCAACTGCCCGAGGACAATGTCTCTGACGGCGAAAGCCGCGAAATCACGCTGACGATGGGCGTCGCCACACCGGACGGCAAGGGTAGCTTGCTGGCCTACGCTGGTTACCGGAACAACAATCCGATCCTCCAGCGCGACCGCGACTATTCCGCCTGTTCGCTCGGCAACCCCGCAGCCGCCCGGCCGACGACCTTCACCTGCGGCGGTTCCGGCACATCGTTCCCTGGCCGTTTCACCGACTTCGGTGGAGCTTTCAACTACACGCTCGGTGCGAACAACACGTTTGTCCCGTTCAACGGTGACCTCAACAACTACAATTTCGGACCTCTGAATTACTATCAACGGCCCGACGAGCGCTACACGATGGGCGCGTTCGGTCGTTACGAGATCAACGAGCACGCCGAAGCCTTCGCGCAACTGATGTTCTCCGACTATGAGTCGGTTGCCCAGATCGCGCCGTCGGGCAGCTTCTTCAACAATGCGACAATCAACTGCGACAACCCGCTTCTGTCGGCCACCCAGCGCACGCAGATCAACTGCACCCCGGGGCTTATCGCCTCTGGTGCAAGCGTCCCGTTCTACATCGGTCGTCGTAACGTCGAGGGTGGCGGTCGTCAGGACTCGCTTAACTACGAATCCTACCGCACCGTCGTGGGTGTCCGCGGTCTGATCACCGAGGGCTGGAACTACGACGTCGCAGCGCAGTTCTCGCGCGTTCGTCTGGCCAGAACCTACCTGAACGACTTCTCAATCACGCGTCTTGCGCGTTCGATCGATGTGGTCAGCGTCGGTGGCGTCCCCACCTGCCGTTCGGTCGTCAATGGTACCGACCCGAATTGCGTGCCGTACAATGTGTTCACAACCGGTGGCGTAACTCAGCAGGCCCTTGATTACCTGCAGATCCCGCTCATCCAGACCGGCGACACAACCCAGCAGGTCGTCACGGCCGCCGTTACGGGTGACCTCGGCGTTTACGGGATTCAACTCCCGACGGCTTCGAGCGGTGTCAAGGTCGCCTTCGGCACCGAGTATCGTCGCGATGCGCTGGAGTCGGTCACCGACACCAGCTTCTCGACGGGCGACGGTGCCGGTCAGGGTGGGCCAAGCATCGGACTGAAGGGCTCCGTGGACGTCGTCGACATCTTCGGCGAAATCCAGGTCCCGCTGGCAGACGAGCAGCCCTGGGCCTATT
>QBLX01000096.1 GCA_003241825.1 Alphaproteobacteria bacterium
GGTTGGTGACCTCGACAAGGCCCGGCAGCGGCAGGGTCTTGTGGGCCGCGGTCAGCGCATTCATGTCGAATCGCTCACCCGATGCCGTCGGCCGCCCGTTGAACTGGGCCCCGTACCAGGATGCCAGCCCGACCTCTTCATAGGTCGGGTCCTCGACCGGCCGGTACCAGCGGCCCCGGATCTGATAGGGGCGCATTGTTCCGGTCACGATCGGAGCCGGGTCCGTCACGATCGGCAGGCGCGGGGCATCCCGACCCGTACTGCCACACGCCGCCAGAGCGAGCATCGACCCACCGACCAGCAGGGCCCGCAGTCTTCGTGTTGCCCATGTCCGCGAGACTTGCATGGGTGGATCATGCCAACCGAAATTTCCGTTTTGGTTAATCCGCGAAACACCTGCTATGCACCGCGCCGACCCTCGAAGGGGAAGTGTGGCCGAGTGGTTTAAGGCACTGGTCTTGAAAACCAGCGACGGTGAAAGCCGTCCGTGGGTTCGAATCCCACCGCTTCCGCCATCGACCAGGTGCGACAAACCGCGCCCGACAGGCCCTCCGGGTTCAGTGCATCAGACAGCTTTGGCCATCAGATGTGGATCACGCGACCATAGGCGTCCAGAGCGGCCTCGTGCATGGCTTCCGACATGGTCGGGTGCGGATAGACCATGCCGTGGATGTCTTCCTCGGTCGCTTCCATGGTGATGGCGGTGACATAGCCCTGGATCATCTCGGTGACCTCGGCCCCGATCATGTGCGCCCCGATCAGGGCACCTGTCTGTGCGTCGAAGATGGTCTTCACGAAGCCGTCCGTGTCACCGGACGCGATGGCCTTGCCGTTCACCTTGAAGGGGAAACGGCCGATCCTGACCTCGCGACCGGCTTCGCGCGCGCCCTGCTCCGTGATGCCTACGGAGGCTACCTGGGGCTGGGCATAGGTACAGCCCGCGATCGGCGAGACGACGTGGGGGGTCCTGAAGCCAGCGATGTACTCGGCGGCATGGATACCCTCATGCGAGGCCTTGTGCGCCAGCCATGGCGCGCCCGCGCAGTCTCCGATGGCGAACAGGCCCTTCACATTGGTCTGGCAGTGGCCGTCGATCGTGATGTGACCGCGATCCATGTTGACCCCCAGCGCCTCGAGCCCGATCCCGTCGGTGTTCGCGGTGATTCCGACCGCCGAGATGCAGACCTCGGCCTCGAGGGTCTCGGCCTTGCCACCGGTCTCGATCGCGACCTGAACACCGGCTCCACCCTTCGAAACCTTTGTGACCTTGCAGCCGGTGCGGAATTTCATCCCGCGGCGTTCGAACGACTTGCGCGCCGCCTTGGAGACCTCCTCGTCCTCGACCGGCATGATCCGGTCGACGGCCTCCACCACGGTCACTTCTGCTCCGAGCGCTCTGTAGAAGCTGCCGAATTCGATCCCGATGGCGCCCGAGCCGATCACCACGATGGACTTTGGCATCGACCTTGGAGCCATGGCCTCGCGATAGGCCCAGATCCGGTCGCCATCCGCCACGAGACCGATCTGCGGGATCGCCTTGGCGCGGGCTCCGACGGCGAGGATCACAGCCCTGGCCTCGACCGTCCGCGTGCCGCCCGCCTTGAGGTCGATCACGACCCTCGGGGCATCCTTGCCTTTTTCCAGCCTGGCCGAGCCCTCGATGACCTCGATCTTGTTCTTTTTCATCAGAAAACCGACGCCGGTGTTCAGTTGCCTGGCCACGCCGCGTGAGCGGGCGATGATGGCATCGAAGTCGAAGCTGACGGACCCCGCCGACAGACCATAATCTTTCAGATGGCTCAGGCTCTCGTATTTCTCGCCCGATTTAAGCAAGGCCTTGGTCGGGATACAGCCCCAGTTCAGGCAGATGCCGCCCAGATTTTCGCGCTCGACGATGGCGACCTTCTGGCCCAGCTGTGCCGCGCGGATCGCAGCGACATAACCGCCGGGCCCCGAGCCGATGATCAGCAGGTCGAAATCGGAGGACTGGGAAGTGGCAGCCATGTCAGATCAGCTTTTCGATGTCGGCCAGGATGGCCTTGGGTTCGGTCTGGGGCGAGTATCGCGCGACCACCTGCCCCTCCCGGTCGGTCAGGAATTTGGTGAAATTCCACTTGATGGTCCTTGAGCCGAGGAAGCCGCGCTTCTGGTCCGTCAGCCAGGCGTACAGGGGGTGCCGGTCCGGCCCGTTGACCTCGATCTTGTCGAACAGCGGGAAGGTCACATCGAAGGTCGTGGAACAGAAGGCCGCGATCTCCGCCGCCTTCCCGGTTTCCTGATTGCCGAACTGGTTGCAGGGAAAGCCCAGCACGTCGAACGGCTTGTCCGCCATCTGCCGGTGCAGGGCCTCGAGACCCTCATACTGGCCGGTGAACCCGCATTTCGATGCCGTATTGACGATCAGCAGGGCCTGACCCCGGAACCGTTCCAGCGGGATCCCGGTGCCGTCAATGCCGATGGCGGTAAAGTCATAGACAGAGGTCATTGCCCTGCCCTCAGGCCAGCATGGTCACAGGATCTTCGATCAGGGGCTTGAACGCCTGCAGGAATTTGGCACCTGCAGCCCCGTCCACGACCCGATGATCACAGGTCAGAGTGACGGTCATCACGGTGGCTATGGCAAGCTGCCCGTTCCTGACCACGGGTCGCTGCTCGCCCGCCCCCACGCTCATGATCGCACCCTGAGGCTCGTTTATGATCGAGGCGAAGGACTTGATCCCGAACATGCCGAGGTTCGAGACGCTGAACGTACCGCCCTGGAACTCCTCGGGTTTCAATTTGCGTTCGCGCGCCCGCTTGGCGAGATCCTTGGATTCCGTGGCGATTTCGGCCAGCGACTTGGTCTCGGCCTTGCGGATGATCGGGGTGATCAGTCCACCCTCAATGGCCACGGCCATAGCGATGTCTGCGTGATGGTGCATCGCGATGCCCTCGGGACTGTACGAGGCATTGGCCTCAGGTACCGCCTTCAGAGCCATGGCTACCGCCTTGATCACAAAGTCATTGACCGAAACCTTGATGCCGCGCGGTTCCAGCATGGCATTGACCCGGGCCCGCGCCGCCAGAAGGGCGTCGATCTCGCAGTCTATCGTCAGAGGGAAATGCGGCACGTCGCGGAAGCTGTCCGTGAGGCGACGCGCGATCGCCTTGCGCATGCCATCCAGCGGGATCAGGTTGTAGCTGCCGTCCGCAATACCCATCTGGGCCAGCGACTGGGCCTTGCGTGGCTCGCTCGATGCGGCCGACGTTGCGGGCGCGGAAGCGATTTGTGGCCTTGCTCCGCCCCTGGCCGCAGCCTCGACGTCGCGCTTCACGACCCGGCCATGCGGGCCGGTGCCCTTGAGCGTGCCGAGGTCGAGCCCGGCCTGTTGTGCAAGCCTCCGCGCGAGCGGGGACGAGAACACCCGATCGCCGGACGATGTCTTCGCCTGCGTCGACACCACATCGTGAACAGGTTTGCCGCCCTCCGATGTGCCGCCCCCGTCGCTGCCTGGCTGTTCTGCAGATACAAGCCCCTTGTCTGCTGCAGCAGGCTGTGACGCAGGCTTGGTGGCAGTGGCCTTGGCGCCGTCCTCGCCAGCCAGTTTGGCGATTACGGTGTTGACCTTGACGCCCTCGGTGCCCTCGGCGACCAGGATCTCGAGGACCTCGCCCTCATCGACAGCCTCGACCTCCATCGTTGCCTTGTCGGTTTCGATCTCGNGGCGACCAGGATCTCGAGGACCTCGCCCTCATCGACAGCCTCGACCTCCATCGTGGCCTTGTCGGTCTCGATCTCGGCGATGACGTCACCGGCCGACACCGTGTCACCGACCTTGACGTGCCATTTGGCCAGAACGCCCTCTTCCATCGTCGGCGACAGGGCGGGCATCAGGATGTCGATCATCAGGCGTTCCCTCGTGTCGGAGTCAGGGGTTCGGCGACGGTGCGGACATTGTCAGCCTTGATGACTTCGGAAACCCCCTGAAGGATCCGGTTGTAGGCCTGAGTCTCGTCATGGCCGTGCCGCACGGCATAGCCATGCGCCATATGCCGGGCGGCTACCGCCAGCAACTCACCGAATTTGATCGGATCGTCGAACGCCGGCTTGACCGACATGACCGGCTCGCCCTTCGACCACCAGATGCGGATGATCTCGATCGCGTCGGCGTCGGCTGCGACACTATCGGGCGTGGTCAACTGGAACTCAGGCCGTTCGCTCACGCCATCACCTTGCGAACTGCGGCGACGATCTTGTCGACACCCGGCAAGGACAGGATTTCGAGGTTGGCAGCATACGGCAAAGGCACGTCCTCCTGATGCACGCGGAGTGGCGGCGCATCCAGATAGTCGAAGGCGTGTTCGATCACGCGGGCCACGACCTCGGCCCCGACCCCCATTGGCCCCCAGCCTTCCTCGGCTGAAACCAGGCGACTGGTCTTTTTCACGCTCTCGACGATCGTCTCGTGGTCAAGCGGACGAAGGGTGCGCAGATCGACGACCTCGCAGGAGATTCCCTCGGCCTCCAGTGTTTCGGCAGCCTGGAGCGCGAACCCGACCATACGACTGTGGGCCGTTATGGTGACGTCAGTGCCTTCACGCCTGACCTTGGCCTTGCCGATCGGGACGATCCAGTCCTCGACCTCCGGCACATCGAACTCGATGCCGTACATCATCTCGTGCTCGAGGAAGACGACCGGGTTCGGATCGCGGATTGCAGCCTTCAGCAAGCCTTTCGCGTCGGCAGCATCATAGGGGGCGACGACCTTCAGCCCGGGCACATTGGCGTACCACGCCGAATAGTCCTGGCTGTGTTGAGCGCCCACGCGGCTTGCAGCGCCATTGGGCCCCCGGAACACGATGGGGGCCCGGATCTGGCCACCCGACATGTAGAGGGTCTTGGCGGCGGAGTTGATGATGTGGTCGATGGCCTGCATGCCGAAGTTCCACGTCATGAACTCGACAATGGGCTTGAGCCCGGCCATGGCAGCGCCGACGCCGAGGCCGGCAAAGCCATGCTCGGTAATGGGTGTGTCAACGACCCTTTTGGCTCCGAACTCCTGCAGCAGTTCGCGGCTGACCTTGTAGGCCCCCTGGTACTGGGCGACTTCCTCTCCAATCAGGAAGACGGACTCATCACGCCGCATTTCCTCGGCCATGGCATCGCGCAGGGCATCGCGAATTGTGGTCTTGACCATCTTCGCGCCTTCGGGAACCTCCGGATCGCGCATTTCGACCCTTGGGGTCGGCGTTGCGGTCTGCGCAGGGGCCTTCTCGGGATCACCAGATCTGGCCTCGGCGGCCCCGTCCTTGGCAACGGGAGGAGAAACGGACGCGGCGTGTTCGGCAGGGCGTCCCGCTGGCGCTGCAGCACCATCCTCGCCCGCCATACGTGCGATCGGCGTATTCACCTTCACGTTCTCTGAGCCTTCGGCCACGAGGATCTCGGCGATCTCGCCCTCATCGACAGCCTCGACCTCCATCGTTGCCTTGTCGGTTTCGATCTCGGCGATGACGTCACCGGCCTTGACCGTGTCGCCCGCCTTGATGTGCCATTTCGTCAGCGTGCCCTCTTCCATGGTGGGCGACAGCGCCGGCATCAGGATGTCGGTCACGCTGCGGTCTCCACATAGACGTCGGTATAGAGTTCGGACGGATCCGGTTCGGGACTTTCCTGGGCGAACTGGACGGCTGCGGCGACGATGGTCTTGATGTCCGCATCGATCGCTTTGATCTCGTCTTCCGAAGCCTGCGCCTCGGCCAGCAAGGCCTTGATGTGATCGATCGGGTCGCGGGTCTTCTTGACCTCGTCGACCTCTTCCTTGGTCCGGTACTTCGCAGGGTCACTCATCGAGTGGCCGCGATAGCGATAGGTCTTTACTTCGAGGATGAAGGGCCCATCGCCGGCACGGGCACGCGCCACGGCCCGCTCGACAGCGTCCTTGACGGCCAGCACATCCATGCCGTCCACCTTCTCGCCGGGGATGCCGAAGCTGGCTCCGCGCTGGGACAGTTCTGTCGTCGATGACGAGCGCTCGATGCTCGTGCCCATGGCATACTGGTTGTTCTCGATGATGTAGATGGCCGGCAGCTTCCACAGCTGGGCCATGTTGAAGCTCTCGTAGACTTGGCCCTGGTTGGCCGCGCCGTCACCGAAATAGATGAAGGCAACCGACTGGTCGTCCCGGTATTTCGAGGCAAATGCCAGTCCCGTCCCGAGGGATACCTGCGCCCCGACGATGCCATGCCCGCCGAAGAAGCCGGTCGGCACGTCGAACATATGCATCGATCCGCCCTTGCCACGTGACGATCCGCCCGACCGCCCCGTCAGCTCGGCCATGACTTCGTTGGGGTCCATGCCGGCAGCCAGCATATGGCCATGATCACGATAGCCGGTGATGACCCGGTCACCCTTGCGCTGGCTGGCCTGAACGCCAACGGCGACTGCCTCCTGACCGATATAGAGGTGGCAGAAGCCACCGATGAGACCCATGCCATACAGCTGTCCCGCCCGCTCCTCGAAGCGACGGATCAGGACCATCTCGCGATAGTATTTGAGGAGTTCGTCCTTGGTGGCCTTCGGCGCGACCGGGGTCGCGCTGGCCTTGGACGTTGTGGTCTTCTGGGCGGCTCTCGCCATCCGGCATCTCCCGGCTGAGCCCCCACGCCGGAACAGGCGCGGCGAGGCTTCTTATCGTTACGGAAAGCGGCTTTAGCAGCCTTCCTTCCCGAAAGGCAAAGCACGCTACCGGGGCTGTAACAAGATGTCAGGAGGTGGCGACGGTCGCCTGCGGCGCTGTCACTGCCGAGGTGCTGATCACATAGTCGCGAGGGTCGGAAAACCCGAGAACGACCCTTGCACGCTCTTCAAGCATGTCACGCGAAAGATGGCCGGATCGCAGATAACGAACACGCAGTTCAAGATCATGACGCTGCTCAGCAAGCTCTGTCAGCTCATGCTCGCGCAGTTCAAGCAGAGCGGCGCGCTCATGCCCGCTCAAAAGGCCCCGCTGCCCTGTCAGAGCCTGAACGCCGAGGTAAACAATCAACAAAAACAGACCGAAAGTCGGCAAATACGGCTTCATTGTCTCAGGCACTGGAGACGCTCCTTCTGAGCGTGAACACGGTTGATTTACCCTGACTAAAAATCCCTAACAAACCGTAGCTTGGCCGTTAACCCTGTCACGAATCAGCGAGAGCAGCGCGCAGCCGCCCTCACCTCTGCGCCCAGCACACTCATGACAGCCAAGGGGGCATCGGTCGCGATCACCGCCACCCCGTCCCGCACCAGATCGCGATACTCGGACACATCGCCATCGGCAGCGTAAACGTCGTCCAGGCGCCGCCCGGAGGGCCCCAGCGTGCCGAACTGCGCCTCTACGCCGCGTGTCTCGAGGGCCTGCCAGAGCGCCGGGCGGGGCGCGCGTGTCCCGGTCCATGCCAGGATCTGGGGCGGGTTCAGGCCGTCCAGTCCGTCGAGGTCGTTGAGTCCGGCCGAGATCATCATCTCCGGAGCCATCTCCGCGACCGCTCGTGCAGCTTCGGCACTGTAGGTGATCAGGATGACCCGGTCCCCTGCCCCCGCCTGGCGGACGGCATCGACGACCGCTCGTGCAAGGATCAGGGTCGCGGACTCGTCGGCAGGTTTCAGATCGATACTGGCGATCGCCCCGACCCTGCCAGCAGCCTCCAGAGCTTCTTTCAGCGTTGGCGGCGGCGCCGAAAGCACTGTGCCATCAGTGGCTGTCAGCCGGGTGCGACGCACGGCATCGAATGTCATGTCCGCTACCCGCCCCGTCCCGGTCGTGGTGCGATCAAGGGTGTCGTCATGCATCAGCACCAGTTGGCCGTCTTGCGTCATGGCCGCGTCGATCTCGAGGATCGCTCCCGGAATCGCCCGCCCGGTAGCCTCGATCGCACCGACAGAGTTCTCGGCCTGGTCATCCGCCGACTGCGCACGATGCGCTGAAATCGCTACGCCGGTCTCACGTACGCAGTCGAAATAGGCCGCGAGCGCAGGTTGGGACGCCGCAGGGCGCACCGGTGCCGCGGCGCAGCCCGCCGCGGCAAAGACCAGCGCGAGGGTCAGGGGAGAAGCAAGCCGAAGAATGTGGGTCATGCTCGCCTTTTGGCGCAAGGCGTCAGACATCGCCAGTCTGACGCTGAAGAGCACGTCCCCCGCCCGCTTTTACAAACGATCAAAGGGCAGAGGTCAGGGCGAAAAAACGCTTCAGGGGATGTCAGTCGCCACCGGCAAACGCAACGTTGAACTTGCCATCGCGCATCACGCCAATGCCCCAGTTCAGGGTGATGCCGCTGGCGAATTTGACAGCATAGATCTCGACCCGTCCCTCGGGTCGGTCTTCTGCGCGTACGAACAGAGCCGATTCAATGGCACCCAGACTGGCCAGTCCGGCGGACATCTGAGGCAATTGCTGCAGGCAACCGGCCAGAAGCTCCGCACCCATTACGTCGGCCGGGCATGTCCCCGCAGCCGTCTGGCTGATCATCTTGCGCAGTGCCGCCTCGTACTCGCCTGACTGAGCCAATGCCGGCGAAGCCATCAGCCCGGCGATCGCCATGGCCGCCATCGTTGGTCTGAAACCCATATCTTGCCCCTTCCTTGCTGGATCAGATTTCTTGCGCGCTTGAAGCCCAGTATCAAGAGACGCGCGAAATCGGGACTTGCATCCGTCGTTCCTGCCTGTGCCCGGACGTCACAGCGTTGTAAGAACGCATGGGGGCCCACTGAACAGAATGTCCGATTTCGAATTCATCTTCGCCCTGTTCGGGCTGTTGCTGGGCCTGTCGCTTGCCGAGGTCCTGTCGGGCCTTGCTCGCACCATCGAAGCCCGACTGAGGCTCGGCAATGCCCTGCGGGTCGGCTGGCTGACACCGTTGCTCGGGGCGTTTGTCCTCCTCGATCTTCTGTCGTTCTGGCAGGCCGCCTGGACCAGCCGCGATGTGATCACGGTCTCCAGCGAAACCCTGATGGCCGTGACCGTCTTTGCCGGGGCCTATTATCTCGCCGCTGCTCTGGTCTTTCCTCGCTCGTTCGGCAGCGACGTCGATGTTGACGTACATTTCTTCCGGGTCCGCCGGATCGTGATCGGGGTGATGCTTGCGCTGCTCGTCTGCCAACTGGCCTTTTACCTCAGTGAACCGGCGCTGGCACCTCGGCTGCAGAACCCGCTCGCCCTGGCATTGACGGCCGTGCTGGTGGTCCTGATGATCACTGCCATGGTTGTAAGGGGCCAAAAGCTCGCGCGTCTGGCCATGCTCGCGCTGGTGGCTCGCTACATCGTCGTCTATCTGATCTGAAATCATCTTCGGGAAGGAGCGAGTCGCCTTGCAGGATCTGGTCGCACCGGCGTTGCTGACGCTCGCGCTGATCGCGCTCGCCGGATATCTGCTCGGCTCAATTCCTTTTGGCGTCATCATCACCCGCGCCGCCGGAGCCGGCGATGTTCGCCAGATTGGTTCGGGCAACATCGGCGCGACCAATGTGCTCAGGACCGGCCGCAAGGACCTTGCCCTGGCCACACTGCTGCTGGATGCGGGCAAGGGAGCCGTGGCCCTTCTTCTGGCTCGCTGGCTGATCGGCGGCGATCTCGCTCCGGCCATAGCCGGTGGAGCCGCATTTCTCGGCCACCTCTTTCCGGTCTGGCTTGGCTTCAAGGGTGGCAAGGGCGTGGCAACCTTCTTCGGCCTGATGCTGGCCGCATGGTGGCCCCTCGGGCTGATGGCGGCAGCGACCTGGCTGATTGTAGCGTTCGGACTGCGATACTCGTCGCTGGCGGCCCTCGTTGCAGCCTTGCTGGTCCCCTTCTACGCTGTGCTGCCGCTGCCAGGCCTCGGACTGCCGGTCCCGCCGCCGGTTGTCGTGCTTTCCGTGTTCACGGCGATCCTGATCTGGATCCGCCACCATGAAAACATCTCCCGCCTGCTGAAAGGGCTGGAGCCGCGCATCGGGGCGAAGAAGGCGTGACCCCCCTGCCCGAGCCCGAACGGTTTGCCCGGCTTCGGCTGTCGCGTGCTGACCGGGTCGGGCCCGTTTCCTTCAGTCAGCTTCTGGCACGGTACGGCAGCGCCGTCCGCGCCCTTGAGGCCCTGCCCGACCTCGTGCGCAAAGGGGGCGGTGCGCCCTGCGTATTGCCCGAATTCATCCGCATCGAGGATGAAATTGCGGCTGGTGAACGCAAGGGCGCAGCGCTGCTGGTTCTGGGCGATGCGGCCTACCCCGCGCGCCTCGCCGCCGTCGATCCGCCACCGCCTGCCCTGTGGACCCTCGGCGACGTCACCCTGCTGGGTGGCGAGACCGTCGCTATTGTCGGAGCCCGTATCGCATCCGCCGGAGGCCAGCGCATTGCCCGGGGGTTGGCCCAGTCGCTGGGCCAGGCGGGCTTCGTCGTCGTCTCGGGCCTTGCTCGCGGGATCGACACAGCAGCCCATGCCGGATCTCTGGACACCGGAACCGTGGCAGTCCTGGGCGGTGGGGTCGACGATATCTATCCGCCGGACAACGCAGCGATCTACCAGCAGATTGCCGAGCGAGGCTGCGTGGTCTCTGAAAGCCCCATGGGAGCGCGAGCGCAGGCAAGGGACTTCCCTCGTCGCAACCGCATCATCTCGGGTCTTTCGCGCGGTGTAATCGTGGTCGAGGCCGAAATTCGCTCCGGCTCCCTGATCACCGCGCGCCTTGCGGCAGAACAGGGACGCGACGTCTTTGCTGTGCCGGGCTCTCCGCTCGACCCGCGGTCAAAAGGGCCGAACGAGCTACTTCGCCAGGGGGCGATCCTTTGCGAGGGCCTGGACGATGTCCAGCGCGCCTTCGAGACCCTGAGAAGGCTGGAGGAGCCGGCCGGTGAGCTGCCCTTCATGGACTATCCGGAGGATGTCGATGATGCCCTTGTCAAGCAGGTCGCAGCCCTTCTGTCACCCACGCCGACGCCGCGAGACGAGCTGGCCCGCGCACTGAACCGGCCCGTCGCGCATGTGGCTGCAGCGTTGCTTGAACTCAGCCTCGCAGGCCGGGCGTGCCTGTTGCCGGGCGGGCTCGTGTCGACCTGACTATTCGCGACCGGCCTGCGGGAAAGGATAGCCGAGCGCCTCGGCCATCGCTTGCTGCGAGGTCAGGAACACCTGCTCGCGCTGGTGATAGTTGTTGCCCAGCACAACGACGGTCGTGTCTGAGACGGGTTCATAGGTCACGATATTCCGGAACCCGGCCCAACTGCCCGTGTGGTAGACCTGCCGCTCGGGAAACCCTGGCTCGACCCGTTCCCCCAGACTGTTGACGAACAGTCCATAACCCCACGCCCTGTGAGGACGCCCTCTCTCATCCGGTTGTTCTGGCGGACTGTAGTCGGCGACCATCCGGGCATAACTGGCGTCACTGATCACCTTGCCGTTGTGAAGAGCCCTGTTCCAGGTGAGCAGGTCATCCAGCGTGGAATACAGGGCACCGGCACCGACAACCACGCTGACATTGGCGTCGGGCTGAGCAGTCAGTCCGCCCGGAAAATTCGCATAACCCATGACCAGATCGCCGGTCTTGCCGTCGGCATCCGAACCCGTGTTTGCCATATTCAGAGGCGTGAAGAAGGCATCCTGCAGATAGGCTTCAAACGACTGGCCACTGGCTTTCTCTATCACCTGGGTCAGCAGGTTGAAGCCGGCATTGTTGTAGCGGATCTTGCTGCCAGGCGGGAATGACAGGCCATAGCCGGAGGAAGCGTCTGTCAGTTCCTGCTTGGTACGCGGCGTGACGCGGATCAGACCCCACTGCGCCTGAGCCATGATATCCGGGATGCCCGAAGTGTGGGACATCAGATGTCCAAGCTTGAGGGGCCTCCACGCCGCCGGACAGGGCTGGATCCACTGGCAGACCGGGTCATCGACGGTCAGCTTGCCTTCGTCCTGAAGTTTGAGCACGGCTGCTGCCGTGAACTGTTTGCTGATCGACGCCAGCCGGAACCGGGCGTCCAGAGCGAGGGGCTGGCCAGTCTCATGGTTGGCCAGTCCATAAGCCTGGCGGAACAGGATCTTGTCTCCCTGAGCGACCAGCACAGCGCCCATGAAACGCCCGGAGTCCCCTTCGCGTCTCAGCCACTCGGCCAGTTGCGGCAAGGCTTCGACCTCAACGACGTGCGGCCGGGCAATCAGCACGGCAGCATCGGCGCGGTCGACCTCCGGGACCAGTCGGCCCATCAGGCGATAGCCGCCCAGCGCCGAGAAACCCAGCACAAAGACAGCCGCTATTGCGACGACGGTCCGGGGGTGTCCCCCGGCATTTTTAGGGACGTGAAACAATAAACTAGACGTCGAAATCCAGCCCGAACTGGGCATACAGGGCACGACTATCCTGCCACTTTGGATCGACCTTGACGGTCACAAACAGGTGAACGGGACGATCCAGCAGTTCAATCAGTTCTTCGCGTGACTTCTGACCAATCCATTTCAACGTCTGTCCGCCCTTGCCCAGAATGATGGGGCGCTGGCTCTCGCGTTCGACATAGATAGTCTGTTCGATCCGGGCCGAGCCGTCGGCCTTTTCGTCAAAGGCCGTGGTTTCGACCGCCGCTGAATAGGGCAGTTCCTCGTGGACCCGCAGATAGAGTTTCTCGCGCGTGATCTCGGCCGCAAGAACCCGGATGGGCACATCGGCACTCTGATCTTCCGGATAGAGCCAGTGCCCCTCCGGCATCGACAGCGCCAGTCGTGACTTGAGGTCGTCGACCCCATCACCCGTGGCGGCGGAGATCATGTAAATTTCTGAATAGACGCCGGTTTCGAACAGGCTGTGTGACAGGGCCAGCAGGGTATCGCGGCGCATGCCGTCGATCTTGTTGAGCGCCAGGATGACCTGCACGCCGGTCGCCTTGAGGTTGGCGATAATGGTCTCCGTGTCATCGGCAGATTTCCGATCGGCTGGGGTCCCCTCCTTGGAGCCGGACGCGATATGCGAGGCTGCGTCAACCAGATGTACCACGACATCGGCGTCCTGCGCCCCGCCCCAGGCGGACGCCACCATGGCGCGCTCCAGGCGGCGTCGGGGTGTGAAGATACCCGGCGTGTCGACAAGGACGATCTGGGCACTTCCCGCGATCGCAATGCCACGCACCGGGAAACGCGTCGTCTGGACCTTCTGGGTGACGATCGAGACCTTGGACCCCGTCAGGCGGTTCACCAGCGTCGACTTGCCGGCATTGGGTGCGCCAATGATGGCGGCAAAGCCCGCGCGGTGCGGCCCGTTGTCCTGGGTTTCCTCGGTCTCGGGGGTCGGATCGGTCAAATGACGCCTTCACGTTTCAGCATGGCCACAGCGGCCGATTTTTCCGCGTCCTGACGCGAACGCCCCTGAGCGGTCAAGGGTTCGATGTCCGTTACGACCACTTCGACGGTAAAGGTCGGAGCATGATCGGACCCGATCTGAGCCACAACACGATAGGTCGGCAGCGGTCGTCCGAAGCTCTGGGCCCATTCCTGCAGTGCCGATTTTGGATTGGTCAGAGATCGTTCCGGCGGCTTGGCCAGTTCCTCCGCCCAGGCTTTCTCGAACACCGCTCGCGCGGCCTCGAGCCCACCATCCAGAAACACAGCTGCCAGGACCGCTTCGGTTGCGT
>QBLX01000097.1:0-3727 GCA_003241825.1 Alphaproteobacteria bacterium
GCGAACTGGCCATGACCCCCTATCGCCCCGCCGAGGAGTTCGGCGATCGTTTCGCCAGCACCGCCCCCGCCAGCGCGGGTCAGGCCTATCCCGTCTGCGAATATCTGACGGCACGCGGCAAGGCCTACCGGACCCACACCACGCCGTCTCGCTGGCTGTCGCTGTCGGATTCGATCGACCGGCATGCCGTGTCGCCGGAGGCCATCAGCACGCCGGTGACCCTGGTCGGGTTCGCCTCCGACCGGCTGGTGCCGATCGACGACATTCGCGAGCTGGCAGCGCGTTTGCCGAACCTGTGGCGTCTGGTCGAGGCTCCGTCCCTGTACGGCCACGACGCCTTTCTGAAGGAGGACGCCCTCGTCGGCGACATCCTGCGCACCGCCCTGAAGGAGATCGACCAATGAGCCGCAAGTCCGACCCCAGAACCATCGCCGCCCGTCATGGCGTGGACACCGACACGGCTCACGGCTCGGTCATGCCGCCCCTCTATCTGTCGTCGAACTATTCGTTCGCCGGCTTCGAGCAGAAGCGGAAATACGACTACAGCCGTTCGGGCAATCCGACCCGGGACGTGCTGGCCGAGACCCTCGCCGAGCTGGAGGGCGGAGCGGGCTGTGTCGTCACCGCGACCGGCATGGCCGCCGTCGACCTGCCGCTGAGCCTGCTCGACCCGGGCGACCTGCTGATTGCACCGCACGACTGTTACGGCGGCACCCACCGCCTGCTCTGCGCCCGTGCCCGCAAGGGCCATTTCGAGGTGCTGTGGGTCGATCAGGGCGATCCCGCCGCGCTGGACAGGGCCATGGCCCTGAACCCGAAGATGGTCCTGATCGAGACCCCGTCAAACCCGCTGCTTCGCGTCGTCGATGTGGCCGACATCTGCGCCCGTGCGCACCGGGTCGGGGCAAAGGTCGTGGCCGACAACACCTTCCTGTCGCCGGCGCTCCAGACGCCGATCGCTCTGGGTGCCGATATCGTCGTCCATTCGACGACGAAATACATCAACGGCCATTCCGATGTCGTGGGCGGCGCCGTGATCGCGGCTGATCCGGCTGACCATGCCGAGCTGGCCTGGTGGGCCAATTGTCTGGGCGTCACGGGTTCGCCGTTCGACGCCTATCTGACCCTTCGCGGCGTGCGCACCCTGTTCGCCCGGATCGAGCGGCAGCAGACCACCGCCGCCCATGTCGCCGAACTGCTGGAGGCCCACCCGGCGGTCAAGGCCGTGCATTATCCCGGGCTGAAGTCCCATCCGGGCCATGAGCTCGCAGCCCGCCAGCAGCAGGGCCCCGGTGCCATGCTTTCGTTCGAACTGGTCGGTGGAGTCGATGCCGTCCGCGCCATCATTGAAAATCTGGAGGTCTTCACCCTGGCCGAGTCGCTGGGCGGGGTCGAAAGCCTGATCGCCCATCCGGCCACCATGACCCACGCCGCCATGACCCCCGAGGCCCGCAAGGTTGCCGGGATCACCGACGGACTGCTGCGTCTTTCGGTCGGGCTGGAGCATCAGGACGACCTGATCGCCGATCTGGTTCAGGCCCTGGACTGTGTGGTGACCGCAAGGGCCGAGGCGGCCTGAGCCGGGCTATCGCGCTCCAAAGGGCACGATCTTGTTCTCCCGGTCATGGCCGATATCGGCGGCCCCCAGCCAGGGGATGCCGGACCGGTCGCACCAGTAGCGGACGATTTCCTCGGGTGTCAGGCCAAAGTCCGGCTCATTGTAGGTGATGTCGGACACCCGCCCGAGGCGGATGCCGGCAACGCGCCGGATCGAGGCCTGGCCGGTCAGGTGGAACATCATCCGGTCGACCCGGTAGAGGGCTTCGGACACCTCTTCCAGCATCAGGACGTGGCCGCCCAGATCCGGCTCCAGAACCGTCCCGACCAGCTGGTCGATAATGGTCAGGTTGAAGGCCACCGCCGGGCGAGGGTCGTCGTGCAGCGAGGGCTCCCATGACGAGGCAGCCCCCTTGGTCAGCCAGTTCAGCGCCCGCCAGGCTGTCGCGTCGTTGCGTACCGCGTCCGACGCCATGGGCCCGTGGGCGAGGTGGCGAAACCCGGCCTTGTACATCCCGGCCAGCAGGCTGCCGGCGTCCGAATAGCCGAGGTACCGCTTGGCCCGCGCGACGTCGTTCAGGCGCGGGATGACAGCCTCGGCAATGCGGCATGACCCGTAACCGCCGCGCGCGAACCAGATGGCGTCCAGCCGGGGATCATTGGCGAACTCGATGAAGGCCGCCGCCCGGGTCGCATCGTCGCCGCCGAAATGGCCGTGCTTCGAGAAACTGGCCGGGTGGAACACCACCGAGATCGAACGGTCAGGGATATGGTCCGCGAACCAGGCCTCGATCGCCTCGCCCCTTTCGGGGTTCAGGCGCGACGAGGCATTGACGATTCCGATCTTCAAGCGTCTTCCCCCGATCCGTTGCGCGCCATTCATAGGCCGGATGGACGCATCGCACCAACCACCCTTTCCCTTCGAATCGCATCCCTCTAGTCACGCGGGATGAACGAGACGAGCGACTATTTCTTCTGCGGCATCGGCGGGTCGGGGATGCTGCCCCTGGCGATGATCGTCCAGGCCCGCGGCGGACAGATCGCAGGGTCCGACCGCGCTCTGGACCAGGGTCGCACGCCCGGCAAATTCGACTGGTTGCGTGCCCATGGCGTGGCCCTGCACCCCCAGGACGGATCGGGGATCGTCAGCCCCCGCCAGACCGTCGTCGCCACGGGCGCGATCGAGGACACCGTGCCCGACATCGGTGCCGCAAGGCGTGTCGGAGCGGCTGTGGTCAGCCGGCCCGAACTGCTCAGCCAGTTGTTCAACGCCGCCCCGACCTCGATCGGCGTGGCCGGTACCAGCGGAAAGTCGACCATCACGGGCATGATCGCCTGGATCCTTCACACGGCCGGGCGCGCACCGACCGTCATGAACGGGGCCGTGATGCGCAATTTCGCCGATGCGGACCATCCCTTCGCCAGCGCCCTGATCGGCGGCAGCGAACTGTTTGTCGCCGAGGTGGACGAGAGCGATGGCTCCATCGCCCGCTACGACCCGACTGTAGCCGTGGTGTCGAACATCTCGCTCGACCACAAGTCGATGGAGGAGCTGCGCGACCTGTTCGGCGGCTTCACGGACCGGGCGAGCCACGCAGTCCTCAACCTCGACAACCTCGAAACCGCGGCCCTGGCCCAGTCGATGGTCGAGGCCGGGCGGGCCGGGGCCGTCGTCACCTTTGCCCTCGGTCACGCGGATGCCGACCTGTCGGCCCATGACCTGGTGCCCCTGCCGACCGGCATGACCTTCGCCCTGACCGAGCGGGCCAGCGCCGAGACCTTTGCCGTCGTGCTGAACGTGCCCGGGGCGCACAATGTCGCCAATGCCCTCGCCGCCCTGGGGGCTGTTCGGGCGCTGGGCGTTCCCGTGGCGGAGGCCGTTGCCGCGCTGGCGACGTTTGCCGGGATCCGCCGCCGGATGGAGGTCGTCGGGACAGCCAACGGCATCACGGTCATCGACGACTTTGCCCACAACCCCGACAAGATCGCCGCGACGCTGAAGACCCTTCACGCCTTCCCCGGGCGGCTGCTGATCCTGTTCCAGCCGCACGGCTTTGGTCCACTGAAGCTGATGAAGTCCGAATTCATCGACGGCTTCGCCGGGCTGATGCGCGAGGACGACCGCCTGCTGATGCCCGAACCCGTCTATTATGGCGGGACCACCGATCGC
>QBLX01000097.1:3737-8419 GCA_003241825.1 Alphaproteobacteria bacterium
ATCGCAGCGTGGGGTCCGGTGACATTGCCGCCGGGATCCGCAACGCGGGGCGACAGGCCGAGGCCCTGCCGGATCGCGCCGCCTGTGGCGACCGGATCGTCGAGATCGCCCGACCCGGCGACCGGATCATCGTCATGGGCGCACGCGATGACACCCTGTCCGACTTTGCTTCGGAGCTTTTGACCCGCCTGAGCGCTTGAGCCCGATGTTCCAGACTCCTCCTCCTCCGCCGCCCGCCATCCAGGCCCCCGCAGACCTTGGCGAGGTCGTCGTGACCGCTGCCCGCTTGCCGCCTGCTGCCGGAGATGCAGCCTTCTCCGTCATCCGGCTGGACCCTCTGCTGCTGGACCGGGCGAACCGGCTCGACGAGGCGCTGGCGACCGTGCCCGCCGTGTCGCTGTTCCGGCGAACCTCGAGCCTCGCATCCAATCCCACCACCCAGGGCATCAGCCTGCGGGCCATCGCCCCGTCGGGGGCAGGCCGGACGCTGGTCACCCTCGACGGGGTGCCGTTGAACGACCCCTTCGGTGGCTGGGTGCTCTGGTCGAGGGTCGGCCCCGAGAGCCTGAGTGGCGTGGACATCGTTCGCGGAGCCGGGGCCGGACCCTATGGAGCCGGTGCACTGACCGGGGTCATTGCGCTTCGCGAGCGCGACCGGGGCGGGGTGCTGGACGTTTCCTTGGCCGAAGATGGCGGCGAGCGCCTCGCGGCTGCGACCTCGCTCGGCAGCGGTCGGTTCGCCCTCACCGCTTCGCTCCTGACCGAGACCAGCGACGGCTACAGGCCTGTCCGGAACAGCGCGGGCGGAGCGGCGGACACCCTGCTGGACCTTCAGACCCACAGCGGCTCCCTGCGGGGCGACATCCGTCTGGATGATGCCACGGCCCTGTCCGTCCGCGCCTCCGCCTATGACGAGGACCGGGGTGCCGGACTGGTCGGGGCCCGCGCCTCAGCCCGCGGCCAGCTTTACAGCGCCACCCTGGCCCGGACGCCGGCGCGCGACCGGCTGGGCTGGCGTGCCCAGATCTGGCGCAGCGAGAGCGACTTCGCCAATTCGTCCGTCGCCGTCGCTGCCGACCGCAGGACGACCACCCCGGCCAATGACCAGTTCGAAACACCGGCCGAGGGCTGGGGCACCAACCTCGCCCTGCGCCAGACGGCCGTCGATCTGGCAGGCGGCCGGCTGGAGTGGGAGGTCGGTGCGGCCTTCACCCGCGATCGCTTCGCCGGGGGAGAGACGGCCGTGGCCGGAGCCTATGCCGAGGGGTCGTGGACATCGGACCTCTGGCTGGTCGCGGGCGGTCTGCGGATCGATCACTGGGAAACGACGAACGGTCGCCGTCTCGAGCTGGATCGCGCCAACGGCCTGCCGACCCTGGATGTGTCCGACCCCGATCGATCCGGCGACGTCGTGTCTGCCCGTCTCGCCGTTCGTCGCGATCTGGGCGCCGGCATTGCGGCGCGGGCTGCGGCCTATTCCGGTTTTCGTCCTGCCACGCTGAACGAGCTGCATCGCCCGTTCCGCGTCGGCAACGACCTGACCGAGGCCAACGCGGCCCTTGAACCGGAGACCCTGCAGGGGGTCGAGACCGGCCTGTCCTGGACGGGTGCGGCGGCGTCGGTATCGGCGACGGTGTTCTGGAACCGGATCGAGGACGCCATCGTCAATGTCACGATCGGACAGGGCCCCGGCACCTTCCCGCGCGCAGGCTTCGTGCCCGCAGGCGGGGTGCTGCGCCAGCGCCGGAATGCCGGCACGATCGAGGCGACCGGGCTCGAACTGAACGGCGAATACCGGCTCGGAACAGCCCTGACCCTGGTTGCAGCAGCATCCGTGACCGATGCCGAGGTGGATGGCGGAACGGCCGCGCCCCAACTCACCGGCCTGCGACCCGCCCAGGCTCCGGTCTGGAGCGCGACAGCCGGTGCGGACTGGCAGACCACCGACCGCATCAGCCTGTCGGCCCGCGCCCGCTACGAGAGCCGCCGCTTCGACGACGACCTGAACAGCCGGGTGCTCGACGCGGCCCTGACCGTCGACGGGCGCGCCGAGTTCGCCCTGCGCGAAGGCACCAGTCTGTATGCCGCCGTCGACAACCTGTTCGACGAGGAGGTCGCTGTGTCCCAGACCGGGGATGCGATCACCGGCTTCGGCCCGCCCCGCACGGCGCGGATCGGGGTGAGCCTGTCCTGGTAGGTGGAGTTTGGGCGCTGACGGGCTATAATGAGCGCATGACCGAGACGACCGCCCGGCTCGAATCCCGCCCCCTGTCTCGTGACGAGGCGATCCAGCGCCTCAGGTCGGTCGAGACGGAAATTCGGGCGCTGGGGATCGTGTCCCTTTATCTGTTCGGATCGACCGCTCGCGATCACGCCGGGCCCGACAGCGACGTCGATCTGTTCGGCGAGCTGGAGCCGGGGCGGATATTCGGATGGGACTATGCGGGGCTGCCGCGCATGATCGGTGACCTGATCCATCAGAAGACAGACTTCATTGCCCGGGACGGTCTTCACCCCATGCTGAAGGACCGCATCGAAGCTTCTGCCCTGCGGATATTCTGAATGGTCAGGGACGCCAGACCGGTTGCCACCGAAATTCTGACCCGGATCGAAAAGCTCAAGCGCCTGCGCTCGGCTGGTCCTCTCGATGTCAGTATCGGGAGCGATACCCGTGACATCGTCGAGCGCTGCATCGAGGTTATCTCGGAGGCCAGTCGTCGCTTGCCCGAAGGACTCAAGGCACAGCACCCCGAGGTGCCATGGCGAAACGTGGCAGATATCGGAAACGTGCTCCGTCATCACTACGATGGTGTGATCGAGCCTGTTCTGACCGATGTGGTCCTGTATCAGATCGACGTGCTGGAACGGGCCGTCCAGAGAATCCTGTTGGACTTGAATCGCGAATGACGGAAACCGCCTTGCCTCCAGAGCGCTCTTCCAGTGAGGAGGAGACAAAGCCCCTGCGGCTCTATCTGATCGATGCCTCGGCCTATATATTCCGGGCCTATCACGCCCTGCCGCCGCTGACGCGCAAGTCCGATGGCCTGCCGGTCGGGGCGGTACAGGGCTACTGCAACATGCTGTGGAAGCTGTTGAAGGACATGAAGGGGGCCGACGGCCCGACCCATCTGGCCGCCATCTTCGACCATTCGGAAAAGACGTTCCGCAACACCCTGTACGACCAGTACAAGGCCAACCGCTCGGCCCCGCCGGAGGACCTGATCCCCCAGTTCCCGCTGGTACGCGAGGCGACGGCGGCGTTCGGGGTCCATTGCGTCGAACTGCCCGGCTACGAGGCCGACGACCTGATCGCCACCTATGCCTGCAAGGCTCGCGACATGGGCGGCGAGGCCGTGATCGTGTCCTCGGACAAGGACCTGATGCAGCTGATCGGCCGCGGGGTCGTGATGTACGATCCGATGAAGGACCGGCGTCTGGGCGAGGACGCGGTGATGGAGAAATTCGGCGTCACCCCGGACAAGATGGTCGATCTGCAGGCCCTGATCGGGGACAGCGTCGACAATGTCCCCGGCGCCCCCGGGATCGGTCCCAAGACGGCGGCCCAGTTGCTGGACGAATACGGCGACCTCGACACCCTGCTGGCGCGCGCCGGAGAGATCAAACAGCCCAAGCGGCGCGAGACCCTGATCAATTTCGCCGACCAGATCCGCCTGAGCCGCGAGCTGGTGCGCCTGACCTGCGATGCCCCGGCTCCGGAGGCCATTGCCGACTTTGCCGTGCGTGATCCCGACCCGGGGACCCTGTCGGCCTTCCTCGAGCAGATGGAGTTCCGCTCGCTGGCCCGCCGCGTCGGCGACGGCAAGCACGCCGACCACGACGGCCCGGCCCTGGCCCCCCGCCCCGTCTATATGAGTGCCCCTGTGGTCACGCCCCGCTATGGCGCGACGGCCGCGCCCTCGGCTCCGGTCGAGGCCCAGGGCTTCGACCATGACGCCTATGTCTGCGTCCAGACCGAGGCCGATCTCGATGCCTGGATCGCCAGGGCGACGGCGGCGGGGGTGGTCGGCTTCGATACCGAGACCGACGCCCTGTCCGCCACCCATGCCGGGCTGTGCGGCGTCTCGCTGGCGGTCGGTCCCAATGAGGCCTGCTACATTCCCCTGACCCATGAGCACACGCCGATGGCGGGCGCGGGCGGGCTGGACTTCGGCGATACGCCCGACACCCGCGAACCCCTGACCCAGATCGACAAGGCGACGGCGCTGGCGAAGCTGAAGCCGCTGCTGGAAGACCCCGGCGTGCTCAAGGTGCTCCAGAACGCCAAATACGACCTCGCCGTCATGGCCCGGCGGGGCATCCGGGTCCATCCGATCGAGGACACGATGCTGATCAGCTATGTCCTCGAGGGCGGGCTGCACAGCCACGGCATGGACGAGCTGGCCCGGCTGCACCTCGGCCACGAGCCCATCCCGTTCAAGACCGTGGCGGGGACCGGCAAGGCCCGGAAATCGTTCAAACATGTCGAGCTGAAACCGGCCACCTGCTACGCCGCCGAGGACGCTGACGTGACCCTGCGGCTGTACCGCATCCTCAAGCCCCGGCTGGCGGCGGAGGGGTTGCTGACCGTCTATGAGACGCTTGAACGCCCCCTGCCCGCCGTTCTCGCCGACATGGAGACGGCCGGCATCCGCATCGATCCGGAGCGCCTGCGCCGCCTCAGC
>QBLX01000097.1:8459-8733 GCA_003241825.1 Alphaproteobacteria bacterium
GCCTCAGCCACGCGTTCGGCCTGCGGATGGTCGAGCTGGAACAGAAGGCCCACGAACAGGCCGGCCGCCCCTTCAACCTGGGCAGTCCCAAACAGCTGGGCGAGATCCTGTTCGGCGAGCTGAACCTGCCCGGCGGCAAGAAGACCGCCTCGGGCCAGTGGGCCACCGATGCCGCCATCCTCGACGAGCTGGGTCGCAATCCGGCGGTCGACCACCCCCTGCCCGCCACCCTGCTGGAATGGCGCCAGCTGGCCAAGCTGAAGGGCACCTATAC
>QBLX01000098.1:0-805 GCA_003241825.1 Alphaproteobacteria bacterium
GTCTCGGGATCAGGCTGTGACCCGGAAAGCGCCCCGGTGATCACACCGATCCGCAGGGGCCGATCGAGCGCCTGCATCGGCATGACGGACGGGCCGCCGCTGCCGCCCGGCCGCTCCAGCGCCGCCAGTACCAGTGCACTGTCGCGGACACTGCGGCTGATCACATGTTCCGACACCAGGTCCGTGACACCGTCTTCGCGCGCTGACCCGAGCGAGCGTCCGCGCGAGGGTTTGAAGCCGAACACGCCGCAAAGGCTGGCGGGGATCCGGATGGACCCCCCACCGTCGCTGGCATGGGCAAACGGGACGACACCGGCAGCCACGGCGGCGGCGGCCCCGCCGGATGATCCCCCGGTCGACAGCGTCGGGTTCCAGGGATTGAGCACCGGACCGGATGACAGGGGCTCGGTCACGGGCGAGAGGCCGAATTCCGGAGTCGCCGACTTGCCCAGGGAATTGGCACCCATCTGGAACAGGGCATCGGCAAAGGGAGAGGACGCCCTTGCTGGCGCTGCCCCCGCCAGAGCAAGAGACCCGCGGCGTGTCGGGAGCCCCGCCTGATCGTCGAGGTCCTTGATCAGGGTCGGAAGACTGACGGCACCCTCCTCACGGGGCACGCGTTCCAGAGCCCGCTCATAGTCGGGCGTGACCAGAAAGTTCAATCGGGCCTGAGCCGCCTGAACGCGCCCGACAGCCCGTTCAACCAGCGCCCGGGCCGAGATCTCGCCGCTGCGGATCTGGCGGGCCATTTCGATGGCATCAGCGGGAATAGCTTGGGCAGCCGCCATCTGTGACCGTCCTGACG
>QBLX01000098.1:891-1949 GCA_003241825.1 Alphaproteobacteria bacterium
AGTCACCCCGGCGGCGAGGACGACCTTGAGAATCTCTCGTCTCTGCATGCGCGCACCGCCAAGATCTGCGTTCGGTGAACGATAGACAGCCCGCGTCGGATGAAAAGTGAAACTGTGTCCATGTTTGCCGCGTGTTGCCGTAAACAGGCCGCTGGAGGGCACGGGGCGCACAGGCCGATCCGGCCGGTCCCGACGCGGTCACATGCCGCGCGAAGGATCATCGGCCGGCGTCTCCGGGTCGAGGGGCAAAGCGGGCAATCGCGCTTCAACTTATGTTGCGCCGCAACATTATCTCCGCTCACGCGGTTGCGGCTATCATCATCTCGGACCATCTGACCCCGATGACAGTGTCCAGTGCGCGTTCCGTTCCCAAGGGTCCCGGCTTTCCGGAATTCGTCTGTCTGATCGCGGCCATGATGGCGCTGAATGCGCTGGCCATCGACGCCATGCTGCCCGCCCTGCCCGCCATCGGCGAGGCGCTGGGGGTGGCGAACGAGAACAGCCGGCAGTGGGTCATCACCGCCTATCTGCTGGGGTTCGGCGGGGCACAACTGATCTATGGCCCGCTGGCCGACCGCTATGGCCGCAAGCCGATCCTGATGGTCGGACTGGGTCTCTATATCGCCTTCAGTGCGGCGGCCGCCCTGGCCCCCACGTTCGAGACCCTGATCCTGGCGCGGATCGGGTGCGGACTGGGTGCCGCAGCCCTGCGTGTCCTGGCCGTCTCGATCGTCCGTGACCGCTATTCGGGTCGCCAGATGGCGCGGGTCATGTCGCTGAGCTTCCTGGTCTTCCTCGGCGTTCCGATCGTCGCCCCGGCGCTGGGCCAGCTGGTGCTGACCGTTGCGCCCTGGCCGTGGATCTTCGGCGTCCTGGCCCTGGCCGCGAGCGCCTATCTGGTCTGGGCCTTCCTGCGCCTGCCCGAGACCCTGGCCGAGGCCGACCGGATGCCGATCCGGTTCGGCCGGATCAGCGCCGCCTTCCGGGAGGTCCTCACCAACCGGATCGCCATCGGCTACACCCTGGCGATGACGGCCATCACCGGGTCCCTGTTTGCC
>QBLX01000098.1:1959-4040 GCA_003241825.1 Alphaproteobacteria bacterium
CTGTTTGCCTTCATCAACTCGTCGCAGCAGATTTTCTTCGACGTGTTCGAGGCCCCGGAGCGGTTCGCCACCGTCTTTGCCGCCATCGCCGCCGGGATCGCCGCGGCCTCGCTGGTGAATGCCCGGCTGGTCGAGCGGCTGGGGTCGCGGCTGATCTCCCACGCGGCCCTGCTCGGCTTCATCATCATGGGGGCGATCCATGCCGCGGTGACGATCAGCGGCCACGAGACGATCTGGACCTTCGGCATCCTGCAGGGGCTGACGATGTTCTGCTTTGGCCTGATTGCGGGGAATTTCGGTTCCATGGCCATGGAGCCCATGGGCCATATCGCCGGGACCGCCTCCTCGGCCCAGGGCTTCATCCAGACGGTGTTCGGTTCGCTGGCCGGCTTCTTCATCGGCCAGCAGTTCGACGGGACCGTCGTGCCCATGACTGTCGGGATCACGACCTGCGGGGTGCTTGCGCTGCTGTTCGTCCTGATGGCCGAGCGAGGCCGTCTGTTCGTTGCCCGCAGCCGTCCGGTCGCCGTCGCGCCCTGAAGACTTGATCTTTCGACCCGGCCTGTGCGTTGTCCCCGCGACAGTTCAGTCCGGAGTGCCCGATGACCCGACCCGCCGCCTTGATGGTATCCGCCCTCGCCCTGCTCGCCGCCCTGGGAGGGTGTTCGACCCTGTCCGCATCGGGATCCGACATGCCTGCCCTGCCCGCCGCTGCCACCGCACCCATCGACCATGTGCGCGACATCCACTCGTATGCCCGACCCGAGATCGCGCGCGTCACCCATGTCGATCTGGACCTGAACGCCGACTTCGGGACCCGGACCCTGTCGGGCACGGCCACCCTCGACATCACCGCCGAGCCGGGTGCCAACGAGATTGTCCTCGATGTCCGCAACCTCGACATCCGTGACATCACCGACGCCGCAGGCCAGCCGCTGCAGTATGTCGTCGGCGACGATGACCCGATCCTCGGGCGTCCCCTGACTGTCGGTTTCCCTGCCTTTGCTCCGGGCGAGAAACGCCGGATCGCCATCCGCTATGCCACCCGTCCCGACGCCGCCGCCCTGCAGTGGCTGACCCCGGCCCAGACGGCGGGCGGGACATCGCCCTATCTGTTCAGCCAGGGCCAGGCGATCCTGACCCGCACCTGGGTGCCCACCCAGGACAGCCCCGGCATCCGCCAGACCTATTCCGCCCGTATCACCGTGCCTGAAGCCCTCAAGGCCGTGATGAGCGCCGAGATGCTGACCCCGGACGGCGAGACTGCCGGGCCCGGCCGCAAGGCCTACCGCTTCCGCATGACCAATCCGGTCCCGCCCTATCTGATCGCGCTGGGCGTCGGCGACGTCGCCTTTGCGCCCCTGGGGGCCCGCACCGGCGTGTGGACCGAGCCCAGCCGTCTTGCCGCCTCGGCCGCCGAGTTCACCGAGGTCGAAGCCATGGTCGAGAAGGCCGAGGGGCTCTACGGCCCCTACCGCTGGGGCCGCTACGACCTGCTGGTCCTGCCGCCCTCCTTCCCCTTCGGCGGGATGGAGAACCCGCGCCTGACCTTCGCCACCCCCACGATCATCGCCGGCGATCGCTCGCTGGTCAGTCTGGTCGCCCACGAACTGGCCCACTCCTGGTCCGGCAATCTGGTGACCAATGCCACCTGGTCGGACTTCTGGCTGAACGAGGGCTTCACCGTCTATTTCGAGAACCGCATCATGGAGGCCGTCTATGGCTCCGATCGCGCGATGCAGGAGGAAGTGCTGGGCTGGCAGGGCCTGCAGTCGACGCTCGCCAGCCTGCCCGCGGCGGATACGCGGCTGAAGATCGACCTGACGGATCGCGATCCGGATGATGGCCTGACCGACATCGCCTACGAGAAGGGTGCCGCCTTCCTGCGCACCATCGAGCGCACCGTGGGCCGCGAGGCCTTCGATGGCTGGCTGCGGGGCTATTTCGACCGCAACGCCTTCCGGCCGATGACCACCGAGCTGTTTCTCGCCGACATCCGCCAGCATCTGGTGGGCGGCGATGCGGCGCTCGAGGCCGAACTGCAGATGGACGCCTGGATCTATCAGCCCGGCCTGCCGTCC
>QBLX01000098.1:4050-8610 GCA_003241825.1 Alphaproteobacteria bacterium
GGTCTCGGCCGCCTTCGCTCCCGTCGATGCTGCCGCCCTGGCCTTCTTCTCGGACAGGGGCCCGGCCTCGGCCATCCCCTGGTCCGGCTGGAACACCCAGCAGCGCCAGCGCTTCCTCAACTGGCGACCCGCAGATCAGCGCAACGGAGCCGACTGGCTCACCGCTGCCCGGCTGGCCGACCTCCAGTCGACCCTGAACCTGACGACCGAGGGCAATTCCGAACTGGTCTTCGCCTGGCTGGAGGTCGCCGTCGCCCATCGCTACCAGCCCGCCGTGCCGACGCTCGAACGCTTCCTGCTGACCCAGGGGCGGCGCAAATTCGTGCTGCCCCTGTTCACGGCGCTGTGGGCCGAGGCGGACTGGGGCCGTCCGATCGCCACCCGTCTCTACGCACAGGCCCGGCCCGGCTATCACCCGGTCACCACCGGCAGTGTCGATACTGTCGTGGGTGTGCCGCGGACCTGATCCGGCTTGCGGGCGGCCCCGGCTGAGGTAAACCGCCCGCATGTCCTCTCCTGATTCCCCCGAAGGCCAGCTTGTCGGCCGCGTCATCGCCATGCCTGCCGACACCAATCCGGAAGGCGACATCTTCGGCGGATGGCTGCTCGCCCAGATGGATGTCGCGGGGGCCACGCCGGCCTTTGCCCTGGCCCATGGTCGCTGTGCCACCGTGGCCGTGGACGCCATGGTCTTTCACCAGCCGGTCTCGGTGGGGGACGAGGTCTCGATCTATGCCCGCGTCATCCATACCGGCCGCACCTCGATCAAGGTCCACGTCGAGGCCTGGAAACGGCCGCGCCGGATTGCCGAAAGCATCACCCGGGTGACCGAGGGCGTCTTCACCTATGTCGCCATCGACCCGGACCGCAAACCGCGCCCCCTGCCGACCGCCCCCACCTGAATCCTTTGCGGCAGGCGGTGTTGCACCCCCTCTTCCCCTGCGTCACAACGCCCGCAACGATCGCGCACAAGATCGACTGCCGGGAGCCGAAATGACCGTAACCTTCGCCGATATCCGGGCTGCTCAGACGCGGATCGCCGGACAGGTCGACCGCACACCCGTCCGCCACTCCCGCCGCCTGTCGCAGCTGACCGGAGCCGAGGTCTGGGTCAAATACGACAACCTGCATTTCACCGGCAGCTTCAAGGAACGCGGAGCCCTGAACCGCCTCAGCCAGCTGACGCCCGACGAGCGCCGGCGTGGCGTCGTTGCCGCCTCTGCCGGAAATCACGCCCAGGCCCTCGCCTATCACGGCGGGCGACTGGGCATCCCCGTCACCATCGTCATGCCGGAGGGCACGCCCTTCACCAAGGCGGACGGCACCCGCAGCCACGGGGCCACCGTCGTGATCAAGGGGGCCGACTTCACAGCCTCGACCCGGGAGGCGCACCGGCTGCGCGACGAACACGGCTTCGTCTTCATCTCCGCCTTCGACGACGCGGGCATCGTGGCCGGCCAGGGCGTCTGCGCCATCGAATTCCTGGAAGACGCACCCGACCTCGACGCCCTGATCATTCCGATCGGCGGCGGCGGGCTGATCGCGGGATGCGCCATCGCCGCCAAGGCCATCAAGCCCGACATCCGCATCTTCGGCGTCGAAGCGGCCATGTACCCCTCCTTCGTGGCCCGCCGCCGGGGCGAGGCTCCGAAATGCGGCGGCGCAACCATTGCCGAGGGCATCGCCATCAAGGCTGTCGGGGACATCCCCTTCGCCCTCGCCGACCCCCTCGTCGAGGACGTGATGGTCTGCGAGGAGGCCGATTTCGAAAAGGCAGTCGCCTTCTATGCGACGCTGGAAAAGACCGTGGCCGAGGGCGCGGGCGCTGGCGGTCTGGCCGCGCTTCTTGCCTATCCGGATCGCTTCCGGGGCATGAAGGTCGGCCTGGTCCTGTGCGGTGGAAACATCGACGCCAGGATGCTGGCCGTGGTGCTGAACCGCGAGATGGTCCGTGAACGGAGACTGATCGTCTACCGGATCCTGGGTGACGACCGGCCGGGCATGCTGTCGGCCATGGCTGCGGTGATTGGCGGCCTTGGCGGCAACATCATCGATGTGGTTCACAACCGCCTCGCCCTTGATGTGCCAGCCAAGGGTGCCGAGTTCGACATCATGGTCGAAACGCGCGATAGCGCCCACGCGGATCAGATTGGCCAGGCGTTGAAGGACGAGGGATATGCGCTACGGATGGGTTAGGACGGCAGCCGCCGTTGCAATGACACTGGTGCTCGCGGCCTGCGGTGGCAACGACACCCCGGCTGGCGGTGATGCAGCGGCCAACCTGGCCGAGGCCGAGGCCTTCCTGACGAAAAATGCGACGGCTGAGGGGGTTCAGACCCTGCCATCCGGCGTTCAGTACAAGGTGGTCAAGTCCGGCCCGGAGGGCGGTGTCAAACCCGACGGCAATGACCTGGTGCTGGTCAACTATGAAGGCTCCCTGATCGACGGCACGGTCTTCGACAGCTCGTTCGAGCGGGGCCAGCCCTATGCCACCCATCTGGACCAGGTTGTGCCCGGCTGGACCGCTGCGCTCAGCCAGATGAAGGTCGGCGACGAGTGGATGATCTACATCCCGCCCGCGCTCGGCTATGGCGAGGCTGGCGGCGGGGCCAAGATCCCGGCCAATGCGGCGCTCGTCTTCCGGGTCCAGCTTCTGGACGTTGCTGACATCCCCGGCACGCCCCGCGCGGGACCGAACTCGACCCAGGCCTAGACCTGAGCCGGCAGCACGGCGTCTGCTGACAACTGCAACCGGCCGACGGCCCAGCGGGCTGCGTCCGCGACCACGGGATCGGGGTCGGTCATCAACGACTCGGCGGCTGACCTCAGGCCCGGGTCACCCGAGTTGCCGATCGCATACAGGACGTTGCGGACGAACCGGTCGCGCCCGATCCGCTTGACCGGGTTCCTGGCGAACAGGGCCCGGAATCCGGCATCATCCAGTGCGGCAAGGTCCGCCAGACGCGGACGTTCAAGCGCCGCCCGCGCCTGCACCCGCGTCTCGCGCGCCTCGGCCGCGAATTTGTTCCAGGGACAGACGGCCAGGCAGTCGTCGCAGCCATAGATGCGGTTGCCCGTGGCGACCCGGAATTCCTCGGGCCAGGGCCCCGCAAATTCGATCGTGAGATAGGACAGGCACCGTCGGGCATCCAGCTGGAACGGGGCCGGAAAGGCCTGGGTCGGACAGGCGTCCAGACAGGCCGTGCAGGACCCGCAATGCTCGGTCTCCGCCTCATCGACCGCGATCTCGGCCGCCGACAGGATGATCCCCAGGAACAGCCAGTTGCCATGATCCCGGCTGAGCAGGTTGGTATGTTTGCCCTGCCACCCCAGACCGGCCCTCTGGGCCAGCGGCTTCTCCATCAGGGGAGCAGTGTCGACGAACACCTTGACGTCCTCGCCCGTCCTCGCGGCCACCTGCCCGGCCAGGGTCTTGAGCCGCCCCTTGATCACCTCATGATAGTCATCGCCGCGCGCATAGACCGAGATATAGCCCGCGCCGGTGTCGGCCATTTCGCCCAGGGGATCGCCGTCAGGCCCGTAGTTCAGCCCCAGCACGATGGCGGTCCGGGCACCGTCCCACATGGCTACGGGATGGCTGCGACGCGCCAGTGTCGTCTCCATCCAGCCCATCTCGCCATGTCGCCCGGCCTCGACGAAATGCGCCAGCCGTTCGCCTGCACTCCAGGGCTCGGAGGCCGAGGCGAACCGGCAGACCTCGAACCCCAGAAGGGCCGCCTGCTCGCGGATCGCCGGACGGGGATCGCGCGCCATCAGGTCCGGGTGAGCCTGAGATTCTGGTAGTCATAGCTGAAGTCGATATCGGGCGAGACGCCCTTCAGCGTCGCCGTCACCGGTCGCCCGTCGACGATGGCGAAGGTGATGAAGGCGTCCTCTTCCCGCCTGTCCGGGAAACGGGTCCGGAAGGTCGCGCCATCATAGGGCTCCAGCGGGCCCTGCAGCGCGGGCGACCGGCTGAACGACAGCCACAGCCCCTCGCCCCGCCGCTCGATCAGGATGTCGCCATACCAGGGATCCTTCCAGGTGCCGGCATAGTCGCCGAGGGTCAGCGGATGCGGGGCGCCGGCGGCCTGTTTGGCGTCGATCTCGGCGGCGGCGGCGATCGACTTCGCATTGCCCTCGGCCTCCAGACGCTTCGAGTCCGCGATCCAGTCGAACCCGGCCTTGCCCATGAGGATGTCGGCGATGCCGCTGCGCAGCGTCCTCAGCAGGAAGCTCTCCTCGGCATTCGAGAAGACCGCGAAACCGACATTCCGCCCGGGGATCAGGACTGTTGCCGAGATGCCGCCGGGCGAACCACCGCCGTGGCTGATCAGCCGCTCGCCGCGATAGTCCTGCACCTGGAAGCCCATGGCATAGGTCGAGGCAATGGCCCGTCCGGGCAGTTCGGCCGTCGGTCCGGGTGACGATCCGACGATGATGTTCGGCCGCCACATCTCGCGCGCTGTCGCTTCCGAGAACAGCCGTGTGCCATCCGGCAGGGCTCCCATGGCCAGCCGTACCGCGATCCATTTTGCCCAGTCGGTTGCGGTCGTGCAG
>QBLX01000099.1:0-3024 GCA_003241825.1 Alphaproteobacteria bacterium
GTCGGATAGCTCATCAGCGCCTGGCGCGCCGCATCGGCATTGGTGGCCTTGGAGTCGTTGACGAACCGGACGGCTCCCAGATGCCCGACGGTTTCCATCCGGTGCGCCAGGCCGGGGAAGGTCAACAGCCCCTCGACGGCAGCGTCGTGGCCCACACCGACCGCGCGCGCAGCGGCATAGGCGAAGGCGGCGTTCTGGGCGTTATGCCGACCGGGCAGGGAGCGGGCCTGCGTCAGGTCGGCGATGGCGGGGTCCGGGTGGTGATGGTGCTGATCCGCAGCCCGCGCGCGTTCAAAGAATTGACCGCCTTCCAGCCCCAGTCGTCATCGACGCCGATCAGGGCCAGTCGCTCGGGCTCCATGCGGGCGAACAGCCGCATCTTGGCTGCGAAATAGCCCGCCATGTCGCCGTGGCGGTCCAGATGGTCGGGGCTGATATTGGTCAGGATTGCCACGTCAGGCGCAAAGGTGGTGGTCAGGTCCAGCTGATAGCTGGACACCTCGATGACATAGGCAGCCCCGGGCGTAGGCGCAGGCAGGGCCAGAACGCCGATGCCGATATTGCCACCGATGTGGACGCGCAGGCCGGCCTGTTTGAGCACCCAGCCGATCAGGGCCGTGGTGGTGGATTTGCCGTTGGTGCCGGTAATGGCGATCACGGCAGGCCGGGTCTCGTCGGGCAGGGCGGCGAGTGCGCGGGCGAACAGCTCGATATCGCCAAGGACCGGCACCTCGGCCTCGCGCGCCTTTTCCACGGTCCAGTGCGGCCGGGGATGGGTCAGGGGCGCACCGGGCGACAGGATGAGGGCGGCAAAGCCGGACCAGTCGGCCACTGTCAGATCTTCGACCGTGAACCCTTCGGCCTCGGCCTGCATGCGGCCCGAGACGCCGTCGTCCCACAGGACGGGGTGGGCCCCGCCGGCCTGCAAGGCGCGGGCGGCCGTGATCCCGGACCGGCCGAGGCCAAAGACCGCGACGCGCCGGCCCTCGAAACCGGGGACGGGGATCATCCCCACACCCCGCTCATCCCGGCGAAAGCCGGGACCCGGTCCTTAGTGAAAACAGATGTTTGGGCCGAGGCCATTGGAGGATCCCGCTTTTCCTGCCCCTGCGAAAGCACTGGGTCCCGGCTTTCGCCGGGATGAGCGGAAAGGGAGGGGTATCTCTCCACCGGCAGGCTGCCCATCACCGCAGTTTCAATGTCGAGAGCCCGACCAGGGCCAGCATGGCGGCGACGATCCAGAAGCGGATGACCACGGTCGATTCCGGCCAGCCCATCTTCTCGAAATGATGGTGCACCGGGGCCATCAGGAAGACCCGCTTGCCGGTGGCCTTGAAGTAGCCGACCTGGATCATGACCGAGGCGGCCTCGACCACGAACAGGCCGCCGACGATCCCCAGCACCAGTTCGTGCTTGGTGGCCACGGCGATGGCACCCAGAGCGCCGCCGAGCGCCAGAGAGCCGGTGTCGCCCATGAAGATCTTGGCGGGTGGCGCATTGTACCAGAGGAAGCCGGTGCCCCCGCCGATCATTGCGGCGCAGAAAATGGCGAGCTCGCCCGCGCCCGGTACATGGTGGACCTGCAGATAGTCCGAGAAGACGAAATTGCCGACGAGGTAGCTGATGATCCCGAAGGCAGCGGCGGCCATCATCACCGGCACGACGGCGAGGCCATCGAGGCCATCGGTCAGGTTCACTGCGTTGGAGAAGCCCACGATGGTGAAGGCGGCGAAGGCCACATAGAACCAGCCGATGTTCAGCAGCACGTCCTTGAAGAAGGGGAAGGCGATCGAGGTTTCCAGGAAGGGCGAGGTCGGGGAGCGCCACATCCACAGCACCATCAGCACACCGGCGATGACAGCTACAACGAGCTGGGCCAGCAGTTTCTGCTTCGACGTCAGGCCTGCTGAGGTCTGTTTGGTCACCTTGGCGTAGTCGTCGACGAAGCCGAGCACGCCAAAGGCGGCGGTCACGCCGGAAACGATCCAGATGTAGGGATTGGTCAGGTCACCCCAGAGAAACACGCCCGCCGCTATGCCCGCGAGGATCATAAGCCCGCCCATCGTCGGCGTGCCGACCTTGGACAGGTGGGAGACCGGGCCGTCGGAACGGATCGGCTGGCCCTTGCCCTGTTTGGCGCGGATCCAGTTGATGAACCGGCTGCCCATGGCCACCGCAACGATCATCGCTGTCGCCATGGCCAGGGCCACCCGCACGGTCTGGTACTGGACCAGATTGAGCAGCGGGTAATCCTGCGCCACGTCGGCGTAGTAGAGGTACAGCAGGTAGAACATCTATGAGATCCCGTGGGGAGCGGTGTTCAGTTCGGCGAGGGCGGCAGCGACGAGCGAGGCCTTCGAGCCGTTGGAGCCCTTGACCATCACGATGTCGCCGGGGCCCGCCAGCATGGCGGCCTCTGCAGCCAGTTCGCTGGCGGTCTCGCGCCACAGGCCCTTGCGGGAGGCGGGCAAGGTGTCGTTCAGCAGCTTCATCTGCGGCCCTGCCGTGTGGACCATGTCCAGTCCGGCGGCCTCGATCGCCTCGGACAGGCCGACGTGCAGGGCCTGGGACTGGTCGCCGAGTTCCAGCATGTCGGTCAGGACCACGACCCGCCGACCGCCCGCCGCAACCGGCCTGGCACCGAGGCTGCGGAAGCCCGCGGCCATCGACAGCGGATTGGCGTTGTAGCTCTCGTCGATCAGGGTGAAGGCCCCGCCGGGTACGGCGACGGTGCGTTCCTGTCCCCGACCGGCCAGCGGCTGGAAGGCCGCGAGCGCCTGAAGGGCGGTGTCCACCGGCACGTCCAGCGCCTCCAGCATCAGGATGACGGCGAGGCTGTTCAGCCCCCAGTGATGGCCGGACTGGGCGAGGCGGAACGTGTGCCGGGTGCCGCGAATGTCGGCGGCGACAGTGGCTCCCTCGGCATCGGGGCGGAAGTCGATCAGCCGGGCCTCATGACCGCTGGCCGACCCAAACAGGACGGGTTCAGCGCCTGCGTCGCGGGCGGCTCCGACCAGCAGGCTG
>QBLX01000099.1:3034-3718 GCA_003241825.1 Alphaproteobacteria bacterium
AGCAGGCTGGTCCAGGCGATATCGCCGTTGATGACCGCCAGACCGCCGGGCACCAGCCCTTCGAAGATGGCGGCCTTTTCGCGCGCGACCCCGGTCTCGCCGTCGGAAAAGCCTTCGATGTGGACGGGGCCGACCGTGGTCACGCAGGCTGCGTGCGGCGCGACAAAGCGGGACAGGGGCGCGATCTCTCCCGGCGCATTCATGCCCATCTCGAACACCGCCCGCTCCGTGTCCGCAGGCATGCGGGACAGGGTCAGGGGCACGCCGATATGGTTGTTGTAGCTCTTGATNCGGCGCGGTCCAGTCCGGCGCGGATGGCCTGGGTGACGCTGGTCTTGCCGACGCTGCCGGTGATGGCCCCGCGACGGACCTGAGGCGCGCGCTCGCGGGCGGCGATGCCGAGGGCCTCGAGGGCCTTCAGTGTGTCATCGACGACGATAAAGGGGCCGCCTTCGACGGCGTGCTCGACCAGGGCGCAGGACGCACCCGCCCTGAAGGCGGCTTCGGCGAAGTCGTGGCCGTCGCGTACGCCTTGCAGGGCCAGGAACAGGTCGCCCGGGCCGATCTCGCGACTGTTGTAGGTCAGGCCGTTGATGTCGGCATCGGCTCCGACCAGATGCCCGCCCACCGCCCGGGCGACGGCCCCGGCAGTCCAGAGCGGCTTGGTTGGATCAGGCCTCGATA
>QBLX01000099.1:3736-5597 GCA_003241825.1 Alphaproteobacteria bacterium
GGCACGCCTTGGCGGACCTGGGCACGGATGGCGGCAGCATCCTCCGAGCGTGGGTTGTCGTCGGTGACGATGGCGAGATCGGCCAGACGCCCGGCGATCTCGCCCATCAAAGGCCGCTTGCCCCGGTCGCGGTCTCCGCCTGCACCGAACACCACGATCAGACGACCGGTCGCGTGGGGCCGCAGGGCCGACAGGACAGTCTCGAGGCCATCAGGGGTATGGGCATAGTCGACATAGACCTCGCCGCGACGCGACCCGGGGATGCGCTGCAACCGGCCCTGGGCGCCTTCGATCCGCTCCAGGGCGGCAAGCACGCGGTCCGGGCTTTCGCCGCCTGCGATGCAGAGGCCGGCGGCGACGAGGGCATTGGACGCCTGGAAGGCTCCGGCGAGGGGCAGAAGGATCTCGTACTGGGTCCCGCGTGCATCGATGGTGAGGCGCTGGCCTTCGGGTGTCGCGATCCGGCCGGTCAGGCTGAGATCACGCCCGCGCTCGCCCACGCCCATGATCGACAGGCCGGACATGATGCTGGCAGCGGCAAAGCTGGAATAGGCGTCTGAGTCCGCGTTCAGCACCGCCGTCCGGCCGCGGGGCAGCAGGGTCTCGAACAGCCGGAGCTTGGCCGTGCGATAGGCGTCCATACTGCCGTGATAGTCGAGGTGATCCTGGCTGAGATTGGTGAAGGCGGCGGCCTTGAGCGTCACGCCGTCGAGCCTGCGCTGGTCGATCCCGTGCGACGAGGCCTCGAGCGCCAGATGGGACACGCCGCGCACGGCCAGATCCGTCAGGAGGCGGGCGGCGTCGGCAGCATCAGGGCTGGTCAGGCCGGGGGCCGTCAGGGCCTCGTTAAGGTTACCCGATGGCGTGTTGCGCTGGGCGACCACGCCGAGTGTGCCCATGCTCGCGGAGTGATGGCCCAGGGTCGCCCAGATCTGGCGACAGAACGCGGCGACGGAGGTCTTGCCATTGGTCCCGGTGACCGCGACGCAGGTCTTGGGCTGGGTGCCGTAGAAGGTCCGGGCCGCGAGGGCATAGGCCCGGCGCACATCGCCCGAGGTGACCAGGACCGGTGCCGCACCATCGGGCGTGTCGGTCGGGGCCAGGACGGCGGCTGCGCCCATGGTCAGGGCCTGGGGTATGAAGGCGCGTCCGTCCGCCGCCGAGCCGGGCAGGGCCACGAACAGTGATCCGGGGCCAACCCGGCGGCTGTCGGCGGTCACGCCGGTGATGACCGGGTCGGAGGGCACGTCGCGGCGCAGCAGGTCGGACAGGCGGACGACGCTCATTGCGCAACCTCGTCCGGTTGCGGGATCTTCTCGCCCGTGGCCGTCGCCCAGCGATCGCCCCGGCGCGGGATGTTCAGGAAGGGCGCGATCCGGTCGGCGATGCGGCCGACAGCCGGAGCCGCGACGAAGCCGCCGGTCTTGGGATAGGTCTGGGGCTCGTCCATCAGGATCAGGATCGAGTAACGCCGGGCCGTCACGGGACCGTCGGTGGGAAAGACGGCGGCGAAGGGGCCGAGCGCCGCTGCCGGGCTGTAGCGACCGCCGACCAGTTTGTTCGCCGAGCCGGTCTTGCCGCCGACGCGCAGTCCGGGGGCGTCGGCCCGCGTGCCGGAGCCGCGCACGACATTGCGACGCATCAGGTCCAGCAGGGTCAGCGACGTCTGTTCCGACACCACGCGACGGGGCTCCGCGGTACGGGGCAGGCCGCCCTTGCGCAGGCTGAGCGGGACATAGCGGCCGCCATTGGTCAGGGCCCCCATGGCCGCGGCCATCTGGACCGGGGTGATCGAGATGCCATAGCCGAACGACAGCGAGGCCAGGGTGGTGTCGCTCCACTCGCGCGGGACGATGGGCCT
>QBLX01000099.1:5785-11925 GCA_003241825.1 Alphaproteobacteria bacterium
GCCTCGCCGATTCCTTGAGCTCGATGGGGGCAGCGTCCAGCAGGCCCATGCGGCTGAAATAGTCGCGCATGACATCGCCGCCCATCTCGACCGCCAGCCGCGAGGTGCCGATGTTGGAGGAGTGCAGATAGACGTCCTCCAGGGTCATGGCGCGGTTCTGGGCGTGGAAGTCGGTGATGCGGCGATTGCCGATCATGAAGGGGACGCTGGCGTCGAAGATGGTGGCCATGTCGGCCCGGCCGGTGTCGATGCCGGCTGCGACGGTGAAGGTCTTGAACACCGAACCCATCTCGTAGTGGGCCGAGGTCGCGCGGTTCAGGGTGGCTCCGTCGGGGGCCGCGCCGGAGCGGTTGGGGTCGTAGCTCGGATAGCTGGCCATCCCGAGAATTTCACCGGTCTGGACGTCGGTGATGATGCCGACCGCGCCCTTTGAGCCATTTTCCATGGCGGCAGCGGCAAGCTCGTTCTCCAGCACGCCCTGGACGCGCAGGTCGATCGAGATCTGGAAATCCTCGCCCGCCTGGCCGGCGGCGCGGATACCTTCGTTGAAGGCCAGTTCGGTCCCGGACACGCCCTGGCCGCCGGTGTCCGCTGTGCCGATCAGATGCACGGCCGAGCCGTTCAGCGGATAGACGCGCCGGTCCTCGGGCTCGAACGAGATGCCGCCCAGTGCCAGGGCGTGAACGGCAGACTTCTCGGCCGGTGTCAGGCCCGGCTGGGCGATCAGGCGACGGTCGCCATCCAGCACGCGCTTCAGCCGCTTTTCGGAGATCGACGGCAGGGCCGACCTGATCTGCCGCAAGGCCGTCTCGCGATCCCAGACCTCGGTCGGATCGATATAGAGGCCGTAGTGGGTGATATTGGTGGCCAGGAGCAGGCCGTTGCGATCGACGAGGTCCGCCCGCTCCAGCGCGTGCACCGTGCTGCCGCCCCGGAACCGGCCGTGGTCGGCGAACAGGGCCGCATAGGCCGCGCCCATGGCGAGACAGACGAACACGCAGGAGAAGACCGCCATGATGACGAAGATGCGGACGCGGGTGTCTTCCTCGGCCTTGCCCTCGGTGCGGGCGCGCTCGAAGGCGTGTTCGACGAACCAGACGGCCTCCGACAGCCAGCGCAGCCATGGCGAGACGGTCGATGTCAGCGGGGTCCGGCCCGCGCCCGGTGCAGGGCGGTACATGCGGTGGTCGTGCACACTCATTGTGCGACCTCCACAGCCGGCAGGGCGGGCGGCTCGTCCTCGACCGGGGCCACATAGACGGCACGGGGCGTGACCTCTGCCGGAGCCTCGACGGCCTTCAGGCCATCCAGGGCACCGACCTCGGCCTGACGCTCGATATCGACAGGGGCCAGGCCGGCGGCACGAGACAGGGTTTCCAGACGACCGGGCTGTTCCAGGCGGGTGGATTCCGCGCGCAGCAGACGGACGCGCTGGCGGTTGTCGGCGATCTGGCGCTCCAGATCACCGATCAGGGCGCTCTCGCGGGCGGCACCCGCCTTGGCGACATAGACGGAGAAGACCATGGCCGCGACCAGCAGGACGCCGATGATCTCGACCCAGCGGAAACCGCGGACCTTCCAGTCGAACAGGCGTCTGACGACCACGGGCGCGTTCATGCCGCGATCCTCCCCCAGGCCGGAGCCCCGGTGCGGACGGCGGCGCGCAGCTTGGCCGACCGGGCGCGGGGATTGACGGACAGTTCAGCATCGCCCGCCTCGCGGGCACCCTTGAACATCAGGTCGAAACTGGGCTTGCGGGTATCGATCGCCAGCGGAGCGTGACGCGAGCCGGCGGGGGTGTTGCCCGTCCGCTCGGTCAGGAAGGCCTTGACGATCCGGTCCTCCAGCGAATGGAAGGTCACCACCACCAGCCGACCGCCGGGGGACAGGGTGGCCTCGGCTGCTGCGAGCCCGGCCTGAAGCTCGCCCAGCTCGTCGTTGACCGCGATGCGCAGGGCCTGGAAGGTGCGGGTCGCGGGATGGACCTTCTCGCCACGGCGGCCGCCCAGGGCCTTTTCGACAACGGCGGCGAGGTCGAGGGTGCGGGTGAAGGGCGTCTCGATCCGGCGACGCAGGATGGCTGTGGCAATCCGGCCCGACTGCCGCTCGTCGCCATACTGTTTCAGGATGTGGGCCAGGGGGCCGTGGTCCCAGGTGTTGACGATGTCGGCAGCGCTGTCGCCCTCGCCCGACATCCGCATGTCGAGCGGCCCGTCGCGCATGAACGAGAAGCCGCGCTCGGCCTGGTCCAGCTGCATCGACGACACACCGATGTCGAAGACGACACCGTGCAGGGCTGCATGTTCGTTGGCGGCAAAGACCTGCGACAGATCCGAGAAGGCGGCGTGCACCAGCCGGAACCGGTCGGGATAGTCTGCGGCGAGGGCGTCGGCGTGGGGCTGGACCGTCGGATCGCGGTCGAGGGCGATGACCGTTGCGCCTGTTTCGAGGATGGCGCGGCTGTACCCGCCGGCACCGAAGGTCGCATCGATGATCACGTCGCCGGGGCCGGACGACAGGGCCTCGATGACCTCTGCGAGCAGCACGGGCGCGTGGGGCGACGTCATGCGGCCCCTCCCGACAGGGCGGCGCGGCGCATCTCGCCGAATTTGGCCAGTCCGTCGCGCGCCAGCCGGCGCTGTTCGGCGCGGTGGGCCGACCAGCGGGTCTTGTTCCAGATCTGGAACCGCTCGCCGACGCCATAGATGACGACAGTGTCGGCCAGGTCGACTTCCTCGCACAGGTGTTCGGGCAGGGTGATCCGGCCACCGCTGTCATAGGCGAGGGGCTTCTGTTCGCCGAAGATCGAGGCTTCGAGTGCGGAACGGTAGGGGTCGCCGAAGGGCAGGCTTTCGATCACGGCACGGTATTCGGCGAACAGGGCGTCGCCGCCGGCCTCAAGGCAGTCCGCCTCGATCGAGGGAAAGCAGAATACGCCGTGCTCTGCGCCGTTCTCAGCCGTGCGGAATTCCTGAGGGATCAGGAGACGACGCTTGCCGTCCAACTGTTTCTCGTAGGTCGAGAGAAACACGTCTGATCCCATCGAGCCCCTCGGCCCGCTCCCTGACTTCTACGGCCTCCGGTGGGGCCCCCGCCGCATACGCCCGGTTTGAAGTCGTGGGATAGCATGGGATTGGATGGGTCTCAATGGGAACTGTTGCCACTTTTTAACCAAGTCTTGTCAATGATCATGGCAACAGACCAGCATAAACCAGAACATACATGGAACATGGCAAGTATTAACAGGCTGTGGACCGGTTCTGCGCCACCTTTGGGACGCAGACGTTAAGGCGTGATCTGACCGTCGCGGACGATGAAGCCATAAGGCCGCGAAGGCGTTAAAGGCGGCTCATGCCCAGTTTCATCACCGACCTGACCCGCGACATCTACCGTCTCTGGCGCGAGTTCTACTGGCTGCCCGAGTGGCTCGTCATCACCGTCATAGTGGCGGTGTTCGTCTTCGTGGGCTGGGCTGCCAACCAGGTCGTCTTCGCCCTCCTGAAATTCGCCGTGCGGCGCAGGGACATGTTCTGGCGCGGAACCGTGGCCCGGGCGCGGCTCAAGGTCAGGATCGCGGTGATGATCGTGGCGATGGCCCTGGCGGTGACGGTGTCTCCGCTGGCCCCAGAGCCGTCGCTGGTGATCCGCCAGGCCCTGCTGGTCGGGTTCATCCTGACCATCGGCTGGATCATCAATGGCGCGGTCGAGATGTGGGCGGTGGTCTATCTGCGCCGGTTCAACATGGCCGCGGAAGACAATCTGCTGGCCCGCAAGCACGTCACCCAGGCGCGGATCCTGCAGAGGGTTGCCAGCCTTCTGATCGGGGTCATCACCCTGGGGCTGGCCTTGATGACCATAGGGGCCGTGCGGCAGTGGGGCCTGTCACTGCTGGCCTCGGCCGGGGTGGTAGGCATCGTGGCGGGTCTGGCGCTGCAGCCCTTCCTGACGAACATGGTTGCGGGCATCCAGATCGCGACAGCCCAGCCGATCCGGCTGGACGACGCCGTCATCGTCGAGGGCGAGTGGGGCACGATCGAGGAGATCACTTCCACCTATGTGGTGGTCAAGCTGTGGGACTGGCGGCGGATGGTGCTGCCGCTGACCTATTTCATCACCAAGCCGTTCCAGAACTGGACCCGCGAGACCAGCCGCCTGATCGGCACGGCCATGCTCTACGTCGACTATGAGGCACCGATGGATCGGCTGCGGGCAGAACTGGAACGTATCTGCCGGGCCTCGCCGCTCTGGGACGGGGATGTCGTCAGCCTGCAGGTCACCGACATCACCGAAAGGGTGGCCCAGGTCCGTTGTCTGGCCAGCGCGCGCAACGCCCCGACCACTTTCGACCTGCGCTGCGACATCCGCGAGCAGATGCTGGCCTTCATGCGCGACCAGTGCCCGGAGGCATTGCCGAAGGATCGCTATGCGATCGAAAGGAATGCGGCCCCTGTTCTGCCAGCGCCGCCCGCCCAAGCCTGACGGCGTCTTCCAGTGTCGTGGCGTCAACGCGCGACGGGGGAGCACAGGCGGCTTCCAGCAACTCTGCGGCATCGCCACCGGGGGCTGCCGGATAGGCAGGCGAGGTATCGGGGGTGGTTGGCCCTTCTCGGCCACCCTCGCGGACCGATGCAAAGTCCAGACGATCGGCTGTCCGGGCAGAGCAGTCGAACGACCACCAGGACCAGCCGCCCCAATAGGATTCGCCGCCGGCTGCAAAGTCGGGCTCGACGGTCTGGAAGGCTCGCATCCGCGCGATCGGGCCCTCACGCTGGATCGACGCGATATCGGCCAGGTTCGCATAGCGCCCCGTCCCGGTCAGGACGAAGGCAGGGTCTGGTTCACCGGCAAGCGCCAGCGCCATTGCGGCAGCGGCGATCATCTTTGTGTCAGTTCGGCCGGAACAGGCCGGCCGGGCTGGCGGTGAAGACCTCCACCCCGTCCTCGGTCACGCCCACGGTGTGCTCGCACTGGGCCGACAGGGACTTGTCGCGGGTGACGGCGGTCCAGCCGTCTGACAGCACCTTCACGTGCGGCTTGCCGATGTTGACCATCGGCTCGATCGTGAAGAACATTCCCGGCTTGAGCACCGCGCCCTCGCCCTTGCGGCCATAATGCAGGACATTGGGGCTGTCGTGAAACAGCCGGCCGATGCCGTGGCCGCAGAAGTCGCGCACGACGCTCATGCGCGCGGCCTCGACATGGCGCTGGATGGCAAAGCCGATGTCGCCGAAGGTGTTGCCGGGTTTCACCTGGGCCAGGCCCAGGGCCAGCGATTCATAGGTGACATCGATCAGCTTGCGGGACCGGGGATTGATCTCGCCGATCGCATACATCCGGCTGGAATCCCCATGCCAGCCGTCGACGATGACGGTGTGGTCAATATTGACGATGTCGCCTTCCTTGAGCACCCGGTCGCCTGGAATCCCGTGGCAGACCACGTGATTGATCGAGGTGCAGGTGGTCTTCATATAGCCCTTGTAGCCAAGGCAGGCGGGCAGTCCCCCACGCTCCGTCGTGAAGTCGCGGATGCGGTCGTCGATCTCCTGGGTCGTGATGCCGGGCACGACATGGGGGGCGATCATGTCCAGCGCTTCGGCCACCAGACGGCCGGCTTCGCGCATGCCCTCGAAGGCTTCGCTCGGATAGATGCGGATGGCACTGGAGCGGGTGAAGGTCTCGGTATCCAGTTCGGGGATCTCGTACATGCGGGCGGCTCGGCGACGGGTAGGGCTTGCAGATGATGAGCCTAGCACAGAAATTCAACCGTTGTCGGCCCCCTCCAGTAGGGCGCGGATCGGGGCCCAGCTTCGGCGATGGGCCGGGCAGGGGCCGAGGCGGGCGAGGCCGGCGACATGACTGGGGGCATGATAGCCCTTGTGCCCGGCAAAGCCGTAGCCGGGATGCTCGGCGTCCAGCGCGATCATCAACCGGTCGCGGGCTGTCTTGGCCAGGATCGAGGCCGCCGCGATGGACAGGGACAGACCGTCACCCCCGACCACGGTGGTCACGTCGCAGGGCAGCTTGAACCGGTAGTTTCCGTCCACCAGGGCCACGGCCGGTGTGACGGCCAGTGCCTCGATCGCCCGGCACATGGCCAGGCCGGTGGCATGCAGGATGTTGAGGTCGTCGATCTCCTCGAC
>QBLX01000009.1:0-1485 GCA_003241825.1 Alphaproteobacteria bacterium
TTCCCGACCTGTCCGCCCCGGCGCGACGGGGGCCTTGCCATGTCCTCATTCTTGTCCCGCGCCATGTCGCCCCTGCGATGCTATCCAGAGGCCGACTCAAACCCTGGATCGCGCAATGACCGACACGCCCCAGCCTGCCCGGCGAAGCAACGGTGTTCTGGCCGCCTTTTCGGCCGCCTGCCTGCCCTATGCAGCGCTCGGACTGCCGGTCTATGTGACCCTGCCCGAATTCTACGCCAGCCATGTCGGCGTGCCCCTGGCGATCGTCAGCCTGGTGTTTCTGGTCATCCGCATGGCCGACATCGTGATCGACCCGGCCCTCGGCATGGTCATCGACAGGACCCACAGCCGGTTCGGGCGCTACCGGCTGTGGATGGGACTGGCCGCACCCGTCCTGATGCTGGCTGTCGGTATGCTGTTCATGGCCGAGCCGGGTGCCGGGGCCGGTTATCTGACCCTGTGGCTGGTGATCCTGTCGCTGGGCTTTTCGGTCAGCCTGCTGTCGCAGGTCAGCTGGGCCTCGGCCCTGTCGTCGGACTACAACCAGCGCTCGCGCATCTATGGCTGGTGGCAGACGGCCAATATCGTCGGCGTGCTGGCGGTGCTGATGGTGCCGGTGCTGGTCCAGAACCTCGGCATCGGTGACTATGCCCGCGCAGTCCAGTTCCAGGGCTGGTTCATCATCATCGTCCTGCCCATCGCGCTGGGAATCACCTTCGCCTTCACGCCAGAGCCCCCGCCGCGGCCCAGCAGCGCCAGCGAGGATCGTTTCGCCTATCTGGGCCTGTTCAAGCGGCCCGTCATCCAGCGCCTGCTCGGCGCCGACCTGGCGCTCGGTGTCGCGCGCGGTGTCGTCGGGGCCCTGTTCTTCTACTTCTTCGAGGCCGCTCGAGGGTTCGAGCGTGCCGAAACCTCGATCCTGCTGCTGGTCTATTTCGTCTTCGGCCTGTTCGGGGCCCCGGCCTGGAGCTGGCTGGCCGTCCGGCTCGGCAAGCATCAGGCCCTGATCTGGTCCTGCGTCTATTTCGCCGTCACCCTGGTGTTCGCGGCCTTCCTCGCCCCCGCCCTTGTGGCTCCGGCACAGGGCGCGCTGGAATCCATGACGGGGGCCCCGGCACCCTATGCCGATCTCCTCGTCGCCGGGTTGATGGTTGCCCTTGTCGGCCTGGCCTTTGCTTCCGGTGACCTGCTTCTGCGGGCCATGATGGCCGACGTCAGCGATCAGGTGCGGCTCGACGACGGTACGGACCGGACCGGGCTGCTGTTCTCGATCCTCACGGCGACGTCCAAGCTCGGCTATGCGGTGTCGGTCCTGACCTTTGCCGGCCTGCAACTGGTCGGCTTCGATCCCGCGCTCGGTGGCGACAATCCCGGCCCGGCGCTGATGTGGCTGCAGATCATGTTCGCCGGCCTGCCCGCCCTGTGCCTTCTGCTGGCGGCGCTCGCCCTGCATCGCTATCCACTGACCCAGGCAAGCCACGCCGA
>QBLX01000009.1:1495-12480 GCA_003241825.1 Alphaproteobacteria bacterium
CCGCCCATGACCCCCACCGCCGAACGGCCGATCGATCAGCTGCTCGCCATCATGGCCACCTTGCGCAATCCCGAGGGCGGCTGCCCCTGGGACATCGAGCAGACCTTCGCCACCATCGCCCCCTATACGATCGAGGAGGCCTATGAGGTCGCCGACGCCATCGAGCGCGGCGATTTCGACGAGCTGAAGTCCGAGCTGGGCGACCTGCTCTTCCAGGTCGTCTTCCATGCCCGGATGGCCGAGGAACAGGGGTTGTTCGCCTTTGACGACGTAGCCCGCGCCATGTCCGACAAGCTGATCCGCCGCCACCCCCATGTCTTCGCCGACGAGGATCCGCAGATCACGGGCCCGGCCCAGAAGCAGCGCTGGGAAGACATCAAGGCGGCCGAGCGTCAGGCGAAGGCACAGACCGGCGTGCTCGACGACGTCCCGGTCGGCCTGCCTGCCCTCGCGCGCGCCGCCAAGCTGACAAAGCGCGCAGCCCGCGTCGGTTTCGACTGGCCTTCAACCGACGAAGTCTTCGACAAGCTGCACGAGGAAGTCGCCGAACTGAGGGCCGAGATCGCCGCCGGCGACCTCGACAAGGCCCGCGAGGAGATGGGCGACCTGCTGTTCGTCGTCGCCAACCTGGCCCGCAAACTGGGCGTCGAACCCGAAGACGCCCTGCGCGGAACCAATGCCAAATTCGTCCGGCGGTTCGAGTTCATCGAGGCGGAACTGGCAAGGGACGGCAGGGCCCCCGCGGACAGCAATCTGGCCGAGATGGACGGGCTCTGGAACGCGGCGAAGACCGCTGAACGCGCCTGACCCTGTCAGGCCGCGAGGTCGACGGGCACCCCCGGCCGTGCCGGGTCGAGGGTAAAGGTGGCGGGAAGCGACTTGTCGATGGTCTTTGAAATCCCTGAAACCTTGACCGCCCGCGCCAGGGCGATCTTGGCCAGAGCCCCCGGATGCGGCACCGTCTGTACCGACGGTTGGCCCCCGGCCTTGCGCAGGACCCCGTTCGCATACAGCACATTGGCCCGCATCAGGGCCGCCGGCGTCATGAACTCCATGCTCAGCGACACATTCAGCATCGGGCCGTTCTCGATCCGGTGCGGCGCGTTCTGGGCCCAGGTGACCATCTTGCCGGGCGTCAGGTCGAACACCTCGGCCTCACCGTCGAAAGTCGGCTGGAACGCCATCTGCTCGGCGGTCTCGCGCAGCACGATCTTTTCCAGCTGCTCGGGGCCGACATGGGGGGCCGCCACCGGATAGACCCAGACCCGCTTCTGCCCCCGGACCTGCCACAGCGAAACCAGCGGCACGTCCAGATGATAGAAGACCTGGGCATTGGCCGAGGAGATCAGCACGCCGAGATCACGCTTGAAGGTCCGCACGCCGGTCCGGACCGTTTTCTCGGCAAAGACTTCCGCCTCCAGCGCCGCATAGTCCTCGAGGTAATCGTTGGCGTGGCGAAGGTTCAGCCAGATCCGCCCGGCCTTGGCAGCGTCCAGCAACTGCCTGCCCGACAGATCCCCTGCCGAGCCCCGCCGCCAGCTCTGCCAGTCAACCGGATCCTCCCCCATGGTGAAGACCCCCAGCTTGTCGCGCGGATAGCGATCCAGCAGCGACTCCAGGCCTGCATCATCGAACATCGGCCTTTCGTGCAGCCCATGCTCGAAGGCGAGGTTGGCCCGGGTGAAGTGACGGGCCTTTTCCGCCGTCCAGTCGGTAATCACACTCATGTCGTCTGTCCGTAGAACGAAAGCTTGAAGGGACCGAACCACAGGGTCTTGCCCAGACCCCGCGCAGCCCGATCCAGTTTCTGGGCCCGGTCCGGTGCTCCGGTCATCCAGGCCACGGCAGCGACGGCACCAAAGACGATCGCCTGCCCCACCCCGATGGCCATCCATTTGACGACCCCCAGCCGGTCCGGCGGCACGGAGGAGGCACAGTGTTCGGTCGGCCCCTGACCATAGGCAAAGGCGCGCAGCAGCGTGTATTTCAGCGTCAGCCGCGACGGTGCGGGGTCCTCATGCACCCAGGCATCCGGCGCCCAGGCAAACCGGGCTCCCACCGCCTGCATGTGGCCGAACAACAGGTCGTCCTCCCCGCCGATATGGTTGCGTTCCAGTGCAAAGGGCGCAACCGGATCCGGCAGGGCCGCACGCCGCACCAGACTGTTGCCGCACCCGAAATAGCCCGGCATCAGCCCCTCTGACTCAGGCCCGAAGCGCGAGAAGAAGCGCGCAAGATAATCCCTGTGCGGCACGGTTTCCGGAACCCGGGCCCGGACCGGCCCAAAGACTGCGTCGGCCTGATGTCTGACCTGTATGGCCAGCAACGCTGCCAGCCAGCCCTCGGGGGCTTCCTCGTCATCGTCCAGGAAGGCAATCAGCTCGCCACTCGCCGCTGCCAGACCCGCGTTGCGAGCGTTGGCCACGCCGGGTCGCGCCTCGTGCACATAGACGATCGGCACGTCTGTCTCTGCTCTCAGGCGCTCAACGACAGCCAGCGCCGAGGGGATGGCATCGTTGTCGACGACGACCATTTCGATTTCCGCCCGCTCGATCCCGACCTGTTCCAGTACGGACCTGGCCGCGAGCGCGAGGGGAGCCGGGCGCCGCTGGGTCGGGATAATGATCGAGATCCTCGCGGCAGGCATGGATCAGGCCTTCGCCTCAACCGACGTCAGTCGCTTCCGGATCGACCGGGCGGCCTCAAGCAATCCGCGTGCCCGACCCGCCGGCGAAGGGTCAACAGCAGCAATATGATCCAGCCGACGTCGAATCCGACTGACCGCACCCACCCGATCGAGCCCGCCCAGCGACCAGACACCCTCGCGAAAACGCGGCAGGGTTCCTACTGCCCCGGTCACGACCGTGAGACCGACCCCGACCTCGCGCTCCGTCGAAGCGAACGGCTTTTTGTAGTGATCGTGCCCGGGCCCCAGATCGTAGACGCGGATACCAAGAACCGGCATCGCCCGGATCGCCTGATCGAGGAAGGCCTGACCCGGAGACAGCCCTGCAAGTTCAGGATTGGTGGCAGCGATCCAGGGATGGAACACGCCCGCGGCCATGACTCCAAAATGGCCCCCGACGAGGACATCGCCAGCATACAATGTCAGCAGCAGCCCCCGCATCCGTCCTTCGTTCGTCTCGAACAGCGACTGCATCAGCCGGCGCGCCCAGTCGGGCTTCAGAACATCCTGGACGCCTGTCCGCGTGAATTGCCCGGACTTCCATCCCATGATTTGCTCATAGGCGGCCTGCGACCGGTCAGGGCCCATGCGCAGCGCGCCTTCTTCGGCCATACGGTTTTGCAGTCGGCGATAGTTCTTGAACTTCTTCGGGCTGGAAGCCCGCACCGTTTCAAGAAACACCTCCGGTGTGTCCGGAAGCTCGATCAAATAGGTGTGCTGGCCCTTGGCCATTCCCGCGAACAGGCCATAGGGGTCGATCAGTCCGTTGTGACGAAAGGCCTTCAGGCCTGCCATCCGGATTGCCTCCGGCCCGCTGACGCCAAGATCGGCCACGGAAAGCAGGGCATGATAGTCGGAAAATGGAGAGCCGATCGGCCTGCCAAACCCGCCCGGTCGCCGATGATGAGCCAGAAAGCCCACTGCCACGCCAGCACGCCGATAGACCGCCACGTAAACGTCGTCACGCTCAGCCGCGACAGCGCGCGCGAACTCGACCCCCAGCAGCGGGCTCTGAAACGAGGGGTTGGACGCCTGGATGGCTTGCCACTGGTCGACATCTCCGGCGGACAGGCCGGACATACCAAGGATTTCGACCCGAAGCCGTCCCAAATCGAGCGTCATTTCTCACCTACTGTCTACTCGAACGGCTTCACAGCAAAAGGTCTGCCACATCGCGAGCTACGGTTAGACGTGGCGAAAGTGGGCGTCGATCCTTGATAAACCGTGCCCCGGCTCAAGAAAGGCTGAACTGCCGCTCGAACCGCCCCAGTGCCTGCGGGGCGAGCCGGACGACCAGATGGGTCCGGCCCTGGTCGTCCGCCACCCGTGATGTCACCCGACCATGTTCATACAGCCATGCAAGGGCCTCGCCCTGGGCGGGATCCAGCGTCAGTGTCATTTCGGGATCATCGTCGATCAGGCCCGTGATGGCGAGGCGCAGCGCCTCGATCCCGTCCCCCGTCCAGGCAGAGACTGCCACTGCCCTGCCTTCACCGGCAAGACGCCCGGCCTGGCCAAGGACGGCTTCGCGCACGTCTTCGGCGAGCAGGTCGGTCTTGTTCCAGACTTCGAGGATACGGCGTGTCTTGCCTTCCGGAATATCGATCTGTTTCAGCACGGCCTCGACGTCCTTCGCCTGGGCATCGCTGTCGGCTGACGCGATATCACGGACATGAAGGATCAGATCGGCTTCGCCGACCTCCTCCAGGGTCGCGCGAAAACTCTCGACCAGCTCGTGCGGAAGGTCGGAGATGAACCCGACAGTATCGGCGACGATTGCAGGCCGCCCTTGTGGCAGCCTTATGGTGCGCTGGGTCGTATCCAGGGTGGCGAACAGGAGGTCCTTCGCCAGGACTTCCGACCCGGTCAGCCGGTTGAAAAGGGTCGACTTGCCAGCATTGGTATATCCCACCAGGGCGATGGTCGGGAACGGCACCTTCTGCCGCTGCTTGCGATGCAGTCCTCGCGTCCGCCGCACGTCATCGAGCTCGACCTTGAGCTTGACGATCCGGTCAGCGATCATCCGCCGGTCAAGTTCGATCTGCGTCTCGCCGGGCCCGCCCATCGTGCCAGACCCGCCGCGTTGCCGCTCCAGGTGGGTCCAGGTACGGACCAGTCGCGATTTTTCATAGTCCAGCCGCGCCAGTTTGACCTGCAGCCGACCTTCCTTGGTCCGTGCGCGGCGGCCGAAGATTTCCAGAATCAGCCCCGTGCGGTCGATGACCTTGCAGTCCCAGGCCTTTTCAAGATTGCGCTGCTGCACCGGGCTCAGGTCATCGTCGATCACGACAGCCTCGGCCTCGGCCGCCGTCACCAGTGCGCCCAGTTCCTCGACCTTTCCCGTCCCGAACAGGGTGGCCGGCGTAACCTTGCGGATACGCACGATCTCTTCGGCCCGAACATCCAGGTCCAGCGCGCGTGCCAGCCCCACGGCTTCTTCGAGACGTTCCACTGCCGCGCGGCTGCTCTCGCTTCGTCCATCAGGATGGACGACGATCGCCCGGATCAGGGGAACGGCGTGGTCGATCAAAGTAGCCAAGGGAGACTTTCGTTGCAGCGCACCCGGCCCATCGCCGGACTAACCGATATGGGAAACGATCGCCGATCCGGAAAGTCCCCGGGCTCAGTCCTCGTCAGCCTCGGGCTCGTAAAGCTGAACCGGTGCAGACGGCATGATCGTCGAGATCGCGTGCTTGTACACCAGTTGCGACTGGCCATCGCGCCGCAGCAGCACACAGAAATTGTCAAACCAGGTGACAATGCCCTGCAGCTTGACGCCATTGACCAGGAAGATGGTCAGCGGCGTCTTGGTCTTGCGGACCGAGTTGAGGAAGGTGTCCTGAAGGTTCTGACGCTTGTCTTGCGACATGGCAGGTTTGTCCTGTTCTTGCTTGTTCCGCCGCGTCGGGGAGAGCGCGGGTCCGGATCGAACGCCCGGCACCGCACCATAGCCATCGCTTTCGCACCGCGGCAACTGCAGGAGCGCTCTAAACCGCGTCCCGCTTTGCACGGTCCAGATACAGGGTCCTGAGTTTCGTCGTGATGGGGCCCGGCTTGCCATCGCCGATCTTGACCCCGTCGATCGAGATCGTCGGCATGACGAAGGCCCCGGCTGCGGTGAAGAAGGCCTCCCGTGCCTCCTTGGCGTCGTCCACACTGAAGGGACGTTCGTCCAGCTCGATGTCCTCGGACGCGATGAGGTCCATGATGGCCGTGCGCGTGATTCCCTTGAGAATATTGGCCTGGGTGTCCCGGGTGCGCAGGCGGCCGTCCTTGTCTACGATCCAGGCATTGGTCGACGAGCCCTCGGTGACCAGGCCCATTTCGTCCACCATCCAGGCTTCATAGGCCCCGCGTTCGCGGGCTGCCTGTTTGGCCAGGACATTGGCGAGCAGTCCGACCGTCTTGATGTCGCAACGCCCCCAGCGGATGTCCGGCTGGGTCACGACCGCGACGCCCTTGGCCGCCTGGGCCTCGGCCCGGGTAGCGCTGACCGAACGCGAGGTCACGATGACGCTGGGCGGGGTGTCCGGCGAAGGAAACGGATGGTCCCGCCGGGCCGTGCCCCGCGTCACCTGCAGATAGACGATCCCGTTTCTCACCCGGTTCCTGCGGATGGTCTCCTTGAGCACCCGGGTCAGGGACTGGACGCTCATGGGAATGTCGATACGCAGTTCGTTAAGGCTGCGGTGAAGGCGGGTCATGTGGCCATCGAAATCGGCCATCCGGCCGTCGAACACCGACCAGACCTCATAGACCCCGTCCGCAAACTGGAAGCCGCGATCCTCGACATGGATCGAGGCCTCGCCATGCGGCTGGTAGGTCCCGTTGACATAGGCGACGCGCGACATCAGTCCAGACTTCCTTCTTCGTCGTCCCCGCCCCGTGACGGTGACACGCCCAGCGACTTCAGTTTCCGGTGCAGTGCGGATCGTTCCATACCGATGAAGGCGGCGGTACGCGATATATTGCCGCCAAAGCGCATGATCTGTGCCGCCAGATACTCGCGCTCGAACACCTCACGTGCCTCGCGCAATGGCAGGGCGATGGTCCGCTCCGAGCCCATGCCGCCGCCATTACCGGTTGCCGCAACTTCCTGGGGCAGCATCTCGGCACTGATCGGATCGTTCAGGTCTCCTGTGGCCAGGATCAGCAGCCGCTCTACATTGTTGCGAAGCTGCCGGACGTTCCCGGGCCAGGGATGGACCTGCAGGACCGCGATCGCGTCGTCGCCGAGGCGTCGCCGGGGAAGGCCTTGCGACGTGCTCAGGGTGTCGATGAAGTAATCGACCAGTTCGGCGATGTCCTCCCGGCGTTCCGACAGCGGAGGCACACGAATCGGAACGACGTTGAGCCGGTGGAACAGGTCTTCGCGGAACCGGCCTTCCGTGATCTCGACCTTCAGATCGCGGGACGTAGAAGTGACGACCCGGACATCGACCTGAACGTCCTGCTCGCCTCCGACCCGCCGGAACCGCTGTTCGACCAGCACCCTCAGGATACGGCTCTGGCTTTCGCGCGGCATGTCACCCACGTCGTCGAGGAACAGGGTCCCGTTATGGGCGCGTTCGAACACGCCGATCTTGCGCGGGCGGCCATCCGCCCCCTCCTCGCCAAACAGTTCAACGTCCAACCTCTCGGGCGTCATCCCTGCCGCCGAAATGGCCACGAACTCGCCGCGTCCGCGCGGACTGGCCTCGTGGATCTGACGCGCGACCAGTTCCTTGCCAGACCCTGAGGGTCCGGAAATCAGGACCCGGCTGTTGGCTGGTGCCACCTTGGCGATGGTCGAGCGCAGCGCTGCGGCGGCCGCCGAACGCCCGATCAGCCCGGTCGGGACCGAGGCCTGGGTCCGCAAACGCCGGTTTTCCCGTCTCAGGGATGCTGCCTCCAGCGCCCGCTCGATGACGACCACGAGGCGATCCGACTTGAACGGCTTTTCGATGAAGTCGTAGGCTCCCCGCTTCAGGGCGCTGACTGCGGTCTCGATATTGCCGTGTCCGGAAATCATCACGACCGGCAGGTCGGCGTCCAGTTCCTTGACGATGTCGAGCAACTCGAGGCCGTCCATTCCGCCGCCCTGCATCCAGATGTCGAGCACCAGCAGGGTCGGCTTGCGAGCCCGAATGGCAGCCAGAGCTTCCTCGGCATTGGCAGCGACGCGGACGCCGTGACCCTCGTCCTCCAGCAGGCCTGAAACCAGCTCGCGGATGTCGGCCTCGTCGTCGACGATCAGGATGTCGGCACCGGTCGAACGCATGAAGCCTCGCTATTCCGCCGGAACCACACCGGGCGCGCGAACGTCCGTGATGGTCCTGGCAACAGGGTTGAGAGGAAAGATCAGGCAGACGCGCGCGCCGTTCAGCGTCCCGGCGTCGGCCAGTTTCAGTTCGCCTGCGTGGTCCTCGCAGATGCGTTTCACGATCGCGAGACCCAGGCCGGTGCCCTTCTCGCGCGTCGTCACATAGGGTTCAGTCAGGCGGTCGCGGTCTCGCGTCGGCAGGCCCTTGCCGTCGTCCTCGATCACGAAGGTCGCGACGGCGTTCTCGATCTCCAGGCGTGCGATGATCGCCACGTCCTCCGGCCCGGCCGGTGTACCAAGACGCCGGGCCGCGACCGCCTCGCCGGCATTCTTCAGAATATTGGCCAGGGCCTGGCCCACCATCCGGCCGTCGCATTTCATCGCTGCCGTCGGCAGGGGTTCGATGAGATCGACCAGGAGGTCAGGCATCGCCACCCGCTGCGCGAACACGGCTTCCCGCAGCAGTTCCGCCGGATCCTCTACCGCAAACCGCGGGGCCGGCATCCGCGCAAAGGACGAGAACTCGTCCACCATCCGGCCGATATCGCCGACCTGGCGAATTATGGTGTCGGTGCAGCGATCGAAAACCTCGACGTCCTCGCCAATCCGGGCCCGGTACTTTCGCTTCAGCCGCTCGGCCGACAGCTGGATCGGCGTCAGCGGGTTCTTGATCTCGTGGGCGATCCGACGTGCCACATCGCGCCACGCGGCATTACGCTGCGCAGTCACCAAGCGGGTGATGTCGTCGAAGGTCAGGACCATCTCGCCGCCCTGCCCGCCCTCGATCCGGACCCGCAGGCGACGTGTCTCGCCCTCGCGGCTGACATCGATGTCTTCCTCGATGTGGGCTTCCAGTCGCCCGACGAGTTCGCTCAATTCGGGTGCGACCTCGGCCAGGCCGCGGCCCAGAACCTCTGCCTCCGTAATCGACAGCAGTTGCACCGCGCTGTCGTTGATGGCCGAGATGCGGCCCCGCCGGTCCAGCCCGATGACACCGGCACTGACGCCGGAAAGGACGGTCTCGATGAAGCGGCTTCGGGCCTGCGCCTCGTCACTGGCGGTCTTGAGGGCCGCCTGCTGGGCCTGCAGGTCACCGGTCATCCGGTTGAAGGCGTTGGACAGGACGGCGATTTCGCCCGGGTCCCGCGTCGCATCTACCCGCGCCGTCAGATCACCGGCCGCGACCTGGTCCGCGGCCTTGACCAGCCGGCCGATCGGACCGGAGATCGCGCTCGCCGCCGACATTCCGAGCCAGACAGCACCGACCAGCACGAGCAATGCCGTCTCCAGATAGCTCAGTGCGAAGGCCGTCTGGATCTGGGTCCGGCTCTCCTCAGCCTCGCGATAGGCCTGGATGGACTCGCCACTGGTCCGCATCTGGGCCACCAGACCCTCGGCCAGCGGTCGAACAACATAGAGATAGGCGTCACCGTACTCAGGCAGAGGGAAGATCACCCTCAGCATGTCAGGGTTTTCCGTGACCTCAGCCGGAACCTTGCTTCCCTCGGCCGCCTCCTCCAGCGCGGCGCGCGGCGGACTGAGGTAGGGCGGCGCGTCAGCGGTCTCGCCCTGGGCCAGCACCTCGCCATCACCGTTCAGGATGTAGATGGCCGGATAGCCGAAGAAGTCCGCGATCTGTTCGAGCGCGCTGGAGAACTGGATCCGGTTGTCGAACAGGCTCCGGATACCGCCAAGTTCGACGACGATCGTCTCCATGTCGCCCTGCATCGATCCGCCAACATCGGCGACATAGGCCCGGCCAATGTCGGCGCCATTTTCAACAGCATCCTGAACGTTCTGGCTGAACCACTGGTCCACCCCACGATTGACCAGCACGCCGAACACAAGCGCAACCAGGATGGCGGGCACGACAGCCACGGCCGAGAACAGGGTGACGAACCGGAGGTGCAGACGCGCCCCGGCATCCTCTCGACGGTCCCGCGCCAGCCGCATGACGCGCAGTCCGACAACGACGGCCAGGACTCCGATCAACGCAAGATTGGCGACCAGCACATAGAGCACGGCCTGCCCCGCGACCGCGCGAGCCGATCCATCACTGCCGGCACCCGGTGCGACAGCCACCAGCCAGATCGCAGCGGCGGTCACGAGGATCGCGAGGACATAGGCCGCCCCGAACAGGGCACGCATGCGTCCGCTCGCCGGCCGATCCCCGGGGACCGTCGCAGGCGCGGTCCCCTGCGATACTGGGCCGACTGTGTCCGTCATGTCGCAGCAGTTTCGGCCAACTGTGACACGATTTCAACACCTGAGTGCTCGGGACGCGCCACGGGACCCAGCCAGAGCGCGGAGAGAGCCGTCTCGACGGATTCAGGATCCTCGATCCGGCACAGGCGGGCCTTGTCAGCTCGCCTCTGGTCAGGGTCAGCTGGCCAGGGGGCCTGCTCGATGTACCATCCGAGGTGCTTGCGGAACATCTTGAGCCCCACCGGCATGCCGTAGAACGCTACCGAAGCGCGCATATGCTCGATCACGATGCCAAGACGCTCCACGGGTCCCGGCTCGGCCAGGGTCGTGCCATCTCGCAGGGCCCGCTCCATATGGGCAGCCAGCCAGGGCCGCCCATAGACCCCGCGCCCCAGCATCAGGGCATCCGCGCCCGACTGTGCCAGCGCTGTCTTCGCGTCCTCGACTGTGAGGATGTCGCCATTGACGACGACCGGTATGCCCACAGCCGCCTTCACCTCACCGACGGCGTGCCAGTCTGCGACCCCGGTGTAGAACTGCTGCCGGGTCCGACCATGCACCGTCACAGCCCTGATCCCCAGAGACTCCGCCTGTTTGGCCAGGGCAGCCGCATTGCGACTGCTGTCGTCCCAGCCCAGCCGCATCTTGACGGTCACAGGCCGCGTGGTGGCCGCAACAGCCGCCTCCATCAGCCGGCAGGCCAGCTCAGGCGTCCGCATCAGGGCCGAACCCGCGGCAGAACCGGTGACTTCCTTGGCCGGACAGCCGAAATTGAGATCGACGATATCCGCG
>QBLX01000009.1:12490-17062 GCA_003241825.1 Alphaproteobacteria bacterium
CTTCGCGCCCAGCGCCATGGCTGCAGGGTCGCGCCCGACCAGCTGGATCACCGTCAGCGGCAAACCTTCGCCAACAGCCGCGCGCCGCACCACGTCCGGCCGCGCCCGCGCGAGCTCTGCCGCCGCGACCATCTCGGTCGCAACATAGGCGGCACCCAGGCGTGAAGCGACCTGTCGGAACGGCAGGTCTGTAATCCCGGTCATGGGGGCCATCAGCACCCGACCGGCAATCCAGACGTCGCCGATCTGCAGACCGGTCTTCAGGCTCTCATGCGTCATCGGGCTCTACCGCCGTCGTCCATGCCCTCTCGTCAAGCCTGAACAGGGCGCTTAGAAGGCAGCATGGACTTCGCAAGCATCGTCGTTGCCGCCGGAACCGGCTCCCGTGCCGGTGGCGGCAAGCAGTGGCGCGCCCTTGGTGGCAAGCCTGTGCTTCGCTGGTCAGTCGAGGCACTGGTGGCCGCTGGCTCACAGGAAGTCATCGTCGTGATCCCGGCGGGAACCGAATCGGAGGCGGCTGACGCGCTGTCCGGCGTGACCGGCTGGCGCACGGTGCCGGGGGGTGTCGAGCGTGCTGATTCGGTCCGCTTGGGCCTTTCGGCACTGAGCGGGCCAGAGGACCGCGCCGTCCTGATCCACGATGCGGCCCGACCCTTTCTCAAAGGTCCCGTGATCGAACGTCTGCTCGCTGCCCTCACGCACGCAGAAGGGGCGATCCCTGCACTGCCGGTCGCGGACACGCTGAAGCGCGCCAACGAAGGCATCATAGCAGCGACCGTCGACCGAGCCGGCCTGTTCCGTGCCCAGACCCCCCAGGCCTTCCGGACCGACAGACTGATCGCCGCCTACGCGGTCTGGCCACAGGGTCAGGCCCCGACAGACGATGCCGCCGTGATCGAGGCTGATGGCGGTACCGTAGTCCTGGTCGAGGGCGATCCTGCACTGATGAAGCTGACCTATCCCGAGGATTTCGCCATGGCCGAGGCCAGTCTCCCGCGCCAGACCCGCGTCGGGTCCGGCTTCGATGCCCACCGCTGGGGCCCTGGCGGTGCCGTCTGGCTGTGCGGGGTGGAAATCCCGCACGACCAGACCCTCATCGGCCACTCCGATGCCGATGCCGGACTGCATGCCCTGACGGACGCCATCCTGGGAGCCCTTGGCGACGGGGATATCGGCGATCACTTCCCGCCTACCGACCCGAAATGGAAGGGGGCGGCATCCGACCTTTTCCTCATCCATGCTGTCGAACGGGTCGCCGCCCGCGGGGGCAGGATTGTCAATGTGGATGTGACCCTGATCTGCGAGCGCCCGCGCGTGAAGCCACACCGGCAGGCCATGCGTGAACGCCTGGCGGCCATTCTGTCCATTCCGCTCGATGCCGTCAGCGTCAAGGCGACCACGACGGAAGCCATGGGCTTCACCGGCCGGGGCGAAGGCCTGGCCGCACAGGCCATTGCGACAATAGACCTGCCCGCCTGACCGACAGATCTAGCGGGTGATCTGCCGCCAGAGCGATCCAAACAGGTTCACATAGTCGTCGGTCCAGGGGCGGACGCCCTCGGGATCAACCGTGCGCCAGCGGGGATCGGCCCTGAACGCCGCCAGCCCTGCCTCGCTATTGGAGATGACCAGAGCCTCCGTGGAGGCTTCTGCCATGTCTGCGCCCTGGTCGTCCTCCTGATAGATCTGGTGCAGGTCCGGCTTGCCGAGGGCCCGTGCCGCCGCCACGGCAGGTCGCGTGATGTCCAGGTTTCGATTGGACAGATGGAGCACCACGACGCCGTCGGGCTTCAGCAGCGCCAGATAACCCTCGATGGCCTCGACGGTCAGCAGGTGCGTCGGCACGGCATCGGATGAAAAGGCATCGATCAACAGCAGGTCGTACGAGCCGGCCTGTTCGGCTGCCATGGTGAGACGGGCGTCTCCCAGAACAGTGCGAATTGGCCCCTCCGCACACCCGCTGATGAAGGTGAACAACTCCGGATCGCGCGCCACGCGGTCGACCAGCGGATCGATCTCGAAGAAGGTCATGGTATCCTGCCGGCGCTTGTAGGCCGCCATCGCTCCGGATCCGAGTCCGACCACGCCGATATTGGCTCCACCAGGCAACCGGGCTCGAACAGTCTCCGCCGCCTGACCGATCGGCGTCGCAGGGGCATAATAGAGGGTCGGGGTGCAGGCGTAGGCGGGGTTGATTGGTTGCGATCCGTGAAGGGTCGTGCCGTGCATCAGGACATGGACCGGCCCGCCCAGCAGCGGATCGCTCGTCACGCCCACCCGCATCACCCCGAAGAAACTCCGATCGGACCAGGCAGCGTCATAACCCTTCGCGATCTGATGTCCGGACAGGACGACCGCTCCGATCACCCCGGCAAACATCCACCGGCGGTCACGAACCAGATAGCCGAGGATCGATGCTGTCCCGAGGATCAGCATCGCCACCTGCTCCATCCGGAGCGGAAACAGCCGATTGAAGTCCCACGCCAGGTCCCAATCCGCGCGGAAAACGGCAGACATCAGGGGAGGCGCAGCGCAAAGCAACAGCGCTCCGACAAAGGTCAGGACCTCCCAGACGCGGATTTCCTTTTCCGAACGCGGGCGCAGCAGGCACACCAGCACCAGCACGAAGGGATATTCCCAGACAGCGTCGAAGATCACGGGCGCAAGAAGAGCCGTGAACGCTCCGCCGACAACGCCACCAAGCGACATCAGCAGATAGAACTCGGTCAGCCGATCGGGTGCCGGACGAAGCCTGGCCAGAAGCTGGTGGCACATCAGGGCCGAAAAGAAGAACCCGGCAAGGTTCAAAACGAACAACAAGGTCCAGTCACCGGTGCGGAACGCGACCATGGTGACAGTTCCGGCGATCAGTGCCGCCTGGACCACAAGGGTGATCGACAGCGGGATGGCCGGGCGAGTCTGGAAGGCAATGACAAAGGTCAGCAGGTACAGGGCAAGGGGCATGACCCAGAGGAACGGTGCCGAAGCTACGTCCGTAGAGAGGTGAGCCGTGACCCCGAGCATCAGGCTTGACGGGGCAGCGGCGAGCAGGACCAGCATGGCCTTGCGAATCCAGGGGATGGGTTCGCTGCGGACCAGGGCTGCGGGCTCTACCGTCATGTCGGCGCGACGACGCCAGACGACGACGGCGAGGATGACCACCAGCGCCACGAACACGCCGTAACCGCCGCTCCAGCCCAGTCTCTGGCCGGAGAGTGACATCAAGGGTTCGATCACCAGCGGGTAAGCCAGCAGCGCGAGGAAACTCCCCAGATTGGACGCCGCATAAAGCACATAGGGGTTCTGACCGTCCGCATGCCCTGCCCGCACACGTGCATACCAGGCCTGCAACAGCGGCGCTGTCGCGGACAACACAGCAAACGGGGCACCAACCGACAGGGCGAGCGTTGCCAGCAGCCAGCCGATCGGAGCATTGGGGTCCGGGTCGCCAAACACTTGGCTGATCGTCAAGGGCAGGAATAGCGCCGCTGCGACGAGCAGGCCCAGATGCACCGCGACCTGGAGACGGATCGATCCGATCCGCTGCAGCCCGTGCGCATAGGCATATCCAGCCAGCAATGCCGTCTGGAAGAACACCATAGCAGTGTTCCATACGGATGGACTGCCTCCCAGCATCGGGAGCACGAGTTTGGTGACCATCGGCTGGACCACGAACACGAGGGCTGCCGAGGTGAAAATTGCCAACGCAAACAGGAACGGGGTAACGGAATCCGTCGCTAGTCGCGTCGGCCCCCCGGAATTGAGAGCGGTTTCGGTCATTGACGTCCCGGTGTGATGGGTTGGCTGGTCGACAGATTGGCGCCGAAGCTTCACCCTAGACTGAGTCTTACCAACTCTGGAAAGTGCTGCCTTGTCACTGTTTCCTGACGACATTTCCCACCAGGCAGCGTTGGTTGTCGCGCTTGCGTCAGCCAGGGGCGTCATGCTGGCCACGGCTGAAAGCTGCACGGGCGGTCTTGTTGCCGCGGCTCTCACGGCCGTCGCAGGCTCATCGGCAGCGCTGGACCGGGGCTTCGTGACCTACAGCAATGCCGCCAAGTCTGACATGATCGACGTTCCACCTGACCTCATTGAGCGCCATGGAGCAGTGTCCGAACCGGTCGCGCGAGCGATGGCACTCGGTGCGGTGGCCCGTTCTGCCGCCAGCGTTGCGGTGTCGATCACCGGTATCGCCGGCCCGGGCGGAGGTACACCTGAAAAACCTGTCGGCCTTGTCCATTTCGCCGCCGTTGGCCCGGCAGGCATGATCCATATCGAGCAGAGGTTCGGCGACATCGGCCGTGAGGCGATCCGGCTGGCCTCGGTCCGGGAGGCCCTGACCCTGCTCGAAAACAGGCTCGGCCAAGCATGAGTGTAATCGTCGACGCGCGCGGTCACCGGTGTCCGGTTCCCAGTCTGAAACTGCAGAAGGCGATGCGGGGAAAGCCGCCGGGCACCCTCCTGACCCTTCTCGCGACCGATCCCATGGCGCGCATCGACGTGCCCTATCTGATGACCGAACAGGGCGGCACGGTGATTGCCATCGAAGAGATCGGCGGGACCCTTCACATC
>QBLX01000009.1:17072-29831 GCA_003241825.1 Alphaproteobacteria bacterium
GGGACGCCCGCCGTTCCGCGAGACTGACGACGGCCGCCGCCGATGTGACTGCAGGCTTATCGGTGTCCAGGGTCGGCGCCCCCCTGGATCGGGCGAGGATCTCCATCTCGGTCGCAAACGCTCCGCCGTAGAAGACCGCATTGACGTTCCAGGACAGCCAGATCAGCAGGATCACGACGGCTCCAACCGACCCATAGGTCGCGCCGACCTGGGCAATCTGTTCGACATAGATGGCGCAAAGCCAGGACGACACCAGCGACATCACAGTTGCCACCACGCCGCCAGCCAGGGACGGCCCCCAGGCCACGCGATCTCGGTGCGACATCGCATATCGGTAAAGCAGCGTCAGCCCGACGCCCAACCCCAGCGGGGGCAGCAGTCCGTCCATATAGCCTATGGAGATTCCCAGCCCCGTCCCATCAGCGTGGGCCATCAGACGCCCGGTCACCACGGCACCCGACACGATCGTGAACAGGCCGAAAGCGAAAACGGCAACGAAGACAGCCAGCATGTTGAACTTCACGAAGCCGTGCGGTTCCGTTTCGTCATGGATCAGGTTCAACCCGGCCAGAAGGGCCTTGAAACCGCGATGAGCCGCATAGGCACCCACGACCAGGGCAAAGGCGCTCTGGGCCGTGACGGTCTTCACCGAAGCCCCGGCCAGACGTTCAATCTCTGCCGTGAATATCGCTCGCGCAGCTTGGGGCATGACATCGGCCAGAGCCACCGCCTGCTCCCCGACCTGACCGATGCTGAGCACAGCCTTGTAAAACCCGATCAGGATGGCGATCGCCGGAAACACGGCCAGCAGGGCAAAGAACGAAACTCCGCCCGTATACAGCATCACGTCGCGGCCCCAGCTCCGTGAAAACGCCTTTACGGCCAGCCGCCCGAATACGGCTGGCGTCCCCATCATGGGCAATAGCCGGCCCACGAGACCACGCGTTGAAGTTCTTGTCTGGTTTCGCAACCCGGTACCCACGGCAGCCCAAACCCTTACCCTAGCGGAATTCGGAGGCCGTGGAAGTGATCTGCTGCGTTCGGCTCTCGGGGAAATCAGACATTTCTGACAACACATCAAGCCACACCGTTGCGTCCCTGCCCAACCCGTCGCTATGCTCGTAAAAGGTCCTTGTGGGCTCGCGGGGCCGGTGCACCGCACGGATGGGGACACCGGCATTGGGTTTTGAACCACGCATTCTGATTGTCGCCGAGACGGACGACTGGGTCGGGCCTCTGTCACAAGGTCTGGACGGTTTTGGCTGGCCGACCGTAACGGCCCGCACGCTCGACGCTGCTGTTGCTGCACTCACCGACTTCGTGCTCGAGGCGGCGATCATCGACGCCAGTCACCCCGATCATCCACGGATTGCGCATGGGCTCAGCGAGGCGGCCAGGCCACGGCGCTTGCCGATTATCGCGGTTGGCAAACCTGCGCTTCCGGACGTTCCTGGCGTCGACATGGCCCTTGGCGAGCCGCCCCATCCTGCGCAGGCCGCGCTTCGGATCGAGCAACTGGTCCGCGCGGCGATAACCGAGGAGGAGTTCGGACTTCGCCAGGCGACGTTCGCACAGCAGGGCACGCAACTGGTCGCCGATGAGGCTGCACCGGGCCCGATGCGAGTGCTCGTGGCAGGAGCTGCTGATCACCGCTTTATCGCGCTGTCCAACGCCCTGACTGCTGTCGGCGCGGAGGTGGTCGCTGCCCCGACACCCTACACCGCCTTCGACTATCTGCACGAAAGCGCGTTCGATGCTGCTGTCCTCTGGGGTGCGCCGGACCATGCGCCGGCCCTCTCCATTGCTTCGGGGATGAAGCGGAACACCCGCCTCTATCATATTCCCCTGGTCCTCTATCTCCGCACGCCCGGCGAGATCGATCTGGCGGAGCTCTATAACCGCGGGTTCGCTGACGTCGCTGCATCGCATACCCCTGAGCCGGAGACCGCCCAGCGTGTCATGGCCCTGGCAACGACACACCGTCGCCATCTGTCGATCCGCAAGGCACTGGAGGCAGCCCGGGGTTCGGGACTGATGGATCCAGCGACCGGCCTGTTCACCCGAGACCTGTTCGCCGAACATCTTCGCAGCGTTGCCGAATCGGCGCGCGCTCGTCGTCGTCCATTGTCGGTGTGTGTCCTGCGCGTTTCCGAAAGCGAGGGTCTTGCCCACGCCCGGGTCGGAGGCTGGCTTGACCGCGCCATGCCCCAGATCGGGGCCATGGTCTCGCGACTGGTGCGGGTCGAGGATACAGCAGCCCGTCTGGCACCCGAGGTCTTTGCCCTGGCCCTGCCAGCAACGCCCGGGCCATCGGCACGACTGGCGGCTGAGAGAATCGCTGCTGTCATCGGTTGCACCGCCTTCGACGCCGGGCCCGACCGTTCGCCGTTCGTGGTCGAATTCGACATCGGTTCGGCCGAGGTCAATCCCGGCGAAAGCGTCGCCACTGTCCTTGAACGCGCTTCACAGAACCTCGCAGAGCGACGCAAGGTCATCGCCTGACCCCCCACTCCAGGGTGTGGTTCAGGCGCCTGCGACCCTCGCCAGATCGGTCGTGATCCGCTCGGCGACCTTCAGGCGGTCCTCCGGCGCAGGCCAGTCGCCCTTGACCACAATCTTCTGATCCGGCCGGATCTTCCACGATGCATGGTTTTTCTGGATCAACCCGACCAGCCCCATGGGATTGGGGAAGGTGTTGTCCCGCAGGGTCAGCACACAGCCTTTAGGACCAATGTCGATCCGTTCGATACAGGCCGTCTTGCAGCTGGCCTTGATGCCCACGATCCGCAAAAGCTGTTTCGCTTCATCAGGAAGCGGGCCAAACCGATCGATCAGTTCCGCCGCAAGGGCTTCACGCTCCTCGGTTCGGGTCGCGTCCGACAGGCGGCGATACAGGCTCAGCCGGACGTTCAGGTCGGGCACATAGTCTTCCGGGATCAGCACGGCAGCGCCAACATTGATCGCAGGTGACCAGCCCCTGTCTACGACGGCCCCGCCCTCACCCGCCTGTCTCAGGCTCGCAACTGCGTCCTCGAGCATCTGCTGATACAGTTCGACGCCGACTTCCCGGATATGCCCTGACTGCTCGTCGCCCAGCAGATTTCCGCCGCCCCGTTGATCAAGGTCGTGGCTGGCCAGCTGGAAACCGGCACCGAGGTTGTCGAGGGATTGCAGCACCTGCAGTCTCCGCTCCGCCGACAGTGATAGCGGCCGCTTCGGATCGGTCGTCAGATAGGCAAAGGCGCGAGCTTTCGACCGACCGATCCGGCCCCGGATCTGGTGCAACTGCGCCAGACCGAACATGTCAGCCCTGTGCACAATCAAGGTGTTGGCGGTCGGAATATCGATGCCGCTTTCAACGATCGTCGTAGACACCAGAACATCATAGGACCCGTCGTAGAAGGCACTCATTACGTCTTCGAGCTGGGTCGGGCTCATCTGACCGTGGCCGACCACGAATTTGACCTCGGGGACCTGCTCACGCAGAAATTTCTCGATGTCCGGCAGTTCGTTGAGGCGAGGCGCGATGTAGAAGGCCTGACCACCACGGTACTTTTCGCGCAACAAGGCCTCGCGCACGAGAACAGGGTCCCAGGGCGTGACATAGGTCCGGACGGCAAGGCGATCGACGGGCGGAGTCGCGATGATGGACATTTCGCGGATGCCTGACAAAGCCATCTGCAGCGTCCGCGGGATGGGTGTCGCCGTCATGGTCAGCAGGTGGACATCGGCCCGCAGAGACTTGAGCTTCTCCTTGTGCTTGACGCCGAAATGTTGCTCTTCGTCAACGATTACAAGCCCAAGATCACGGAAACCAACCTGATCTGACAAGACGGCATGGGTCCCGACCACGATCTCGAATGATCCGTCCTTGAGCCCGGCACGGGTTTCGTTGGCATCCTTGGACGTCACCATCCGCGAGAGGTGGCGAACCTTTATCGGCCAGCCCGCGAAACGCTCGGAGAAGGTCTTGAAATGCTGGCGCGCCAGCAGGGTCGTCGGGCAGACTATGGCGACCTGCTGACCGGTCATGGCCACGACGAAGGCGGCCCGCAGAGCGACCTCGGTCTTGCCGAACCCCACATCGCCACAGATCAGACGATCCATCGGCGTTCCCTTGCCGAGGTCCTCCAGAACGTCACCAATGGCGTTCAGCTGGTCGTCGGTCTCCTCGTAGGGGAAACGCGCGCAGAACTCGTCGAAAAGCCCCTGCGGCGGGGTGATGGCGTCGGATGTTCTCAGCGCCCGCTTGGCTGCCAGCGCGATCAGGCCCTCGGCCATCTCGCGCAGCCGCAGCTTGGCCTTGGCCTTGCGTCCCTGCCAGGCCGCGCCGCCGAGCCTGTCCAGCTGAACCCCGTCTGCATCGGTGCCGTAACGCGTCAGGAGATCAATGTTTTCAACTGGAAGGTACAGTTTGCTCTCACCGGCATACAAGAGCTCTAGGCAGTCGTGTGGCGCTTCCTGGATCTCCAGTGTCTTCAGCCCCTCGTAACGGCCGATGCCATGATCGAGGTGCACCACCAGATCGCCGGTCGTCAGCGCGGACGCTTCGGCGAGGAAGTTGGATGCCCGGCGCTTGCGCCTTGGCCGCGCAAGCCGGTCGCCCAGCATGTCGCTTTCAGAAACAACAGCCAGGTCACGGGTCTCAAACCCGTGCTCCACCGGTAGAATCCCACGCAACATCAGGCCTGGCGGAGACGCCTGCACATCGGCCCAGTCGCGCACGGCGACGATGTGGTCGAGCCCGTGGTCGGAAAGCATTGCTGCCAGTCGCTCGGACGAGCCTTCTGACCAGGAAGCAAACAAAACGCGCTTGCCGGAAGCCTTCAGTTCCTCGGCATGTTTGGCGACGGCCTCGAAAAGATTGACGCTGTCCTGTCCTCTCTCGGGGGCAAAACTGCGTCCCAGACGACCGCCAGCATCCTCACCGCCCGTATGAAAGGGTGACAGCCTTCGGACGGACCGACCGGCAAGGGCGCTGTTCCAGTCAGCGTCCGGAAGATAAAGCAAGGCTGGCGGAAGGGCCCGGTTCGACGCGCCCCCCTTGGCTCTCGAGGCTTCGTGCCTGGCCTCAAAGGCGTCCGCAGCTAGGGTCCAGCGCTCGGCCCGCGCCGCCTCGACCTGATTGTCCAGAAAGATGGCTGCATCGTGCGGAAGATAGTCGAACAGGGTCTCCAGCCGCGGGTACAGCAGGGGCAGGAAATGCTCCATCCCCTGGCGCCGCGCGCCCTCGCTGACGGCAACATAAAGCGGATCTTCGCCGCCCGCCCCGAAACGCGCCAGATAGCCGGTCCGGAACCGCGATATCGTGTCCTCATCCAGCAAGGCCTCGGACACTGGCGACAGTGAAACCCGGGTCAGTTGCCCGGTCGAGCGCTGCGTTTCGGGATCAAAGGTACGGATTGACTCCAGTTCAGACCCGAACATGTCCAGCCGGACAGGCTCGTCGAACCCCGGCGGGAACACATCGATGACACCGCCCCGAACGGCATACTCGCCACGTTCGTTGACGGTCGACGCCCGCATATAGCCGTTGACCGTGAAGTAGCGCTCCAGGGCCAGCGTATCGAGGTCGCGTCCAACGACGGTGTCAAATCCTGCGGCCGTCGTGACCTCGCGTGGAGGCGTCCGCTGCATTGCGCCAGCGACGGTCGCGATGACCAGCAACGGTGTTCGATCCGTAGGGGCCCGCTTTGCCATTCTGGTCAGCGCGGCCATGCGTTCAGCCGAAACTGACGACGTCGGGCTGAGGCGGTCGTAAGGAAGGCAATCCCAGGCCGGGAAGTCTATAATATCAATTTCTTTGGCAAAGAACCGGAATGCCTGGACGAACTCTCCAGCCCGGGCATAGTCACGTGCGATGAACACGGACATTCCACCCTGCGCCCGCAGTCGATCGGCGATGGTGAGCGCATCGAGACCTTCGGGTGCGCCCCCGAGCTCACCATCCGTGCGTCGATCGGGCAAGGCTCCATCCATTAACCGGCACCCTGCTGCACAGCCGCGGCGACATGGTCACGCATGAAGGCCTGGACCTTGTCCATCAGCGGGCCGGCATGGACATCCGGCACCGGCTTGTCGCCGATGATCCAGGCATAGATGTCGTAATCATCCTCGTTCAGCAGGGCTTCGAACGTGTCGAGCTCAGCATCCGTCAGGCTTGGCCCGACCTGTTCGGTAAATGGACCAAGCACAAGATCGGCTTCGCGGAACCCGCGACGCCATGCCCGGAAAGTGATCCGGCCAAGTTTTTCGTTTGAAGTCCCTTCGGGACGCGCGTTTGTGTCGGCCACAAGAATCCTTGCCCGGTCTGTCAGTTTTGATGTCGGTGGAGATAGCGTTCCAACGTCGCCTCCGCCAGCTATGCTGATGTCGTCATGAGGCCGCAGATTCTTTTTTCCCTTTTCGCCGAGGTCACCAGCCTGAAGGGTGTGGGGGCCAAGGTTGCACCGCTCGTCCAGAAACTGGCCGGGCCGCTGGTCCGCGACCTGCTGTTCCTTTCGCCGACCGGGCTGATAACCCGGCGTCGCACGACAGTCGTGGACGCCGTCGAGGGCGAGGTCGGAATTTTTGACGTCGTCATCGATCGCATGTTCGTCCCGGCAAAGATCGGCGCGCCCCTCAAGGTCAGGGCCAGTGACGATACGGGCTTCATCCATCTGATCTGGTTCGGCGGCAGCCCCCAGCACATCGACCGCCAGCTTCCGCGCGGTGAGCGGCGGCTCGTGTCGGGCAAGGTCGAGCGGTTCAACAATGAGGTCCAGATCGCTCATCCGGACTGGATTGTTCCCCTGGACAAGGGCGAGGACATTCCGTCGGTCGAACCGGTCTATACCGCTACTGCCGGGCTTTCATCGCGTCAGGTGCGCAAACTTGTAGTTCAGGCCCTCGCTCTAGCTCCCGAACTGCCCGAGTGGCAGGATCAGGCCTGGATGGCGGCTCGCCGGTGGCCGGGCTGGCAGGAGGCCGTTCAGGCCGCTCATGCCCCGGAGGGCCTGCCAGACCTCGAACCCGATGCCCCTGCCCGTCAGCGCCTGGCCTTTGATGAACTGCTGGCGCATCAACTGGCGCTCGCTCGCCGTCGCCGGACTCGCCAGATCACACCGGCTCGACAGATCGTCCCCGGCGAGGCTTCCGATCGCCTGCTGGCCAGTCTGCCTTTCCGCCTGACCGGAGCACAGGCGCAGGCCGTCGCCGACATCCGTCGCGATCTCGCGTCCGGCGAACAGATGGGCCGACTGCTGCAGGGCGATGTGGGGTCGGGCAAGACCGCCGTCGCAGCGGTTGCCATGGCTGACGTGGCGTCTTGCGGCTTTCAGGCTGCGCTGATGGCACCGACAGAGATTCTCGCGCGCCAGCACTATCAACGTCTCGGCCCTATGTTTGCCGAAGCGGGCATCAGAACGATCCTGCTGACGGGTCGGGATACGCCTGCCGAGCGGAGGGAGCGCCTGGCGGCCCTGGCAGACGGATCAGCCGGAATCGCCATCGGCACCCACGCATTGTTCCAGGACGCTGTCCGATTCGACCGGCTGGCCTTCGTCGTGATCGACGAGCAGCACCGCTTTGGCGTCAACGAACGCCAGCGGCTCCAGGCCAAGGGCGATCCGCGGGCTGGAGGCGTGCATCTGCTGACCATGTCGGCGACCCCGATCCCACGTACCCTCGAGTTGACCCAGTACGGCGAACTCGAGGTCAGCCGCCTCATGGAGAAGCCGCCGGGCCGGACACCCGTCGCAACCGCCGTCCTTCCTCTGGCCCGCATAGGAGAAGTCGCACAACGGCTGAAGGCCGCGATTGAAGGCGGTGCCCAGGCCTACTGGATCTGCCCACTTGTCGCCGAATCAGAGGCCGTCGATCTCGCGGCCGCCGAAGACCGGGCTCTCGACCTGTCTCGTATTCTCGCCATGGAGGTCGGTCTCGCCCACGGCCAGATGCCGGGGGCCCAGCGCGAAGCCGTCATGGCCGAATTCGCCGATGGCCGCCTGCCGCTTCTGGTGGCGACGACCGTGGTCGAGGTCGGGGTGGACGTTCCCAACGCCTCCATCATGGTCATCGAGCACGCCGATCGCTTCGGCCTGGCCCAGCTTCACCAGTTGCGGGGGCGCGTGGGCCGCGGGGCCAAGGCCAGCGCCTGCATCCTTCTGTACGGCAGCAGTGACGGCGAAAACGGTCTGGGCGACACGGCGCGCGAGCGTCTGGAGACCCTGCGGCGAACCGAGGACGGCTTCGAGATCGCAGAGGAGGACTTTCGGCTGCGCGGCGGGGGTGACCCCCTCGGTCTCAGGCAAAGCGGGTTCCCGGCCTATCGGTTCGCAGATCCGATCCGGCATCGCAGCCTCATGCTGGCAGCCGCAGACGATGCGCGCATGATCCTGGACCGCGATCCTGACCTGACCTCGCAACGCGGAGAGGCCGTACGTATCCTCGAGGCATTGTTCGACTGGAAAGCGGATCGCACTGCCGCCGACTAGGTACCGCTCCGAGCTTGCCAGACCGAAAGCCGGGCCTGAACATCGGCCTCAAGATCTGCGTAGAATAGATTGTAGGGTCTTGCCTTTCGTCGATCTGCCCAGTTGCCGACCTCACGGAAGGATTCGGTTTTCGGCTCTGTATGTCGCAACAGTCCGCCGCGGCACTGGGTCTCGACCAGCCGGTCCATGAAGGCGGGCCGAACGCCCCATTCGAGGGCCGTGGCATTGGTCGCACCGAGATGTCTGCGGGCGGGCACGACCTCTTCACCCACACTGCCAGTCACGGGGTTCACACAGAGCGCCTTTCTGCCCGCCAGATCGACAAGCCGCCCGCGGTCATCCCAGACCAGCGCGCGGCGTAGCCGCCGGGCCGCTGCACCCTCATTGCCCACGCCGACCTGTGACCAGCCGACGACACATCCGATCTCGGTGCGCGCGCGACAGGCAGGGATTTCCGGGGGCAGACGGTCGGCCGCGACGATCGCATCGATGAGATAGACCCCGACGAGTCGCTGACGCAGGCCGGCGTCCGGTGCGACCCGCTCACGAAGGAGGCGATCCAGAAGTTCAGCCCCCTGCTCGACGCCGACCAGAACAACCGGCTGTCGCGGATGGCGTGCGATCCAGAGCTCGAATGCCTCTCTGACATCGTCATAGGCGAACGCCCGGGCATCGCGGGCATCGTCCCGCAGCGTCAGTCGGGTATAGAGGCTGGCCTGACGATAGCGCGGCACGCTGATGGCCCCTGCCCGCTCGAACGGTCCGGCGTAGTTGGGGATCACCACCCGATCCAGATAGGCATCAGCCTTGGCATCACGAACAGGACCATTCCAGTTCGCCCCTCCATCGTAGGTCGTCGAATGGACGAAGAAGACAGCGGCATCAGCGGCCTGAGGTCCCCGGGCGTCCAACAGGGCCCAGGCCCCGGCGAGGCGATAATCAGGCGCAGGCGGCGGGTCATAGGTCTGGAACGGTATCTGCGGGTCCAGCCCTGCCCTCAGAATATCGCCCCGCCATACAGCCACGGAGGAGGCGATAAGCAGCAGCAAGAACAGCATTGTCCAGCCCGCAACCTGGCGGAAGGTCAGCCTGCGCTTCATGGACGGAAAGACCGTGTCACCGATACGGATCTCCCGTCATCAGGAAACCCTGCACATAGCGCCTCACGCCTTCTTCGAGCGGCGTCGACTGTCCGGGCCAGCCTGCGGCTCGAATCCGGTCCATCCGGGCCTCGGTGAAATACTGATACCGGTCACGGATCGCCTCTGGCATGTCGACATAGGCAATCGAGGGGGCCTTGTTCGCCGCTGCAAAGGTCGCTCTTGCAAGTTCGTCAAAAGACCGCGCCTGTCCGGATCCGGCATTGAACACGCCTGACACGGCCGGCGTCTCCAGCAACCAGACGACGATATCGACCACATCGTCGACGAAGACGAAATCCCGCAACTGGCCCCCATCAGGATAATCAGGGTGATGCGAGCGGAACAGGCTGACCGTTTCGCCGGCTGCCACCTTGGGCCAGATCTGGGCCACGACAGACTTCATCGAACCCTTGTGACCCTCGTTCGGGCCATAGACGTTGAAGAATTTAAGTCCGGCCCACTGGCTGGGCGACTGACCTCGATCGGACTGCCGGAGGGCGTACTGGTCAAAAAGGAGTTTCGAATAACCATAGGCGTTCAGCGGCCGTAGCGCGGACATGACCTCAGGAGCCTCGTTGTCCTCGAACCCCTGATTTCCGTCGCCATAGGTCGCTGCCGAAGAGGCGTAGATCATTCGGGCGTCACGGATCGAGCACCAGTCCCAGAGGTCGCGAGACAGGACGAAATTGGTCCGAAGGATCAGGTCGGCATCGGTCTCTGTTGTGGAGGAAATGGCGCCCATGTGGACCACAGCCTCGATCGTATCGGCGTGCCGCTCCAGCTGTTCGAAAAGGTCTTCGGGCGCCCAGAAGTCCGCAATCGGGTGTTTGGCGACATTCTTCCACTTGGCCAGATCCGCTGTTTCAAGCCGGTCACAGACAACGATGTCATGGCGGTCTTCGGCGGTCAGCCGCGCCACGATGTTCGAGCCGATGAAGCCTGCCCCGCCGGTGACGACGATCGTTCTGCGGGTCACGAGGCACCTCCGGTCATCTTCTCGATCGTCCTTGTCGTCGAATGGCCATCGCTGAACGCGGCCAGCCGGACCTCACCGCCCCAGCTTTCAACCAGATCGCCGCCAACGACGCCTTCGCGCGTGTAGTCGGCCCCTTTGATAAGCACATCGGGCCGCAGCCGCTCGATCAGGGCCAGCGGTGTCGGATCGTCGAAACTCGTTACGCGGTCGCCACTGGCCAGCCCGCCAATGACCACGGCCCGACTGTCCAGGTCGTTGACCGGCCGGCCCTCGCCCTTCAGGCGGGTAACCGAGGCATCGGTGTTCAGCGCCACCACAAGGCGGTCACACCAGCTTCGTGCCTGGGCCAGATAGGCCACATGCCCTCGGTGCAGGATGTCGAAACAGCCGTTGGTGAACCCGACCTTCAGCCCCAGGGCCCGCCAGGCCTCGACCTCGGCCGCCAGTTCATCCAGTGGTGTGACCTTGGCGTGGGCGAGCGAGGCGTGCTGGCTCATTTCGGCTTCTATGAGCTCGCCCGGGGTCACTACGGCGGTGCCGCTCTTTCCGACCACGACACCCGAGGCCAGGATCGCCAGCTGGACCGCCTGCTCAAGAGATGCCCCTACACCGAGCGCGAGCCCCAGCGCAGCGAGGCCGGTATCGCCGGCGCCGGAGACATCGAAGACTTCACGCGCCCGACCGGGGAAATGTACCACCCGGCTGTCCTCGCGCCGGATCAGGCTCATGCCCTTGCCAGCCCGTGTAACGACAATGGCCAGGGCCGTTGTGGCCGCGAGAAGGGCCATCAGGGCCGCCTCGATTTCAGCGTCTGTCTCGACCGGCAGACCGGTCGCCCCGGAGAGTTCGGAAGCGTTTGGCTTGATCACATCAACCGCCCCGTAACGTGCGAAATCCCGCCCCTTCGGATCCACCACCACGGGAGCGCCGCTCGATCGAGCAGCCCAGAGCGCAGTGCGGATCAGCCGATCCGTCACGACCCCCTTGTCGTAGTCCGAAAGCAGAATGGCCGAAGCCTCTGAAAACACGTCATCACGATCAAAGGCTCCGATCGTGAGGGTTTCATCGTCCAGTCGCAAAAGCTGCTGTCCCCCCGACACGAAGCGCGTCTTGACGATCGTATGGGCCCCGTCCGGTCGGGCGATGAAATCCAAGATGCGCGGCTCCGCTGCGACGAGGTCTGCGATCTCGGTCCCTGCGGCGTCGTCACCAGCAACAGCACCCAGTCGCGCGTGAGCGCCGAGGGCAGCGACGTTTCTCGCCACATTGCCGACCCCGCCCGGCATAGTGACCACCCGTCGGGACCTCAGGACTGGAATCGGCGCCTCGGGAGAAATCCGGCTGACCTCGCCATAGACATAGCGATCCAGCATGACATCGCCGACGCAGGCCACTGTCAGACCCCGCGCGCGGTCGAGAAGGGATTGAAGCGTGCCGAGGTCCAGTGCGTTTTCAGCCATCCGTCCGGACTATCGGATTCAGGCTGCTTTCGCCATCCGCGCCTTCGACAGGTCGTCGTAAGCGATCAACTCGGCCGCCAGAGCCTCGAACTCATCCAGGGGCACCATGTTCGGACCATCCGATGGCGCGTGATCAGGGTCCTGGTGAGTTTCCATGAAGACGGCATCCACACCGACGGCGACAGCAGCCCGTGCGAGGACGGGAACGAACTCGCGCTGACCGCCCGAAGATGTCCCCTGCCCGCCGGGCTGCTGGACGGAATGGGTGGCGTCGAACACCACGGGACAGCCGATGTCACGCAGGACGGGCAGTGACCTCATGTCAGAGACCAGCGTGTTATAGCCGAAACTGGCTCCACGCTCACAGGCCATCACATTGGGATTGCCGGCTCCGGTGATCTTGGCGATCACATTCTTCATGTCCCACGGTGCCAGAAACTGGCCCTTCTTGACGTTGATCGCCTTGCCGGTTGCCGCAGCGGCCAGAAGCAGGTCCGTCTGACGGCAGAGGAAGGCCGGAATCTGGAGAACATCGACGGCCTCGGCCACGCCCGCACACTGGGCCTCGGAATGGACATCGGTGAGGGTCGGCAGGCCGGTGACCTCGCGGATTTCGGCGAAGATCGGCAGGGCATCTTTCAGACCGATACCCCGCGCCGCACTGGCACTGGTGCGGTTCGCCTTGTCGAAACTGGTCTTGTAGATAA
>QBLX01000009.1:29841-46762 GCA_003241825.1 Alphaproteobacteria bacterium
TCTCCAGCGCGTGCTGGCGGCTTTCCATCTGGCAGGGACCGGCGATGAAGACGATGCGCGCGCCACCGCCGATGACGACCGGCCGGGCGAGGCCTTGCGAAAGGGTGATGACGGGGTTGGGCTGGCTCACGGATGAAACCTTCGTGTGACGTTGGGGCTTGTGGCGACGCAGTGATGTCGCCGCTATGGGGCGTGCAGATGGCGCTGTGCGCCTTTCGCTGCAAGCTATCACGGAGATCGACCGCGTGACCACCAAGGCCGCCAACGCCCACACGCCTGTCATTCTCTGGCTTCGGCGCGATCTGCGCATCGAGGACAACCCCGCCCTGAACCATGCGGCGCAGACCGGCCAGCCCGTGATCCCGGTCTATATCCATGATGAAACCGGTGAAGGGCGTCCCCGGGGGGCAGCCTCCCTCTGGTGGCTGGACAAGTCCCTGCGAGATCTTGCTGGCCGTTATGCCGAACGCGGAGCGCGGCTGATCCTGCGCCGCGGTGATTCGGAAGCCGTCCTGCGCACCCTGATCGCGCAGACAGGAGCCAAAGCAGTTTTCCTGAACCGGCTCTTCGAGCCTGACGCGTGGTCACGAGACGCCGACATTGCCCACGGCCTGAAAGGCGACGGCATCGATGTAAAGGGATACAATGGCACGCTGCTGACGCGGCCCGGGTCTGTCCTGAATGGCTCGGGCGGGCCGTACAAGGTATTCACCCCGTTTCATCGGGCATTGCTGGCGGCAGCTGTGCCACCCGCCCACACACCCGGCCCACGCGATCTTTCCGGAGCGCCGGATGTCGACAGCGAATCGATTGACGACTGGGACCTGCACCCCACGCGTCCCGACTGGTCCGGCAGGTTCGACTGGACGCCAGGAGAGGCCGGGGCGACCGCAGAACTATCCCGGTTTGTCGCTCATGGCCTGTCGAATTACGGCAAGGGCCGAGACATGCCGGGCGTGCCAGCGACCAGTCGTCTGTCTCCACATCTGCACTGGGGAGAGATCAGCCCCTGGCGCGCCATCGCAGCAGTGCGACAGGCTGCGGCCGAGAACAAGGTCCCGAGTGCCGAGGCCGACAAATTCGTGGCCGAGATCGGCTGGCGCGAGTTTTCGGCTCATCTCCTCCACCATTTCCCGACCCTGCCGACGCACGCCTTCAGGCCAGAGTATGACGAATTCCCGTGGCGCGAGGATGAGAGAGGGCTCGCGGCCTGGACGCGCGGGCAGACCGGCTACCCGATCGTCGACGCTGGCATGCGCCAGCTCTGGACGACCGGATGGATGCACAATCGCGTCCGGATGGTCGTCGCGTCATTCCTGATCAAACACCTTCTGATCGACTGGCGAAGCGGCGAGGCGTGGTTCTGGGACACGCTCGTTGACTCCGATCTGGCGTCAAACGTGCAGAATTGGCAGTGGGTCGCTGGATCCGGAGCCGATGCCTCACCGTACTTCAGGATCTTCAATCCGATTACCCAGGGCCAAAAGTTCGATGCTGACGGCACATATGTCCGGAAATGGGTCCCAGAGCTGCGCAAGGTCCCCGATCGCTGGCTGCATGCGCCATGGACCGCGCCATCCGAAGTCCTGCGGGACGCGGGTGTACGCCTCGGCACCCACTATCCCCCGCCGATCGTCGATCATACCGAGGCCAGAAACCGCGCTCTCGAAGCGCTCAAGACCGTGTCAGGTCGCCGCGCCGAAGCGAGCGGGGATTGACGGTTATCGACCCAACCTAGCAGGAGTGGCGGCATGACTGTTCTGACTGATCAGGAAACCGCTCGCCTCGACGCCACGCCGCGCGTCTTTGCCATGCTGATTCGTCTGCTGTCCTCCAACTGGACCTATGGGCGGCTGACGCTGGTCCTGCCGAACGGCGAGATACACCGGCTGGAGGGTGATACCCCCGGGCCGAGCGCGACCATGAACATCGTTGACTACCGGTTCGCTCGGCGTGTCCTCGCAAATGGCGACATCGGATATGCTGAAGGCTATATGGCCGGCGAATGGGACAGCCCGCATCTCGCCGTGCTGCTCGAGGTTCTGGCCTCAAATTACGATCATATCCGTCGGCTGTTCGACGGCAATGTGATCATGCTGGCGGTGAACTGGATCGGGCACAAACTGAACCGCAACAGCCGTTCGGGTTCGAAAAAGAATATCGAGGCCCACTACGACCTCGGCAACAGCTTCTACGAAACCTGGCTGGACGGCACGATGACCTATTCATCGGCCCGTTTCGCCGACGGTCATGACACGCTTGAAGCAGCCCAGACCCGCAAGTACGCCACGCTTGCCCAGTCCATGGACCTGCTGCCCGGCATGAAGGTGCTGGAAATCGGGTGCGGCTGGGGCGGTTTTGCGGAATTTGCCGCGCGTGAAATCGGGGCCGATGTCACCGCCATCACGATCTCGCAGGAGCAGCACGACTATGCACAGAGCCGGCTGTTCAATGCCGGGCTTTCGGGACGTGCCCGCGTCCAGATGATGGACTATCGTGACGTGACCGGTAGTTTTGACCGTGTTGCGTCGATCGAGATGTTCGAGGCCGTTGGCAAGGAATACTGGCCTGCCTACTTCGACACCATCCGTAGCGTCCTGATTCCTGGCGGCCGCGCAGGTCTGCAGATCATCACGATCCAGGACGAATTGTTCGAAGAATACAACGCCAGGACGGACTTCATCCAGAAGTATGTCTTCCCCGGCGGCATGCTGCCGTCAGAGGCAAGGCTGCAGCCCGTCGTGGAACGTGCGGGGTTGAGGTGGGATCATGTGGACCGCTTCGGGATCGACTATGCCGACACTCTGCAGCGCTGGGACCAACGATTCCAGGCTGCCTGGGACGACATTCGCCAGATGGGCGGATTCGATGAGCGGTTCCGGAGACTCTGGCGCTTCTACCTTGGCTATTGCGAAGCAGGTTTCCGCTCACGGCGGACCGATGTAATCCATCTGGCCCTCACGAAAACCTAGCGGTAATCCCGTCGTCCGGCTTCCGCCGGGATGGGCAGACGGCCGTCTGAAGCCGGAGCGTTAATCCGCCAGCCGCCAGGTCGCTCCGGTCGGGCCGTCCATCACGACAACCTTCAATGCCGTCAGCCGGTCCCGGATGAGGTCAGCCTCGGCCCAGTCCCTGGCACCTCTGGCCTTGACCCGTTCTGCCAGCAACGCTTCGACCTCGGCCTTCAGGCCGTCATCGGCACCACCCTCGAACCACGCATCCGGACTGGACTGCAGGACCCCCAGAATCGCCCCCGATGCCAGCAGCTCGGCCTTGGCCATTCCCACGGCCTTGAGATCGCCGGCGGTCATGCCGCGCTCAATCTCGCTGGACAGGGCAAAAAGCTTCGACATTGCCCCGGGCGTGTTGAGATCATCCGAAATCGCCTGCAGAAACTCAGCTGACGGCATGTCACCCAATGCCTCGACCTCACCCGCACGACGCAATGCACCGTAAAGTCGGTCGAGATTCTTGCGAGACTGATCCAGCAGCGACTGGTTCCAGTCCAGGGGCTGACGGTAGTGCGCGCTCAGCAGTGCCCAGCGAACGACCTCACCTGGCATGTGCTGGACGAGGTCATGCAGCAGCAGGACGTTGCCGACCGACTTGGACATCTTCTCGGCGTCAACCGTCAGGAAGCCGTTGTGCATCCAGTAGCGCGCATACTCATCATGCGCCGCTTCGCTATGTGCATGGCCATGGGCGCAGACACCCTGGGCGATTTCGTTTTCGTGGTGCGGGAAGACCAGATCAATGCCACCGCCATGAATGTCGATCGGCAGCCCCAACGTCTCCTCAATCATGGCCGAGCACTCGATGTGCCAGCCCGGCCGACCGGCACCCCAGGGACTTGGCCAGGACGGCTCACCCTCCTTCGAAGGCTTCCACAATACGAAGTCGTGGGCATTCTTCTTGTAGGGCGCGACCTCGACCCGGGCCCCGGCGATCATGTCATCGAGGTTCCGTCCGGACAGCGCGCCATAGGAGGGGTAGGATGACACATCAAAAAGGACATGCCCTTCCGCTACATAGGCGCACCCCTGTTCGATGATCTGGCCGATCTGCGTGACGATGGCGTCCATATGGTCCGTGACATGGGGCGCAATGTCGGGCGGGGAGACATTCAGTGCCGTCATGTCGGCAAGATAGGCCGCCTCATAGCGAGCCGTGACCTCACCGATCGCGACGCCCTCCCTGACGGCCTTTGCGTTGATCTTGTCGTCGACGTCGGTAACGTTTCGGGCGTAGATGACGCTGTCCGGGCCGAACTGTCGCCTCAGCAGCCGGACGAGGACGTCGAACACCACGGGCGGGCGTGCATTCCCGATATGAGCATGGTCATAGACGGTGGGGCCGCAGACATAGAGCGTGACGCGCTCGGGGTCCCGCGGTTCGAACGCCCGCTTTTCGCGATGCAGGGTGTCGTAGAGAAAAAGCGTCATTATGAAGCGGAGCAGTCGGTTTTCTTGCAGGATGATGCCGCTGTCCCATATAGCCGTGTGCTCGCCGACGATAGTCAGCGACCGAACATAAGGGAGAGCGACGCGCGTCATTTCCGAAACCTTCGTTTCGGCGCCACTGGTCGCTTCATATGAAATCCATGGATGCTCTGGTAACCCGGCCGACACTCGTCGAGACCCTGCGCCCTTCGCGCGAAGAGGCACTGAAGGCTGTGCGCACCCTGCTGGCATGGGCCGGCGACAATCCGGACCGCGAAGGCCTGAAAGATACGCCCAAGCGCGTCGTGGACGCCTACGGTGAATGGTTCGAAGGCTACGAAGCGGACGTTGGCAAGGAACTGTCGCGCACGTTCGAAGACGTGCAGGGCTACGATGACATGGTCCTTCTGCGCGACATCGAGGTCGAGAGCCATTGCGAGCATCACATGGCTCCGTTCCTTGGCAAGGCCTATGTCGCCTACATGCCCACGGAAAAGGTGGTTGGAATTTCCAAGATCGCCCGGGTGGTCGAGATTTTTTCCAAACGCCTGCAGACGCAGGAAGTGCTCACCAACCAGATTGCACATGCACTGGAGGAACATCTGAATCCGGCGGGCGTCGCGATTCTGATCGATGCGGAGCATCAGTGCATGACCACGCGCGGTGTGCATCACCGTCATGTGTCAACGATCACCACCCGCTTTACCGGTGCGTTCAAGTCGGATCCGGCCCTGATGGAACGTTTCATCAAACTCGCGAAGGGCTGATCGGGACGTTTCGTCCAACTCATGCTTTACAAGCGTGGGCTTGCCCGCCAAGAGACAGTTCGAACCTTTCGATAGCCTGCGGTTTGCGGGTGCCAAGACAGAGAGACGCGCGACATGGGTAGCAAACTTTCCGGTCCAGGCGGCCAGGGTGGCAGGACGATCCAGCAGAACAGCGACATTAACGTCACGCCGTTCGTGGACATCATGCTGGTTCTGCTGATCATCTTCATGGTTGCCGCGCCGCTGGCGACCGTGTCGATCCGCCTCGACCTGCCGCCTGCGACTCCGCCTGACCCGTCGGTCGAGGTGGAGGAGCCCGTCTACATCACCATCCAGGAATCGGGCGAACTGTTCATCGCCGAGGCTCCGACCACCCTCGCAACGCTGCCAGTCGACGTGTGTGCTGCGCTCGGAGGCGGTGCCTGCCGCGAAGAGCGCGTGTTCGTCCGCGCCCAGCCTGAAGTGCAGTACAACCAGTTCATGGAAGTCATGAACTCGATGCAGGAAAACGGCTTCTTCAAGGTCGGCCTGCTGAACGAAGACATCGAATAGGGCTCGCGCCCATCGATCAGGAAGCGGCCGCGCCCCCCGGGACGCGGCCTTTTTCTTGCGCCCTCTGAACCTTGAGCGGCCCCGTCAGTTGAATGGCTCCCACGGAAGACCAGGACGCCCCGAATGACCCCTCAGCCCATGCTCACAGTCGATGCCTTCAAGATTCCTCTGCTGGGCTTCGGTACATGGCAATTGGAACCGGCGGACGCGAGGCGGATGGTCGCCGAGGCCCTGCGCATCGGTTATCGCCACATTGATACAGCATGGATCTACAAGAACGAATTCGCGGTCGGCGAGGGAATGCGCGACGCGATCGCGGAAGGTTCGGTCGCCAGGGACGACGTCTGGCTGACCACGAAGATCTGGGTCGAACATTTCCATGATGGAGACCTGCAGCAGCAGGCGAAGGAGTCGGCCGAAGCACTGGGATTCACGCCGGACCTCCTGCTGCTGCACTGGCCAAAAAAGAACCCGCCGTTTGCCGAGACCCTGGTCGCATTGAATGATGCCCAGTCCCAGGGATATGCGCGCGCCATAGGGCTCTCGAACTTTCCATCCGAGCAGTTCCGGGAAGCACAGGCTCTCTCGGTCGCAAAGCTGATCACCAACCAGGTCGAGTATCATCCGTATCTCTCGAACAGGACGCTTATCTCCACGGCAAGGGAACTGGGCTCATCGATCACGGCGTGGTCTCCGCTCGCCCAGGGCAAGATCGCAGACGATGCAGTCCTGAAAGAGATCGCTGGGGCCCACGGCAAAACCCCCGGTCAGGTAACGCTGAGATGGATCATCCAGCAGGGTGTGATCGCCATTCCGCGTACGACGAAGGAAAGCCGGGCTGTGGAGAATTTTGACATCTTCGACTTCGAACTTTCGGCAGAGGAAATGGCGCGTATTCATGGCCTCGAGAGCCCGGACGGTCGGCTGGGCGACTGGCTCGACGCCGACTTTACATGGGATCGCGACTAGGTCTGCGAGCAACGGCAGGCCGAGAGGCGCGCACTGGTCGTGGCGATCGACCGCACATCGGGGCTACATGCCCGGCGTGACACGCTGGCCCCCGCGCCCTAATCGTCAAGCTCGAGACTGGAGCATCCGATGGCCTACCGATCCCTGCGCGAATTCCTGACGAAGCTTGAGGCTGATGGAGAACTGGTGCGCGTCGCAGAGCCGGTTTCGACGGTGCTCGAGATGACCGAGATCCAGACCCGCCTTCTGCGCAATGGCGGGCCCGCGGTCCTGTTCGAAAAACCGGTCATGCCGGATGGATCCATAAGCCCGATCCCGGCCCTCGCGAATCTGTTCGGGACCGTCAAGCGGGTGGCCATGGGAGTCACGCTCGACAACAAGGCGCGGACCACGGGTGCCGACCTGCGCGAAGTTGGGGAACTGCTGGCCTTCCTCCGCAACCCGACGCCCCCTCGCGGTCTGCGCGACGCGTTCGACATGTTGCCCCTTGCCAAGACTGTCATGGGCATGCGGCCAAAGATCGTGAAGAAAGCCCCAGTGCAGGAGGTCGTGCTCAAGGGCGATCAGATCGACCTCACCCGTTTGCCGGTCCAGACCTGCTGGCCAGGAGAGCCCGCGCCGCTGATCACATGGGGCCTCGTCGTGACGAAGGGGCCGGGTGAAGACCGTGAGGATGACTTCAACCTCGGCATTTACCGGATGCAGGTTTTGGGAAAGGATCGCGCCATCATGCGCTGGCTCGCCCACCGCGGCGGTGCGCAGCATTATGCGAGGCACAAGAAGGCGGGAAAGCGGGACCCCTTGCCCTGTGCTGTGGTCCTCGGAGCTGATCCGGGCACTATTCTCGCAGCCGTGACACCTGTCCCGGATACACTCAGCGAGTACCAGTTTGCGGGGTTGATGCGGGGGGCAAAGGCCGAGCTGGTCGCCTGCAAGACGGTGCCGCTGATGGTGCCTGCCGAGGCCGAGATCGTACTTGAGGGGCATGTTCTGCTGGATGAACATGCGCCGGAAGGGCCTTACGGCGACCACACAGGGTACTACAACTCGGTCGAGACCTTTCCGGTCTTCCAGGTCACCGCCATCACCATGCGCCGGGACCCGATCTATTTGACGACATTCACGGGGCGCCCACCGGACGAGCCGTCCGTGCTGGGTGAAGCCCTGAACGAGGTCTTCATTCCCCTGCTTCGCGCCCAGTTCCCGGAGATCGTTGACTTCTGGCTCCCGCCGGAAGGCTGCAGCTACCGCATTGCCGTCGTCTCGATGAAGAAGGCCTACCCCGGCCATGCGAAACGCGTGATGCTCGGTGTCTGGAGCTATCTGCGACAGTTCATGTACACAAAATGGGTCATCGTGGTCGACCACGACATCGACGCCCGCGACTGGAAACAGGTGATGTGGGCGATGGCGACCAAGATGGATCCGGCTCGCGACATCACCCTGATCGAAAACACCCCGATCGATTACCTGGACTTCGCGAGCCCCGAGAGCGGCCTCGGGTCCAAGATTGGCCTGGACGCGACCGATAAATTACCGCCCGAAACGCACCGGGAATGGGGCGAGGAAATCAGGATGGACCCGGATGTTGTAGCCCGGGTCAGCGACATGTGGTCCCGGCTCGGGCTGCCCGGTGATGGCACGCCCATCTGGAAATGACGGGCGACAGCGCGCTCTATCGCAGCGCACAAAAAACGCTTTCCTCGTGACGAAAATGTAATCTAGGGTCTTTGTTCAGACACGTTGAAGTCGGGAAAAGATCCAGTGAGAAAAATCCTCATCGTTTGTGCGGCGGCCCTGTTGGCCATGCCAGTCGTCTCGGTCGCTTCCACGGCAGAAGCCCAGGTTCTGGCAGGCCGAAACGCAGCACGCGCGGACCGTGCGCCGCGTGTCACGCGTGAAGAGCGCCTGTCCAACATACGGTTCGAGGCCGAGGAGCGGCTTGCGGAGATCGAGGAACAGGTCGCTGAAATCGAAGCCGCCGTGCAGGCAGCCGGCGCTCCTACCGCTGCACAGACCCGGAAACTTGAGCAACTGGCAAGCCGCAAGGCGCGCGAAGAGCGGGAAATCGCCCGGCTGACGGCCGCGCTCGAGGAGTGATCCGTTCCTGACGGCCGCGCAGGCACGCGCGAGGTTCAAGTTGAGTAGGGCGCGTGACTTCGCGTGACTACCCGTCGGTCTCGCGTCCAATCTAACGGGCCGGCGGTCCGAAAAGCTGCACCCATCCAGGCATCCGCCAGGGTTAGCCTACGGTGGCTTGCGGCCTGCCCACATTTGGCAGAGGAAGGGCCGTATGCGTCACACCTGTCTTATCGCCGTCCTTGCGGCCCTTGCAGCGACATCCGCCATGTCCCAGTCTGTCCCGACCACCGCCCCATGGGACCAGCCATTCCTGCCGCCGGCCGTCGAATGGAACGGGACCAGTCGCAGCCTTCTGGCGGGGTCGGACCACCCGTGGGTCACCGCCTTCGAACTGGACGAGACGCACAACACGAGCCCCTCGTACGCTGAAACCCGGGCCTGGTTCGACCGTCTGGACGCAGCCTCCGATCTCATCCGCATAGAACAGTTCGGAACCTCACCCGAAGGGCGCGCCATCTATGCCGTGATCGCTTCGAAAGATGGCGCGTCCCTCGATCCTTCGAAACCCGTGTTGCTGGCCCAGGCGGGCATCCATCCCGGCGAGATAGACGGGAAGGACGCGGGCATGATGCTGCTTCGCGACATGGCGTTCGGTGGCAAGAGCGATTTGCTGGATCGCGCCAATCTGATCCTGATCCCGATCCTGTCGGTCGACGGCCACGAGCGGGCCTCGGCCTACAGCCGCCCCAACCAGAGGGGCCCCCGGATTCAGGGCTGGCGGCACACGGCTACGAATCAGAACCTGAACCGCGACTTCATGAAGCTGGACCAGCCCGAGATGCGGGCGGTGATGGGGCTGATCCGGAAATATGACCCGGCCCTGTATGTCGATATCCACGTCACGGACGGCATGGATTACCAGTATGACATCACATACGGCTACAATGGCGAGGACGGCATCTACTCGCGGTCCCCGGCCAGTGCAGCCTGGCTGGACGCCGCCTTCAAGCCTGCGATCAATGCTGCGCTTGAGGCCGAGGGTCATATTCCGGGACCGCTGGTGTTCGGCGTCGGCGACGATCCCAAAGCGGGCTTGTCCGACGGTGGCCTCGGAGAGCGTTTCTCGAATGGATGGGGTTCGGCCGCCCACGTTCCGACGATCCTGGTCGAAAACCACAGCCTCAAACCCTACGAACAGCGCGTGCTCGGCACCTATGTGCTGCTGGAAGCGGTCTTGCGCCTGCTGGCAAGCGACGGCAAGACACTGGCTACCGCGATTATCGCCGACAAGGCCCTCCGGCCCGCTGAGATCCCTGCCAATTTCGAGGCCGATCCCACTCCGGTCGGAATCCGCGCTTTCAAGGGCGTCACCTACGAAATGTACGAGAGCCCGGCCTCCGGTCGGCAGGAAATCCGCTGGCTGGGAAAGGCCGATCCGGAACTGTGGTCCCTGCCCTTCTATGGCTCGCGTCCGACGCTGACGCTGAAGCGGCCAGTTGCCTACTGGGTGCCTGGCTACCGGACCGATCTGATCGAGCGCCTGCATCTTCAAGGCTTGCAGATGGAAACCCTCTACAGCCCGAGGACGGTTGCTGTCGAGATGATCCGTCTCAATGACCCCAAGATTGCTGCCCGCACCAACGAGGCGCACGTCCAGATCGCTGTCACCGACGTCACGGCGGAATCCATGGAGTGGACCTGGCCCATCGGCTCGGTCCGTATCCCTACCGATCAGCCCATGGGCGATGTGGCTGTGCTGCTGCTCGAACCTCAGTCATCGGAGAGCTTCTTTGCCTGGGGCATGTTTCCGGAGGTATTGAACAGGGTCGAGTACATCGAGAGCTATGCCATCGCACCGCTGGCAGAGCGAATGCTGGCCGCAGACCCTGAATTGAAGGCAGCCTTCGAGGCAAAACTGGTCGCGGAACCGGACTTCGCGGCAAACGGAGATGCGCGACTGGCATGGTTCTATGAACAAACGCCGTTCTACGATAACCGCTACAGACTATATCCGGTTGGGCGGGAAAACTGAGCATGACGATGGTTTCAATCCACGCAGCGAGCCTCTGGAGCGGTCTCCTCGTTCTGCTGCTGATTACGCTTTCCGGCCTGACCGTGCGTCGGCGACGCCGTCATCTCGTGGCGTTCGGCGATGGCGGCAACGACGAACTGACATCGGCCAGCCGCGCTTTTGGGAATGCGGCTGAATATATTCCTGCTGGCCTCGTCGCCCTTGTGCTGCTGGCCCTCACGGGCGCTCCTCCTGTGATGATCCACGCCATCGGGGGGACGTTGCTGGCGGGACGCTTGCTCCATTCCCTGGGACTGATCTTTCAAAAGGGGCCGTCGCTGGGTCGCGTGGCAGGCATGATCCTGACCTATCTCGCACTTCTGGTCGCAGCCCTGTCGCTGATCGCCTACGGGGTCCTCTGAGAGATGTTGCAGCCCGACGCAGGGTCCACCATATCGGGGCATGTCTGAAACGCCTTCGCTGAACTCCCCCGACATTTTGCATGATCTGATTGCTGCGGCCCTTGCAGCGGGTGCCGACGCTGCGGAGGCCGTTACGGCCGAGCGCCGATCCCTGTCTGTCGGAGTCCGTAACGGGACTCTGGAGGATGTGGAGCGCGAAGAATCCCGTGATCTGGGCCTGCGTGTCTTTGTCGGGCAGCGTCAGGCTTCCGTCTCGGCTTCCGACCTATCGCCAGCCACGCGCGCGCGGCTTGTCGAGCGCGTCGTCGCCATGGCCCGTCTGGCACCGGAAGATCCCCATGCGCGCCTCGCCGATGTCGATCGGCTGGCACGGCGCCCCCACACTGATCTGGATCTGTTCGACGGGTCAGAGCGCAGTGCGGCGGAGCTGGAGGGGGCTGCAGCCGAGGCAGAAGCTGCTGCACTGGCCATCGAGGGCGTCGCCCGATCGGAGGGCGGTCATGCATCGACATCAGCCACGACATGGCGGCTCGTCACGTCGCATGGCTTCAATGGTACCTATTCCGGCAGTGGGTTCTCGCTAGGGGTTGGCGTCATTGCCGAGAAGGACGGAGCCATGGAACGCGGCAGCGAAGGCCGTACCACGCGCTGGCTTGCGGACCTCCCCGACGCCGTTTCGATCGGCACAGAGGCCGGTCGTCGGGCCGTCGCCCGCACTGGTCCCCGCAAGATCGCCTCGACAACCGCGCCCGTGATCTTCGAGAACCGGGTCGCGACACAGATTCTCTCCCCTTTGCTGGGTGCCATTTCTGGTCCCTCGATCGCGCGGGGGACGTCGTTCCTGAAAGATCGACTGAACACTTTGGTCCTGCCTGCCGGCATGAGCCTGATCGACGATCCGTTTCGCCCCCGGGGTCTGGGCTCGACTCCTTTTGACGACGAAGGTGTAGAGGTCGAGCGCCGCGAGATCGTTTCGAATGGTGTCCTGCAGACCTGGTTACTCAATACCGCCTCTGCATCACAACTGGGGCTGAACTCCACCGGTCACGCCTCGCGAGGGCTGGCCGGACCCTCCGGAGTTTCGACCCACAATCTTCATCTGACGCCCGGCACACGTTCACGGGCCGAGTTGATGTCGGACGCAGGGACCGGCCTTGTGATCACCTCGATGTTCGGGCCATCACTGAACGGCAACACTGGCGACTGGTCCGCCGGCGTCTCTGGCTTCTGGTTCGAGGATGGCGAGTTGGCCTATCCCGTCAGCGAGGTCACCGTGGCGGGCAATTTGAAGGACCTCTGGGCACGGATGGTCGCGGGATCGGATCTGGAGTTCCGAGGCAGCTCCAACAGCCCCTCGCTGCTGTTAGACGCCGTCGCCATCGCCGGGAAATGACCGGGTACGAGGACGATCTGGCCCTGATCCGGGACGCGGTTCTGGTGGCAGGAGCCCTGGCACTGAAAGAGCGTGAGCAGGGGTTGAAGGTCTGGTCCAAGTCAGGGGGATCGCCGGTCAGCTCCGCCGACATGGCCGTCGATGCCTTGCTGAAGGCCACTTTGCTGGACGCGCGACCGGACTACGGCTGGCTTTCGGAAGAGACGCCGGACACGCCCGCCCGCCTGTCATGCCGCAGACTGTTCATCGTCGACCCCATCGACGGGACTGTCGCCTACATGAAGGGCAAGCCTTGGTGGTGTATCCCCATCGCCATCATCGAGGAGGGCCGGCCCGTGGCGGCCGTAATCCACGCTCCGGCCCTGAACGAGACGTTCGAGGCGAGGCTGGGCGGTGGCGCATTCCTGAACGGCCGCGCGATATCGGCGTCAGATACCGACAGCCTGGATGATGCCTCTCTATTGGCCGACGCGCGAATGATCGAGGGCCCTCAATGGCTGGAGCCTTGGCCATCAATGCGGTTCGAGAAGCGCAATGCCATTGCCTATCGAATGGCTCTGGTTGCGGCTGGAGCATTTGATGCCGCTATCGCCCTGTCTCCGAAATGGGACTGGGACATCGCGGCCGGGGCCCTCATCGCGCAGGAAGCGGGAGCCAGGGTCACGGATCATCACGGTCGACCGTGGCATTTCAACCGTCCGGACCCGCGCCAGGCCAGCCTGGTATGCTGTGCCCCGGCACTTCACCCGTTGATCGTGAGGCGTACAGCGCCTATCCCGCTGGGCTCATAACCCCTGCAACCCTTCGAAAAGTCGCCCATGTCCCAGCATACCGAAGTCGAAGCCCAGCAACTGCTGCACCTTGTGATTGGCGGCGAGCTTCGTCACCTGGATGCGCCGGTTTTTCGCGATCTGTCTCAGGTCGAGTTCGTCGGTGCCTTCGGCAGCTATGCCGAGGCCCGTCAGGCATGGAAGGCCCGGGCCCAGGCAACGGTCGACAATGCCCATATGCGATTTTTTATCCTGCATGCCCACCGGATGATCGACCCGCGTGGCGACACACACTGAGGTATCCATGACCCTGTTCGGAACCACTCTCGACGGCCAGCAGATCGCCGGCCTGGTTGGCCTGCTGGCTGTCTTGGCCTTCTGGCTGTTTGCCTATCGCGGTGAACGCAGTGCTATCCAGAGCTTCCGTTCGTGGGAAGCCGCGCGCAAGGCCAGGAAGGACGCAGAGGACGGGGTCAAACCAGACGAACCGTCGCGCCCCAAGACAGGGCCCTGGGGCTGAAGTCTACTCCCTACGGAGCAGTTTTTCGGTCAGAAGCGTGCCCCACCATTGGGCCTTGAACTCTGCGCGGATGGCCTTGGGATCGTAGGCTTCGCTGTCGATCCAGTCGATGAAGCTGATGCCCTTGGGCTCGACCTCGTTGAGGTATTTCTCGAGCGTGTAATCGAGGATGCCCGTCAGCCCCTCGCGGCTGTGAAGATAGGTCTTCGACAACTGGCTGATGGCCTGCGAGATCGGTTCGCCGAGATGAAAATGCCGGTAGAAGACGGCCATCATGCCTGCGCGGTCGGCTCCTGACTTGCAGTGGATCAGCACCGGGTATTCGATGGTCTGGAACAGGGCGCGCGCACGGTGGATGCGATCCTTCTGCGGGGCATCGCGGCTGTCCAGCGGCGCATCGATCAGCGTCAGTCCCAGGCGAGCGCACGCTTCCTTTTCCAGCGCATAATAGGCTTCGTCGCGCACGCCGCGCAGATTGATGACCGTCCTGATCCCCTGTGTCTTCCAGTAGGCCAGTTGCCGGGGTGAGGGCTGGTTGGTCCGGACCAGATCCGGCCCCAGCCAATGAGCGTTCATGAACCAGCGCCTCAAAAAGGCATGATCCTTCCAGACATAGTCCCACCGCGTCTTGAACCGGCCGGACGGGGTCGTAAGGTCATAGCGTGACATGTGCCGGAGATAGCTGTTCAACAGGCTGAGCGCCACGGTGCTTGACTTGTCGCGGTTCCCGTCCGACCTCCGACCCATGACGAGCCCACATCTGGCAACCGATACCACTGATCGATCGCGTCCGTTGCTGGGCCGCATCTGGCGTGATTACCTCTCGCTGCACAGAGGTGCCTTGATCCTGTCGCTGGTCTGCGCAGCAGTCGTGGGGATCATGTCGGCCACGGTCCTGCAACTGTTGCAGCCGGCAATCGACGGCCTGTTCCTGAACAAGCCGGTCACGGTCTGGGGCTTCGTGACCATTCAGCCGGAAGACGCGCTGGTCGTGATCCCTTCCCTGATCGTCGGCATTGCCGTGGTATGGACGATTGCTGCCCTCGGTCAGGCGGCGCTGGTCAACCGCCTTGGGCACAGTATCGTCGGAGACATCCAGGTCCGGCTGTTCGGAGCCATGATTCGCGCAGACCTCGCCCGTCTGCGAAGCCAGCACTCGGGAGGGTTTGTCTCCTCGGTCCTGTTCGATGCCAATCTGGTGCGCGAGGCCTTCACCAACGGCATCGTGAACTATACCCAGCACGGCCTGACCCTGATCGCCGTGATTGCCTACATGGCCTGGATCGACTGGCAGCTGACCCTGATCGTCCTGCTGGGTGCACCGATGGTCAGTCTTGTCATCCGTCGCTTTGGCAAGCGCACGCGAAAGGCCACAACAGGGGCGATGAAGGAGACAGAAAATCTTTCCACGGCGCTGATGGAAAACCTCGACGGCGTTCGCCTGATCAAGATCGAGAACCGGGAGGCCGCCGAGGAAGCGCGCGTTGCCGAGGTGGTGGCCCGCCGCCAGCGCCACGTGATCAAGTCCGCCGATGCCCGGGCATTCGCGGGCCCCTTCTCCAACCTGGTGGCGATGATCATCGTGGCCGCAGTCATGGCCTATGCAGGCTGGCGCGCCCAGTCGGACGCAATGACGGTCGGAGCCTTCGCCGCCTTCATCGGGCTGTTGATGGCAGCAGGACAGAGCGTAAGGCAGGTCACCAATCTGCAGACAGTCCTCGCTGAAGGGCTGACTGCGGCCCGCCGACTGTTCTCTGCCCTCGATATCACGCCGGAAATCCGTCAGGCTGAGAGCCCGCAGCCACTCCCCCAAGCCCCGGTGACCATCGGCTTCGAGCGTGTATCGTTTGCCTACTCCCTCGCTGCTCCGACCCTTGCCGACATCAGCCTGACCGTAGAGCCGGGCGAGACTGTTGCCCTGGTCGGGCCATCAGGTGGGGGCAAATCGACCATCCTGTCTCTGCTCCCGCGCTTCTACGACGTCACAGACGGGGCCATAACCCTGAACGGGACCGATGTACGCGAACTCAGCCTGACAGATTTGCGCGACCGCATTGCCCTGGTCACCCAGGAACCATTCCTTTTCGACGACACCCTCGCCGCCAACATCGCCTATGGGCGACCAGGGGCCACTGAGGCCCAGATAGCCGAGGCCGCGAGCGCGGCAGCCGCTCATGACTTCATCACGAGCCTTCCCGAAGGCTATGCCACGCGGGCCGGCGAAGGGGGCATGCGCCTGTCGGGTGGCCAGCGCCAAAGGATCGCGATCGCGCGCGCCTTCCTCAAGGATGCTCCGATCCTGCTGCTCGATGAGGCAACGTCAGCCCTCGATACAGAGAGCGAGGCTCTTGTGCAGGCCGCACTCGAACGCCTGATGCAGGGGCGGGCCACGCTGATGATCGCGCATCGCCTGTCGACGGTGATGAATGCCGATCGCATCCACGTCATCGAAGCAGGCCGTGTGGTCGAAACCGGCAGCCATGCTTCGCTGATCGCCGCCGGAGGGCTCTATAGTCGTCTGGCTCGGCAGCAATCGCTGGACGGCACGCCCTTACCCACAGTTGCCACTGTCGCCTGAAATGAGACCTCTCCGTAACCCTGTGCTGCAGACGTTTCTCGCCCATGTCCTCGCTGGCTGGATGCAGTTCTGTTTTGCGACGATCCGGTGGACCTACGAAGGGCGGCCCCTGGTCGAACAGGTCTGGCGCGACGGCGGCGGCGTCCTCTGCGCCTTCTGGCACTCGCGTATTGCCCTGAGCCCGGCGTCCTGGCCACTGGACCGCGCCCAGCCGATCAAGGGGCTGGTTTCGCTGTCCCCGGACGGGCAGTTCATCGCCCAGGCCATGGCACTGCAGGGCATCCCTGCAGTGCGAGGGTCGTCATCCAACAAGGACAAGGTGGGTCGGGCCAAGGGTGGGACCCAGGCCCTGCGCGATGGCCTCAAACAGCTGAAGGTGGCTGCGCTTGCCGTCACGCCGGATGGCCCGAGGGGTCCG
>QBLX01000009.1:46772-47300 GCA_003241825.1 Alphaproteobacteria bacterium
GGGGTCCGGTGCGCCAGATGGCCGAGGGCCTGCCCCTGCTGTCGAAACTGTCCGGTACGCCTGTTGTCTTCATCGGTTTGAGTTGCCAACCTTCCATCCGCCTGAAGAGCTGGGACCGCGCCCTACTGCCCCTCCCCTTCGGCAAGGGTGCGATCGTCTACGATCTCGAACGGTTTCCGACCGATGGCGACCTGCCGACAGTCGTTGCGGAATGGAGCGACCGTCTGACCGCAGTCGAGGCCCGCGCTGACGCCATAACCGGGGCCCCACGCTTGTGATGAGCCCCGCCCTCGCTGCCTATCGTCTGATGACGCGGCTCTTTGAGCCACTGGCTCCACGCCTGCTGGACGGGCGTGTCAAACAGGGCAAGGAAGACCACGACCGGGTCGACGAACGGCTGGGCGTAGCAGGGGCCCCACGCCCCGCGGGCGAGCTGGTCTGGCTGCACGGCGTGAGTGTCGGTGAAACCCTGTCGTTACTGCCCGTCGTCGAGCGGTTGCGGAAGCTGCGGCCCGACCTGACCATACT